>NZ_JBEOTZ010000019.1:0-175770 GCF_040303825.1 Streptomyces sp. NPDC094143
GATCGAGCGGACCATCTCCTGGCTGTCCGGCTACCGCCGACTCAGCCCTCGCTATGAACGCAATCCACGCAACTACCTGGCCTTTCTCGGCCTCGTCGCAGCCCTCTGCTGCTACAAGCGGTACGTCCGCCTCACCACATAGGACACCGTCTAAGTCCTGGTGCCGCTTCAACGATACCGCTGTGCGTAGCGATGCCGTCGCCTAGAGCAGCAAAGACCCCCGCGCCGCTGGAACGGCCGGGGGCGTGGTCGACGCTGCGAAGGAGCGCCAACATGCCCGTCCTATTACGAACCCTCGAACCCGTGAGAGAGGCCCTGCGGGGGCGACGCACCCCCGGCAGGCACAGTCACGCTGCAATGCCCCAGGAAGCGCCCCAGGCGCCGCGCACGGCGCCCAGGCCAGACGTCATGGGCGCCCGATTGGTGACCGCGCGGAGGACGCGCAGGGTCAGGCACGCCCCGCCCGTACAGGCACAGCCTCGCCCGTCCCGTGACTTGGAGGCAGAGGAGGCCTGGGAGCGTACGGGCGCCCTCGTACGGCCCTCCGCGGCAGCACTGGGCGAGGCCGCCCAGGAGCGCCCCGACAGGCGCCCAGGCGAAGCCCTGGGCAGGCCCCTGGGGGAATGCCTCATGAGCGCCTGTCGGCAGTGCAACGCACTGGAAACGCTAAAAGCGCCAAGCAGTGACGAAAGCCTGAAAACAGACTGTGCCGTTTTGCTGCGGCGTCATCCGGAACACGGGACCTATCCGGAATCCGTCGAACAGGCCCTGCGGACCCTGCAAGGGGGCGAGCGGTGAACGCCCAGCGACCCGCCGGGTACGACGAGAGAATCGGGAAGCTGCACCGTGACCCGAAAGGGCGGGAAGGCATTCTCACTGACATTCTCGGCACTACCGCTTATCTGCGACCAGAGCGCGGCGGCCGAGAATGGTATGTGCCCCTCGCGGACGTCGAGCCGGTTGCCGACAAAGCCGAGCACCAGGAAACATTGAGCGTGAAACTCGCCGCTGTCAACAAGCGGAGCAGGGGGGAACGTGACCCGCTCAATCATTTAAGCGGCTGAATTGACGCTCGGGCCGGGAACCGTCCAGGGTGCGCCGCACCGGCAGGGCACCCCCGCCGCGCTCCGCCACGGCCTGCACGGCTGGATGGCGGACGCGCTGATCGCCACCACCGTGCTGCCGCTCGCGGTGCAGCGGCTGCGGCCGCAGCCCGTCTTCGCCGTCGTGCTCACGGCCTCGACGCTGTCCATGCTGCTCGGCGTCGTGGAAGACCCCTTCGCCGCAGTCGCCCTCGCCCTCGCCCTCGCCCTCGCCCTCGCCCTCGCCCTCCCCTCGCCCTCTACACGGTCGCACTGACCCGGCCGGTACGGCGATGGGTGCCGCTCGGCACGGCGGGACTGCTCGGCCTCGTCGGCCTTATCGCGGCGAAGCACTCCAGCTCCTCCCCGTACTGGTGGCTGGAGGGCCCGGCCCGCTGCTGATCGGCTGGACCCTGATCGCCGGCGCCTGGGCCCTGGGCACCGCCGTACGCGGACGGCGCGCCTACGCCGCACGTGCCGCCGAGCAGCTGACCGAACGCGCGGTGACCGAGGAACGCCTGCACATCGCCCGCGAGCTGCACGACATCGTCGCGCACAGCCTGGGCATCATCGCGGTCAAGGCCGCGGTGGCCAACCACGTCGTGGCCACCCGCCCCGAGGAACTCCCCGACGCCCTGCGTGTCATCGAGACCACCAGCAGGAGCGCCCTGACCGAGATGCGGCACCTGCTCGGCATCCTCCGCTCAAAGAGAACGGCGCGGGCCCGCCGGTCGCCCCGCCCCCCTAGCCCGGACGGCCTGTCCCGTCTCGCCGAGCGGGCAGAGCTGGCCGGACTGCGGGTGCACCTGGACATCCGGGGCGCCGACCCGCTGCCCGAGACGATGGGGCTCACGGTCTACCGGGACCCAGCGGGCTGAATTGCACCCCGTCACCCTCTCTTCCGGTCTCGCCGTGGAGTCCGGCGTCCGCGACCGCTCACCCTAGGGGCGCCCCTGTCTCGAATGCACGGGACGGGAGTCTCAGCCGGGTACCGGGACCGGGCCGGGCCCTTCCTCCCAGGTGGCCGGGACCTCGGCGAAACACGTCACGGCGACCCGGCCTCGCCGGCGTCGGTGCGGCCGACCGGCCCGGACGGGCGCCCGTGCCTTCCGGCCCTCTTGCCCGCCGGAGTCCGTGTTCACTGATCGGGGTGGACGGCCTGGACGCCGGTGCCCGCGTAAGCCTTCGGGGTCAGGGTGAGCAGGAAGCGTCCGGTGGGGTGGGCTGCCGAGGGACGGGCCGCGTGGATGGCGTGGACGGCGGCCCAGGAGTGCCCGAAGCGCAGCAGTTCGGTGGCGGTGACCGCGGCGTCGGTGTCGAACGCCTCGATCCGGATGAACCGCAGCCCTTTGATGTAACCGAGCAGGCCCGGCCGCTCCGCGTCGCCGGCCGTCAGCGACAGCACCGGCGCGTACAGGCTGCCCAGCCCACCGGATGCCTGGACGTAGAACGCGGCGACCGCCTCGTTGAACGGGTCCTTCGGGTCGTACAGTGCCGTGGCGGCCGTGTGGTCCAGGACGACCGCGATCGCCGCCACTACGCGGCTGCCTGTCGGCCGTGCCGCGTCTCACCCAGGTGCTCCAGCAAGGCCCGGGCCCTCGCCTCGGCCTCCGGGCTCGGCACGCTGCCCAAGGCCGCGGCGAGTTCGGCGCGGGCCAGCTCGGCACGCTCGGCGTACTCGGCCCGGGTCGGCGTGTCTTGCGCGAGGTCCTCGACCAGGCCCCGGATGGTCGTGCCGTGCTCGGCCGCCAGCTGGGCCAGCCGGTCCCGCGCGGCCGTGCTCACCTTGATGCTCGTCTCGTCTGCTGCCATGCTTCCGATGCTACCGCGTCCCTCTACCGTGGGTAGAGGGACGCGGTAGCATCCTCGTCGGCACCGCCCGCACGCACGGGCAGAGAACGCCCCTCGTACCACGTCGAGCGCGTGCACCCCTTCCCCTGCCCGCGCGGGGGCGGGCGGTACGGCCCTCACCGGCGTTTCCCGCCAGGTCCATGAAGACGGGGTGAACCGCCTGGGCACCCTCCGCGTTGTACGGGGTGCCGGTTCCAGTGCACACCCCCAGGCCTGGGATCGGCATGGGACCGCACCGTCCTCCGCTCGTACGAGCCGGCGTGATCACCGGGCTTTCTCCGGTCGGGTCAGCGGTCACCGACCCTTAAGAAGCCATGTCGCGGTCGCACGGTTCCTGCTGGTCAAGCGTGGGCTGCACGAAGGCGAGGGAGGCACACGGTGTCGGACCTCTCCGGTGTCGTGCCGAGGAGTGCGCGGATCTCGGTGTCGGTGTCGGTGTCGTCTGGAGAACGCGAGACGGTCGCCCCCGTACAGGCACAGCACATGGAGGCGTCGGAGGCGGCCGAGGGACGTGTTCGGCCGCCCGGGACGACCGGGGCAGGCCACTGCCCGACGCCAGCCTCACTGCGCTCACAGGCGGGGGCGGGACTGACACCACCGCAAGCAACGAGGGACATGGAGTGAAAGATGGCCAACCCGTTCGAAGACGCGAACGCTCAGTTCCTGGTGCTCAGGAACGCTGAGCACCACTACTCCCTGTGGCCGGCGTTCGCCGAGGTTCCCCAGGGCTGGGACGTGCTCTTCGGCAAGGCATCGCGTCCCGACTGCGTCGAGTACATCGGGGCGCACTGGACCGATATGCGCCCCAAGAGCCTTGCCGATGCGACGGACGGCAGCTGACCGGTCCCTCTTCGGCACCTCCTCCTCCCCCCCGCCACGAACGGGTTCATCCCGCGCAACCGACAAGGCCTGCGATCATGCCGAATCCCGCCCGTAAACCTCTCACCGCCGCGCAGCAAAGTTTCTGGCACGCGCAGGAGATGGATCCGGCCAGTGCGGCCTACAACCTCGCCGAGTACTACGACATCGCCGGGCCCCTGCACCTCTCCTTGATGGAGAAGGCGCTGAGTCAGGCCATGGCCGAGGCGGAGATGTCGCGTCTGCGGTTCGGGCAGGACGACGACGGGCCGTGGCAGGTCGTCCTGCCCGCGCACGACTACCGGTTGGCCGTGACCGACGTGCGGGGGGAGCCCGACCCGCTGTCAGCCGCGCAGGCGTGGATGCGGGCGGACGCCGCCCGTCCCGTCGATCTTCGCAAGGAATGCCGGTACGCCCTCACCGCGTTCCTCGTGTCCCCGGAGAGGACCCTGCTGTACCTGAAGGTGCATCACATCGCGCTGGACGGGTTCGGGCACGCGGTCTTCCTCAACCGGGTGGCGGAGATCTACACGCGCCTGGACGCCGGTCTGCCCTGCCCGTCGCAGCCGTTCGCGACGGTGGAGGACATCCTGGCCGACGACGACCTGTACCGCCGGAGTGAGCGGTTCGAGCGCGACCGGGCGTTCTGGGCACAGCAGATGGCGGACACCCCGGAGGCGGTGTCCCTGTCCAGGGTCGCCGGGAGGTCTTCCGCGTCCGGCCAGCCCCACCGCAGCACAGGTGGGGTGCCGGGTGAGACCGCGGAGTCGCTGCGGCGCCCGGCCCGGGCTTCGGGTGTCGCTCTGCCTGCCCTGCTCATCGGCGCGGCAGGGCTGCTCGTGCACAGGGTGGCGGGTGTGCCGGAGGTCGTACTGGGCATGGTCGTCACCGCTCGCCGGGGATCGGCGGTGGCGGACGCGGTCGCCGCGATGTCGAACGAACTGCCGCTGCGCCTGAACCTGGGCCCGGAGACGACCGTCCGCGAGATGGCACGGCACGCCTCGGCGCGGACCCGTGCCCTGCTCGCCCATCAGCGGTACCGGTACGGCGACCTCTACCACGACCTGAACCTGTCAGGGACCGGCCGCCAGCTGACGGGCCCGGCCGTCAACATCCTGCCCAGTTCTGAGAGCCCGCGGTTCGGGCGATGCGAGACCACCTCCCGTTCGCATGTGGCGCTCGGTGAGGTGAACGACCTGATGTTCATGGTCTATGACAGGCCGGACGGGCTGCGGGTGGACTGCCTGGCCGATCCCGCTCTGTACACCGCCGAGGACAACGCCGCGTACCACCGCCGGTTTCTCGGCATTCTGGCGGACCTGGCGGGTGCGGAGCCGGACTCCCTCACTGCCCGGCTGGACGTCGCGACCGTGGATGAGCGCGAGCGCGTCCTCGTCGAGTGGAACAGCACGGCCCGGAGGATCCCGGCCGGGACACTGCCTGCGTTGTTCGAGGCGCAGGCGGCACGGACGCCGGAAGCGACGGCAGTGGTGTTCGAGGACACTCGGCTGTCGTACGCGGAGCTGAACGCCGGGGCGAACCGTCTGGCCCGGCTGTTGCTCGGCCAGGGGGCCGGGCCTGAGGCGATCGTGGCTCTCGCGTTGCCCCGTTCGGTCGAGATGATCACGGCCGTGCTGGCGGTCTTCAAGACCGGCGCCGCCTATATGCCCGTGGACCCGGAGTACCCGGCCGACCGGATCGACTACATGCTGGGTGATGCCCGGCCGCTTGTCGTCCTCGGGTCCGAGACCGTGGACGAGCAGATTCGGGCATCGGCTGCCGCGGCCGGATCGGTGTGGTTGTCGCTGGATGCGCGTGAGACAAGAGCACAGGTGCGGGAGGAGTCGGACCGCGATCCGGCCGACGACGAGCGGCTCTCGCCGCTGCTGGACCAGCATCCCGCGTACGTGATGTACACCTCCGGGTCCACGGGACGGCCCAAAGGGGTGGTGATGCCCGCACGCGCCCTGATGAACCTGCTCGTCTGGAATCACTGGATGCACGGCGGGGGCACGGGAGACAGAGCCGCGCAGTTCTCCGCGCTGAGTTTCGACGTCTCCGTGCAGGAGATCATGGCCGCGCTGGGGTTCGGCAAGACGCTGGTGGTGCCCAGGGACACGCACCGGCGCAGTGCCGATCTGCTGGTGAGGTGGCTGGAGCACCACGAGGTGGGAGAACTGTTTGCCCCCAACCTGGTGGTCGAGGCAGTCGCCGAGGCGGCGCACGAGCAGGGGAGGGACCTGCCGGCACTGCGCAATGTCGCACAGGCCGGGGAGGCGCTGCGGCTCAGCGGGCACGTACGCGGCTTCTTCGAGCGCCGGGAAGGACGGCTGCTGCACAACCACTACGGTCCGGCGGAGACGCATGTGGTCACCACCTATTCACTCCCCGAGAACGTCGCCGACTGGCCGATGACACCCCCGATCGGGCGTCCGGTCGCCAACACCAGGGCTTACGTGCTCGATGGCGCTCTGCGCCCGCTTCCGGTCGGTGTCCCCGGCGAACTGTACGTCGCGGGCGTCCAGGTCGCTCGTGGTTACCTCAACCGTCCGACCCTGACAGCGGAACGTTTCGTCGCGAATCCCTACGGCGAGCCCGGCGAGCGCATGTACCGCACCGGCGACGTAGTGTCCTGGAACGAGGCCGGACAGCTGGAGTACCTGGGCCGGGCGGACGACCAGGTCAAGGTCCGAGGATTCCGTATCGAAAAGGGCGAGATCGAGGCCGTCATGGCCTCGCATCCTTCCGTAGCCCAGTGCGCGGTGATCGTCCAGGACGACGCGCAGGGCGACAAGTACCTGATCGCGTACGTCGCTCCCGTCAAGGAGGGGACGGACGACAGCGGGCGAGACTTTCCCACTGCTGTCAGCAGGTTTCTGAAGGACAGGCTGCCCCCTTACATGGTGCCGTCGATGATCGTCGAACTGGATGCCCTGCCGCTGACCGTGAACGGCAAACTCGACCGCACCGCACTCCCCTCACCCGCTCCCCCCACGGGCCTTCCGAGCCGGGAACCGGTCACCTCCCAGGAGGAGATTTTGTGCCAGGTGTTCGCCGACGTCCTCGGGCTCCCCTCCGTAGGAGTGGACGACAACTTCTTCGAACGCGGCGGGCATTCCCTCTCGGCCACACGTCTCGTCAGCCGCATCAGAACACGGCTGGGGGTGGAGATACCGCTGGCGAGTCTGTTCCAGTACCCGACCGTGGCCGGCCTGGCCTCGCAGCTCCTCACCGGCGTCGAGCAGGAACCCCTGCGGCCGGTGCTCGCGCTCAACGGCCGCGGGGACCGGCCGGCGCTGTTCTGTCTGCCTCCTCGCGGCGGCGTCAGCTTTTCCTACGTCGGCCTGGTCCGGCACCTGGACACCGGCCAGCCCGTGTACGGGCTGCAGGCTCCGGCATTCAGCCGCCCCCCGGCGGCCCCGTCCGGCCTCGACGCCCTGGCCGCCTGGTACATCGGCAACATCAAGAGCGTTCAGCGCAACGGCCCCTACCACCTCCTGGGGTGGTCCCAGGGCGGCCCTCTCGCCCACGCCATCGCGGTGCAGCTCCAGCGATCCGGAGAGGAAGTGGGTCTCCTGGCCATGCTGGACGCATACCCGTTCGACACCAGCGCCCCCTACAGGGAGCCCGACGACCACACCGTCATGGCCGCGCTCCTGATCGCCCTGGGAAGAGCCGTGGACACCGCGGGACCCCGACTCACCGTGGCCGACACCATCAAGATCATCGGGGACGAGATCCCTGCCCAAAAGGACGTGGACGAGGCCTATGTCCGCCAGGTGATCCAGGGGATCCGGAATGACGCACGGGCAGTCCAGCGCACGACTCCGGGACACTTCACCGGCGACATCGTCCATTTCCCCGCGACGCAGGAGCACGACTTCCCGGACAGCGAAATACTCCGACTCTGGCAGCCCTACTTCACCGGGCGCCTCCACGTCCATCCCGTCGCGTCCACACATGACGACATGACCAAGCCCGGACCCATGAGCCACGTGGGGGCGGTACTGGCAGCCCGTCTGACGGGACGCTCATGCTGATCCCTTGGTGCGGCGCCGCGCGGACGGACCGCCACCTGACCCACCGAGTCCAAAGGACCCGCGTATGACCATCGTCTTCGACGGCACGACCAGCGCCTTCCACGGGTCGGTGTCCCTGAGCGGTCCGGCCTTTGACGACGGCGTGTGGGAAAGGGACCTGATGCAGTTGCCGGACCTCTCCAACGGGCTGGTCGCCGCGGTCCCGGACGCCATGTGGCTGTCGACGGGCAGCGCCCACTCCGAGGTGCGGCTGACACTGGAACTGCTGCCCACCGCACCCGTACGCGACGACGAGACGTGGGACATGGTGGTGGAGGTCAGCGTCCACCTCGGTGGCGGGACGCTGGAAAACGACGACGACCCGCGGATGCGGTTGACCCCGCCGGCGGCCGGCTGGTACCGGCTGCGGGCCTCGGCCCGCGGCCGGAGCGAGGCGCAGGAGCAGGACGGTGCCACCGAGGTGCACCGGATCGTCCTGTGGCCGGCCCCGCCCGAGGCCGAGCAGGTCATCCGGCACGACGGGGTACGCGGTGGCGCGGACCGGCGTCCGCTGCCCGCGCTCGGTTCCGACACGCACCCCGTCGACCTCAATGGCTACTACGACTGACCCGCGCGAGGGGCGTGATGTCGTCACGTCTCAGAACCCCGCCCGGCAGGGCACGGGACGTCCCGCCGCTCCCTCCGCGTGCGTCGCGCCGCCGTCCGCGGCATGTGCCAATGCCCCGCCGCGGCCTCCTGTCGCCCGCGGGGCCCTGGGGCCCCCGGGCCCCGGGTGGAACAGGCCTGGTCAGGATGAATAGGGAGACGGTCCTGCAGGAGTGCCGACTCAGGGGCAAGGGCGTTCACCGGCCCCGGGAGCCGCGCCACGGCATGGCGGGTACGGGTACGTACGCGTACCCTTCAAGGATGGGAAGGAGCACGACCATGTCTGATGCGAACGTCCGTATCCCCGAGGAAGCCAAGGAGAGGCTGGCCGCTATAGCTGCCGCTGAAGGGCTGTCGCTGCGCGCGTACCTCGCCCGTCTCGCTGAGACGCTGCTGACTCCGGCCGAGCGGGCTGAGCGGGCGGAGAAAGCCCGGGCCGCGCTGAAGGAGTGGAACGGCTACGCGCCGACCGTTGCTGAGGAACAGGACCTGGACAACGAGCTGGACCGGCGCCTGGCCCAGGTGACCAGCCGGTGAGCGACGCCGTCCACATCGTCCTGGACGACACCGCGATGGCCGCGGCCGGCCAGGGCAACGTTCTCGCTTCCCGTCTGATCCACCGTGCCCATGCCGAGTCGGGCTGGTTCCTGTACGCCCCGGCGTGTGTGTTGGTGGAAGCCGATCGTGCCCGGCCCGGGACGGCCGAGCACCTGGCTTCCCTGCCCGGCATCACCGTCCTCGATCTGGACCTGGCCGCCGCCCTGGCCGTCGCGCGGCAGGACACCTGGGCCGCGGCGCACAGCCAGTACGCGGCGCAGCCCACGCCGGACCGTCCCGACGGTGCGGTCATCGCCACCACGGCCCCGCACCGGTGGGCAGGTGAGCCGGTCCGCGTACTGGACCTCACCCCCTGAACGCAGCAGCCCCCAGCCCGCAGCCCTGCCGTCCGGCGGGGCTGCGAGCATGTGTCATTCACGTGCGGGTGATCGCATCCGTCACCCTGGCGGGTGGGCTGTTGTCCATCGAGCCAACCGGCCCGGCAGACCGGCCTCGGCTCGGGGCGGCCGTCGCCGGTCCCCCGTCACCTCCCGTGGCCGAGCCGGTGCAGTTCGGGCAGATGCCGCGCCGTGCGCCCGGCGTAACCGCGCTGCCGTGGTGATCTCTGCGCCGCCAGGTCAGGGAGAAGCAGACGCAGTGTGTCCTCGTTGTGCTCGAAGGCCGGGCGGCGAATGGCTACAGGCGGGAGCGTTTCCGGCCTGCCGGGGGCCGTCACAGCAGCCCGTGTGTGGCCGGTTGCGGCCCGCCACACCGAGGACCGGGGCAGCCTCCAGTGGAAGTGCATGGCCAGCAGCCGGAGACCGAAGGCTCCGGTCGCCGCGAGCGTCGCCATACCCACGTCGAGAGAGCCCATGCTGTGCAGCACCGACACGGTCGCCGCACCGGCGACCGCCGACACGGCGTACAGGTCAGCGTCCCAGCGCATGATCGGGGGCAGTTCCCTGGACACCACGCTGGCCAGGACTCCGCCGCCGACGGCGGTGCCGACACCTAGGGCCGCCGCGGGCGCGGGCGGCATCCCGTGCTGCAGTGCCTTGATCGTGCCGGTCACGCAGAGCAGGCCGAGTGCCATGGCGTCCATGAAGTGGAAGAGGTAGGGCTCTCGGTGCAACGGTTTGCCGAAGTACGTCAGCAGCGCCGCCGCCAGCGGGGCAAGAGGGTATCCGGGGTCGGTCAGCCTGCTGACGAACCGTAGACCAGGGCACCGGCTCCTGGACGGCTCCGCGCGGCCACCGCGGCAGGTCAGTATAGGTGCCCCTGACGCTCCAGGCCATCCGCCTGTCGATGGAGGCCACCGACACCCCACCGCTGCCACCGTCCCACGCCGGTCGCTGTCAGCCGGCACAAACCGATCCGGCGGCTGCACCCCGGTGGAGTGCAGCAGGCCCATGAACATGCAGAGCCGATGAGCTTCAGTACGCCGTACAGCGCCAGCACGGGCCCGTAGTGTCCGGCCGATCAGCGCGGGCGCCGGTGCCGGTCGCCGCCGGCGCAGAGCGCGTGGGGCGGCCGGTGAGGGACGGAGCAGCCGGTGACGGCCGAGGAAGCGCGCCGCATCCTCCTCATGCGCTCCGCACCCAGGGTTCTATACACTCCCTGTATACACTCTATGTAGAGACAGGGTGCAGAGTGCGCCCGCAGAGGCTTTACGGAGGCGACGATGACCACCTGGAGGCGCGGCGGCCTGGTCATATGGAGGAGCGGGCCGCTCGGGTGGGGCGGCCGGGTTGCGACAGCGACGAGCGGGGGCCTGCTGCTGGGCGTGCTCACCAACCTGGCCCAGGGATGGCTGCCGGGAGCATGGAACCAGATCGCCAACTCGGGCGCCGTCTGGTGCAGTGCCGCGTTCGCCGTCGGGGCGCTTCTTGACCGGCTGCGGCCCCTATGGCAGGCCGCGCTCGGCGGCCTCGGCGCGGAAGTCGGCCTGGTCGTCGGGTATTACGGATACGCCGAGTTCGGGCGCGACGGCGCGGGCAGTCTCTTCTTTCCCCTTATCTGGCTGGGGATGGCCATGGTGGCGGGGCCTCTGTTCGGCGTCGCGGGCCACTGGTGGCGGCACCACCGGGACGCGCGACGCCGTGTCCTCGGACTGGCCGCCTTCGCCGGAGTCCTCGGCATGGAAGGGCTATGTACGCCTGGGACCTCCACTACGCGCCACAGGCGTGGACGTGTCTCGCATTCGCCGTCCTGACTCCGTTGCTGATGGCTCGCACGCACGCGGAGAGAGCCTGGGCCTCCGGGACCGCCGCGGTTTTCGCGCTGCTCGCCTATGCCGCCGTCACACTGCCCCTCACCATGGTCTCCGCCTGACACGGAGCGGCATCGCGGCGACGCCTCGACTGCCCGGTAGGCATCTCCCGCCGCCCCTCCACGGGCCATCGGCCTGGAACGGAAGTCCGCGGGGGCCGGACGGGTCCCGACCAGGCGGCGGCAGCGGGATCGGCGCACACGCGCCAAGGCGGGCGGCCCACGAGAGTCACTGTGTCTTCTGCGGCGATGACGGCCGGACCGGATCGGCTCTCGGAAGGCCGGAGTCTTGCACGTCCGTCGGCGGGCGGGGGAAGACCCGGCCACTTCGACAAACGGGTTGTCTCTCCTCCCCCCAACACCCATGCCCGCAGCACGAGTTCGTCGACCAAGGTGTCGTGGGACTTGTCGACGGCCACCATTGCACGTTCCGCAGCGCTTTGTCGGCCACGGCCCGGAACGCGCCCCGTCACCCCGACCACCGCGCGTGCCCCACCGGTCAGGTCTTCCCGGGGGCGCCACACTCCGGCCTCGCACCCCGACGACCGGCCGCCGCAGCCGATCAAGCCCCGCCCTGGCGGAGGCCTCCCGACTGCTGGTGTACGGCGACGTCGTACAGTCCCGCGGTCGGGCCAGCCCCTGGGGCATCAGCTCACCGCGCCGCACTTCGCACTGTGCTGGCCGGTGTTCCGGTGGGCACGCGCCCGCCCCAGCGGTGCGACCAGGCCTGGTAGGCGAGGCCGATCACCAACAATGCGGCCGAGCCGGCCAGCAGACCGATACACACGCCGACGATGACGCGCACCGCGAACTGATCGCCCATAGGGCCTCCTCACCTCCCGCGAGGCTCATCTCGAGCGACGCGATCGCCTGTGTCTCACCCCACTACGGCCAGGCGGGATCGGCGGTTCGAGGCGCGGCGTTTCTCGGGTCCGGCGTTGTCAGGGCCCAGGCGGCGCACGATAGGTCCGGATGGCTTTCGTCGGGCTGCTCTGCCGCGCCACGGCGGCCACGCCGACCGCCTCGCCGCCGGGCGCGAGGGCGGGCGGGCGGCTCAGGCTCGGGCCTGCCCGCATGTCGGCCGCGTCCCGACGACTTCACGGACAGGACGCGAAGCGCTTCCCCAGCCACACCGGTCTGGCACGGGCGCGCGGCTTCTCCGCGCGGCGACACCGGGCTGCCGATGCCGTTCGCCCCTGCCCACTTCGGCTTGCGTCTTGAGCGGTGGGCCGGGGCCGGAGTCCGGCGGAGCTCCCGACGTTGACACGATTCTGAGTGAGTGATTAACTACTCACAGAACATCGCGCTTCAACGCCCCCGTCGGCACCCCCGCAAAGCCCGGACACGGCCACTTCACTGCCCGGATAGTGAGTGACTGACCACACTATTGAGGAACGACTATGCAGATGCAGGACCGCACCGCGCACCCGCCCGACACCACCGCCCCCTCACCCGCTCTGTCCGTCCGGCCCGGTGCCGCCCTGGCTGTCCTGGCCTCGGCGCAGTTCGTCGTCCTGCTCAGCACCTCGATCGTCAACGTCGCCCTGCCGCAGATCCGTGCCGGTGTGGGACTGTCCGACACCGGCACCACCTGGGTGGTCAACGCCTACGGCCTGGCTTTCGGGGCGCTGCTGCTGGCGGGCGGCAGCCTCAGTGACCTACTGGGGCGCCGGCGCGTCCTGCTCGGCGGACTGGGCCTGTTCACCGTGGCATCCGTCGCTGCCGGGCTGGCGACGGCCCCGGAGATACTGATCGCGGCCCGAGCCGCACAGGGCGTCGGCGCCGCGGCCATCGCCCCGGCGGCACTCGCCCTGGTCATGGACGTCTTCCCGTCCGGCCCCGGGCGAGGACGGGCCCTCGCGGTGTGGGGCATGGTCACGGGCGCCGGCGGTGCCGCAGGAGTCCTGCTCGGCGGCGCACTCGCCCAGGTCGCGGGCTGGTCATGGATCTTCCACGCCTGTGCCGTCGGGGCGGCCTTGGTCCTCGCGGCCACCGCGGCCGTGGTGCCCGCACGTCGCCGTACCGGCACACAAGCGCGCCGGTTCGACCATCTCGGCACCGCCACCGTCACGCTCGGTCTGACCGCCCTCGTCTGGGCCCTGACCATGGCCCGCACCGCCGGCTGGACCAGTCCGCAGGTCCTGGCATCGTTCACACTCGCCGTGCTCCTGCTGGCGGCCTTCGTGCCGATCGAGCGACGTCAGAAGTATCCGCTGCTACCACCACGCCTGTTCACAGTGGGACAGCTCGCCTCCGGCAACATCCTGATGACGCTACTGGGGTCCGTATGGATCGCCCTGTTCTTCTTCCTGCCGCTGTACCAGCAGCATGTGCTCGGCACCGGACCCCTCGCCACCGGCCTAGCCCAACTCCCGCTCGCCGCCGCCAACATGCTGGGCTCCGCGCTGGCCCCCAGCCTCGCCCGGCGCTTCGGCTCCGTGCGCACGCTGACCGCGGCACTGCTCGTCGAAGCCGGCGGCATGTGGTGGCTTTCACGCATCACCGCCGACAGTGATTACGCATCAGCGGTCCTCGGCCCCAGCATCGCCATCGGTCTGGGCCTGAGCATCGCCTTCGTCCAGCTGACCTCACTCGCCGTCACCGGAGTACGGCCGGCGGACGCGGGACTGGCAGGCGGCCTGGTGAACACCACCCGTCAGATCGGCGGCGCCATCGGACTGGCGGCCCTGAGCACCTTGGCCGCCTCCGTCACCGCCGCCTCCCCCAGCCACCACACCCACCTGGAAGCCCTCACGGCCGGATACCGCACAGCGCTCGAGGTCTCCGCCCTGATCCTGCTGGCGGCCACCGCCCTCGTCCCCGCCCTCGCCCGCCGCAGTACAGCCCGCCGACAGCGGCAGTGACCGCGCCCGTACCCGCACTCACCTCGCACAACTCATCCGCACCAGCGCAGAAAGGCCCTCTCCCATGAGCGTCACCAAGCCCTACCTGACCGGCCACTACACCCCCGTCGCCGACGAAATCACCGCCACCGAGCTGACCGTCGAGGGCCACCTGCCGCCCGAACTGACCGGCCGCCTCATCCGCAACAGCCACAACCCCAAGCCCGGCATCACTCCCACCCACTGGTTCAAGGGCAGCGGCATGGTCCACGGCATCCGCCTCAACGAAGGCCGCGCCGAGTGGTACCGCAACCGCTGGGTCCACACCCCCGCCCTCGACGGCGCCCCCTACATGACCGAACACGGCCCCGATCTCACCGTCAGCACGGCCGGAACCCACGTCATCGAACACGCCGGCCGCCTGCTCGCCCTCTCCGAAGCCGCCCTGCCCTTCGAGCTCACCGCCGAACTGGAAACCGTCGGCGCCTACGACTTCGACGGCAAACTCACCTCCGCCATGACCGCACACCCCAAGGAAGACCCGACCACCGGCGAACTGCACTTCTTCGCCTCCTCCCCCTTCCCCCCATACCTCATCCACCACGTTGCCTCACCCGACGGCACGTTCCTCGACAGCCAGGAAGTACCCGGAGCCAGCGCCGCACTCAAACACGACTTCGCCATCACCCGAAACCATGTCGTCTTCCTGGAAGGCTCGGTCACCTTCGACCCCACCGAACACTCCGGCATCCCCTACACCTGGAACGACACCCAGGCCAGCCGCATCGGCGTCATGCCACGCGGTACCGGCCGTGCCCGGGAGATCCGCTGGTTCGAGATCACCCAGGGATACGGCATGCACTTCGCCAACGCCTACGAGGACGCCCACGGACACGTCGTCGTCGAAGGCCCCACCGTCGGACGTGAGGGCTGGCAGCGGTCCTGGAACTGGTGGATCGGCGCACCGGACCGCGGTGCCGAGCCCAACTCCGGCTCCCGCAACCGCCGCTGGACCCTCGACCTCGCCGCCGGCCGGGTCACGGAGGAGCAGACCGACGACCTCACCGTCGAGTTCCCCACCATCAACGACGCGTTCACCGGCAGCGAGCACCGCTACCAGTACGCACTGTCCTTCCCCGACGACCTCGGCATCGGCAACCACACCCTGGTCAAATACGACCGGCGCACCGGAACCCGGCAGCTCCTGCCGTTCGGCACCGGGCAGTTGCCCAGCGAAGCCGTGTTCGTGCCCGCCGGGAACACCGGCGCCTCCGGCGGCGAGGACGCCGGCTACCTGCTCACCGTCGTCAGCGACCTCAACGCCGACGCCTCCCGGCTGCTCGTGCTCGACGCCTCCGACCTGTCCGTACCGCCGATCGCGACGGTCCGACTGCCGCGCCGGGTGCCCGCCATGATCCACGGCTCGTGGATAGCCGACTCCGAACTCGCCTGAGTGCCGTCCCGCGGCCTGCGCGCCCCTCACCTGACCAGCATGACCAGCCCTTTGGAGGACCCCATGTCCGAGCAGCAGAACCCCGAGCCGACCGCGCCGCGCAGTGCGCAGCGGTCCGAAGTCCCCACCGTCGCCCCCGGCCCGATCTCCCTCACCAAGACCGACCCCCTCGGGCACATGTCCGACGGCCTGGCGGCCGATCTGCACAAGCTGGACGCACAAGAGGCCCGGCCGACCGGGAAGAAGAAGCACGGCAAGCGCACCGCGAAGGCGGCCGTCTACGGCGGCCTCGGCGTGACCGTCCTGGTCGAACCCTGGCTTCTGCTGTTCATCGTCCCGGCGCTGTGGCTGGCGCTGCGCGACTGAGGTGCCGTACCACGCTGTGAGCGTGGCGAAGGGTCCCGGTGACATCCGGCGCTGTTGGTCAAGCCGGGACTTCGCGTGACGTCGGCCTTCGAGACCCGGGTGTGGTCTTGCAGGCCGACGTCGTCGTATTCGGTGGGTACGGGTGGCGATGCAGCCGCGGGGTTCCGGCCGGTCCCGGGGACGGTGCGAGCGGCGCGGGCCGCGTCCGCGCAGGGGAATCGTGCGATCCGTATCCGGGACGAACTGAGGGCTGTTGCTCACGGACGAGGAGTTCGCGGGCTTGTTCCCGATGCGCTGTCGGCATGGCTGCCTTGCGATGTCACTCGGTGGGATCCGATCCTTCGGCTCGCTGTTCGGCTACGGGGCGCGGCGTGGCGGTGATGCCGTTGAGCAGCATCGCCACGCTCCAGCGGCGGCGCTCATCCGGTGTGCCCGAGACGAGTTCGGCGGCCTGGGCGTGGATGTGCGGGTTGATGTCGGGCGAAGCACTGGCCAGTGCCGTGGTCAGCTGGCTCCATTCCTCGTCCGCGCGGGCGTTCTCCTGGCGTGCGGAGTGCTCGGCGGCTGAGACGGTCGCCGTCTGCAACAGGAGGTCGACGCCCCAAGCAGCCTGGCCGGCGGGCACTTGCCCCTCGTCCAGCAGGTCCAGCAGGGTCTCGAGCAGGGCCAGGTAGTTGGGTCCGCTCGGGCGGCTGATCAGGGCGGAGTGGGCCAGGGCGGGATGTGCGAACAACACACGTTCGTAGCTGGCCAGGACAGCGTCAAGGCGGTCGCGCCAGTCGCCCGTTGCGGTGGCTGCGGCCAAGTCGGCCCGGCTCAGGAGCCGGTCGAGGATGCCTGCGTGCAGTTCGGCCGCGTTGGCGACGTACACGTACAGCGAGGCGGGGCCGGTGTCGAGGGCGAGTGCCAGACGGCGCATGGTGACACGCTGCAGACCCTCCTCCTCCATCAGGCGTACGGCGGTGTCGATGATTCCCTCGCGGGTCAGCGCGGGCTTGGCTGGCCGCTCGCGGCGGCTCTGCGGTGCAGGCATGGCGCACAGCCTAGGAACGGAACGGGTTCGCGGCGAACGCGTTCGTTGCCTAGGGGGGCGCTCCGCGCCCGCTCCAACAAGCTCTCTCCCCGCCCTGGAATCCGCCCCTGCGAGAGGTGAGGGCGGACGTGCTCGTAGGCAGGAGCACGGAGATGTCCACGCCGCTCCTTGCCGGCCGTGCCTCCATCAGAAGTGCACCGTCACGTCTCATCATAACGAACTTGTTCCTCACGAACATGTTCGTTACGAATGATGAGGTACACCAAGGCGCAGACCTCAATTCCCACGGCACTACGCTGCTTCGCGAAAGGGGTGAGGTACACGACGGCCCCTTCCCGGCCAGCGCAGCGAGCGCCGACAACATTACGGACCCGAGAACATCCGCTGGGTGCTGCTCGGCGTGATGCCAGCCCTGCTGCCGGAACTCGACGGCCTGATCGTCTGCACGGCAACGCAGGCCATCGTCGCCGACCTCGACAGCCTCGACCCCATGTAATGGGTTGGTGACCGGCCACACCCTGGCCACCGCCTGCGATCCCGGTACGAGCAAGCTCGGTGACCTGTTCAACCGCACGTCCACGTTCCTCGCCTCGGTCGTGCTCTTCCTTACTCACTGCGTTCATCGAGCCAGCCATGCCGCACAGCACCGACGCCGCTGACCTCGTGCCTGCCGCGCTCACGTGGTGCAGCAGCGCGCCGATCGGCGCGAACGCGCCGGCGGTGCGGCGGCAGGGCAAGGTCGCCATGAACCGGCTGCTGGTCGAGGAAGTCCCGCTGCGCGGCAAGCGCCGGTGCCGCGTCCGAAGCCACGGCCGAAACAAGGCCGCCTGACCGAGCGCCTCCCGAGGCGCGCACGGAGCCCCGCCCGCCCCGCACCTTCAAGCCTCTGCACGAGCAAGGAGTACGACCATGGCCACCCCCACCCCCCACCACGCCATCGCGATCATCGGCGCCGGTCTCGGCGGCCTCTCCCTGGCCCGCGTCCTGCACCGCCACGGCATCGAAGCCGCCGTCTTCGACCTTGAGTCCTCCCGGCGTGCGCGCCAGCAGGGCGGCATGCTCGACATCCATGAAGAAAACGGGCAGAAGGCACTGCTCGCGGCCGACCTGCACGACGACTTCCGCAAGATCATCCATGAAGGTGGCCAGGCCATGCGCCTGCTCGGCCCCGACGGCACCGTCCACGTCTGCGAGGAGGATGAGGGCGACAAAGGCCGTCCCGAGGTGGACCGCGGCGACCTGCGTGAGCTGCTTCTGAACTCCCTGCCCGACGGCACCATCCGCTGGGGCAGCAAGGTCACGGGCGCCTGGCCGCTCGGTGACGGCCGTCACGAGGTGAAGTTCTCCGACGGCTTCCGCATCACCACCGACCTCCTGGTCGGCGCCGACGGCGCCTGGTCGCGGATCCGGCCGCTGGTCTCGGACGCCAAGCCCGCCTACACCGGCATCTCCTTCGTGGAGAGCGACCTGCTGGACGCCGACACCCGCCACCCGAGCAGTGCCGCCGTCATCGGCGGCGGGTTCTTCATCTGCCTCGGCGACGAGCGCGGCTTCATCGCCCACCGGGAGACCGACGGCAGCCTCCACGTCTACACCGCGCTCAAAGCCGACGAGGCATGGCTGGACACCATCGACTTCACCGACCCCGCCGTCGGCAGAGCCGCGGTGCTCACCTACTTCGAGGGCTGGGACGAGGGCCTGCGCGGCCTGATAGCCGACGCCGACGGTCCGCTGACCCCCCGCCGCATCCACGCCCTGCCCGTCGGGCACCGCTGGGACCGCGTGCCCGGCGTGACACTGCTCGGCGATGCCGCCCACCTGATGTCCCCCTTCGCCGGCGAAGGCGCCAACCTGGCCATGTTCGACGGCGCCGAACTCGGCCAGGCCATCGCCGCCCACCCCGGCGACACCGAGACCGCTCTGGCCGCCTACGAGGATGCGCTCTTCCCACGCAGCGAGGCGTCCGCTGCCGACTCCGCGAGCAACCTGGAGACCATGTTCGGCGAGGACGGCCTGGAGCAGATGATCGGTTTCTTCACCAGCGGCCCGACCGGCGCGTGACGTTCTGACCATCGATCAGAGCGTCTGCGAGGGAGGGCTTCCATGCCGGCGCCAGGGACACGGCCGCTGACACGGACCCCGCTGCTCCCGCAACTGCGAACGTGCCGGGGCCCCGTCGGACCGCCCTCGGACCTGCAACTGACCTCACGGCGCGTCCCGGGCCTCAGGACTGCTTGAACGACTCGATCTCGCAGGCGCGGATGATTTCCTGGGTGCGGGGCGCCGCCTTCTCGTCCTCGCTGATGCCCTCGCCGTAGTTCCAGCCACTGCCGTCGGGCAGGGCCTCGACGGGGATGCCGTCCTCGTTGATGCACTTGACCCAGGCGCGGAAATTGTCGGCGTAGTGCGGGTTCTGCTGGGGGTCGAGTTCCGGCGGGGGAACCGGCCTCTTCTGCTCGCACGCCTTGAGCGCGGCGGGCGGCTGGTCCTTCTCCTCGGCGGCGGTCAGGACGAACCGTCCCGCCGCCTTGGGGCCGGTGAGCCGGTCGACCTTCCCACCGTTGTCCTGAAGGCACCGGGCGTAGGCGTTGTTGAGGGCGAGCACCTCGGCGTCGCTGCTGTCCAGACGGATGCGGGGACGGCCTTCACCGGGGTCGGCGGACGAGGTCGAAGCGGTAGGGGAGCTGTCCCGTTCCAGGGAGGCCACGTCGTCGCGCTGGCCGGAACCGGCAGAATCATCGGAATCACCGCAGCCGGCGAGGCCCAGGGCGAGAGCGGCGGTCAGCCCGGCGAGGGCGGCGGCGCGACGGGGAGCGCGGTGGCGTCCCTGTACGGAGGTGAGCATGTGCGTGCCTTTCGCGACGTACGCGGGGCTGTGCCCGCGCGAGGTGATCAGGTAGAGGCGAGTGCTTCCGTGGGGGTCAGGCGGGAGGCGCGTACGGCGGGGTAGACGCCCGCGACGACGCCGATGAGGACTGCGCCGCCCAGCGTCGCGGCGGCCGTGGTGACGGAGAGGACGAGGGGCCAGTCCTGGAGCGTCGTGTAGCCGGCGGCGGCGGCGCAGCCCAGCAGGACACCAGCGGCGCCGCCGAAACCCGACAGGACGACGGACTCGGTCAGGAACTGCCCGCGGATCTGGCCGCGGCCAGCGCCGAGGGCCCGCCGCAGGCCGATCTCGCGGCGTCGTTCGAGGACCGAGATGACCATGGTGTTGGCCACCCCGATCCCGCCGACCAGCAGGGCGATACCGGCGAGCCCCAAGAACAGCGCGGAGAAGGCGGACTCGCTGGCCCGCTTGGCAGCCAGGGCGTCAGAAGGCCTGCTGACCTGGACGAGGCCGGGCGTCTGCGGATCGATGGTGGCCGGGAGCACGTCGCGTACGGCTTCCACCGCGGACTCCCGGGCCCGGGTGTACAGCACCGTGGGGCGGCCGTCGAAGCCCAACTCGGCGCGGGCTGCCTCCCAACCTACGAGGACGGCATGGTCGAGGTCCGAGGCCAGGGGGACCGGGCGCAGGATGCCGATGACGGTGAACCAACGGTCGGCGATCCGGACCTGGGGCGCGGGCTGACCCGGGCGCAGGGCACCGAATCCGAGGCGCTCGGCCGACCGGGACCCGAGGACCACCGTGGGGAACCGGTCGTTGTCGCGGGTGAGGAAGGTGCCCGAGGCCATTGTGCCGCCGACGGTCCGCAGCAGGTCGCGGTGGGCCGCCAGCACACTGACACCGTTGTAGGCGCCCGGGTCGGTGTGCTCCGAACGGCGCACGGTCGTGTGGGTGTTGGCGACCGCGGCGGCCCGCTGGACCGGGCCGATACGGCGGACCATGTCCACCGACTCGGCGGGCAGGGCGGACTTCTCCCCGCCACCCTGCGCGGACACGGCCTGGGCCCGCAGCAAGTTGGTGCCGAGTGCCGACAACTGCTGCATCAGCGCCGCCTGGCTGGAGGCCGGTACCGCCGTCACGACGATCAACGTGGCGATGCCGATGGAGATGCCAAGGGCGGACAGCGCCGCGCGCAGTTTCCTGATGCGCACGCCTAGCAGGCCGAGTCCGACGAGGTCCACCGGGGACAGCCGGACGGGCGTCGGACGGGCGGGGCGGGAGGGGGCAGGTGCGGTGGCGGGCGGGCTCTTGACGTCGGTCATGCGGGGTGTCCGATGCGGGTGTCGGTGACGATCCGGCCGTCGAGGATCTCGACTCGGCGGGGCAGTTGGGCCGCGATGGCGCGGTCGTGGGTGATCAGGGCGATGGTGGTGCCCTCCGCGTGGAGCCGATGGAACAAGCCGAGGATGGCGGCACCGTTGGTGGTGTCCAGGGCACCGGTCGGCTCGTCGGCGAGGAGCAGCGCCGGCTCGTTGACCAGCGCCCGCGCGATGGCCACGCGCTGCCGCTCCCCGCCGGAGAGCATGGCGGGTCTGTGCCCGGTGCGATGGGCCAGCCCGACGCGGGCGAGCGCCTCGCGGGCCAGCAGGGGGCGCCGCCGCCGGGAGACCCCCGCGTACAGCAGACCGGTGGCAACGTTCTCGGCGGCCGTGAGCCCGTCGGTGAGGTGGAACTGCTGGAACACGAAGCCCAGGTTGCGTGCGCGCACCGCCGCCACCTCACGGTCCGTCAGTCGCGACACGTCGACGCCGTTGACCTCCACGGTGCCGGAGGTAGGACGGTCCAGGGTGCCCATGATGTTCAGCAGGGTGGACTTGCCGGATCCGGAGGGTCCGGTGATCGCCAGGATCTCGCCCTCCGACACGCTCAGGGACACTCCGTCGAGGGCGCGCACGCCCGCGCCGTACGCCATGACCGCGTCGCGTACGGCGATCACGGTGGGCGTGGGGCGTGGGGCGTGACCCGCGCCCACCGGGTCACCGGGGCGCAGCCCGTCTTTGCTCGCGGTCACGAGCTGGTCTCCACACGCAGTCCCTCACGCAGGCCGGAGCCGGTGACCTCGACCATGCCTCTGGCGAACATCCCCGTGCTCACGGCGATGAGCCGGCCGTCCGCGGTGCGCACGGCGTAGCCGCCTTCGCTGAGGGCGAGCAAGGCTCCCACCGGGACCGCCAGTACGTCGCGCCTGGTCCGGCCGGGGAATTCCACCTGGACGGGACCCGACTCCAGGCCCTGTGCGGCGACCTCGCCGGCCATCCGGACGGTCACGGTGAGCCGGCCGGTCGCGCCCTGCTCTCCCGTGCCGTCACCCTGGTCGTCCTCGACCACGGTTCCCACGGCGGTGACGGTGCCGTCCACCCGGGTCTGGTCGGGCAGCGTGACCCGGACACGGGCGTCGCGCCGGACCGCTCCGGCGTCCGCGGCGTCCACGGCCACGGTGACCTGCTGGTGCGTGGAGGTGACGGCGATCAGGCCGGTGGTCACCTCGCTGCCGACGTCCGCGAGCACCTTGCCGACCCGCACGGCCCGGGAGGTGACGAAGACATCCTCGGGCCGGATGACTCCCGTCGCGGCGATGTCCAGGCTGCGCTGCCAGCGCCGCACGGCGTCCATGAGGCTGGGGGTCAGCACGGCGTCCCCCTTGCGGACCTTGGTGGGAGTGGTTGCGGGCGGGACGGCTCGGCCCGTGCCGGTGTCCGGGCCGGCGGAGGCGCCGGCCTTGGTGCCGTCCGGCTCCGGGCGGTCGTGCGGCTGGGCCGAGGCGGGGTCGGGCGAGGCGCCAACCGGTGGCGGGGCCGCCGTCGCGGGTGGTCGGGCGGACTCCTCCTCGGCGCCATCCGCGGCCGGTGCGGCCCGCGCCGGGGTGTTCACCCACGTGCCCTCGGCGGGCTGGGGCCCGATGTCGTAGCCCAGGCTGCGGAGGTGGTCCGCGACGACGCGGACGTCCCGGCCCACCAGGCCGACAGTGTCCAGCGGGCGGAACACCGGCGTCTCGCCGTACAGAAGGACGACCGGGCGGTCGTCGACGCGCCAGACGGACTCATTCCGCTCGATGACCGTGCCGGGAGCCGGCAGCCATGTGACCCGGCCCTCGCTGCCGTAGGGCTGCAAGGTGCGCAAAGTGCCGAAACCCAGAGTGCCGCTCAGCGAACGGTGGTCGGAGAGGGTCGTGCGGGTCACGGGGACCGTCCTGACCGGCCCCGGCCCTGCCGCGGGACGGTCGGCGGTGCTGTCGGGCCACAGCGTGGCGGCCGTGGCGGCGCCGCCCGCCGCGAGGACGGTGAGGGCGAGGGCGAGGGCTGTCGGACGGCGCCACGATGACGTGCGTACGGCCGCGGCGTGGGCGGTCACCGGTTGGCGGGCCGGCGCGTGGCCTGCCTCTTCGGTCACCGCGGGGGGTGTTTCGTGGGGCGTGCCGCTCCACGGCGTCACCGTGGCCAGGCGCATGGTCCGGTCAGGGTCGGCGGGCTCGCCGTCCGTCGCCGTGCGGTCTTCCTTCATTGTTTCGCCGACTCTTTTCGTACACGCTGCTCGGTGCGGGCGGCTGCGAGGCGCCCGGTCGGTATGGACGGAACGGGGCTCGGGGGGACGGCGGCCGTCACCACACCTCGCGTCATGGCATCGGCACGGGCATGAGCGGGACGCCGTCGCGACCGCGGTGCGGTGACGGCATGTGCCGGACACGGGTACCGCAGCCGTCGGGGCCCTTGGATCGGGCCGTGGGACGAGCCTGCCGCGACAATGTCAGGGACCGGTCAGGCCGCGGTCAGCGCACTGTCATCGCGCGATGGCCGTGACGGCGAACTCCTGCTTCTGTCCGCCGTGTCGCCTCCCGAGGTGCAGCGCGTGACGTCCGGCGCAAGCGGAAAAGGCGAACGGGGTCACATCGTCAGGGTCCTGTCAGGGGGTCATGTGAGGGTGTCCCGGCCCGGCGGGCACGCCGTAAGGTCACCTGCATGTGTGCGCACGCCCTGATCGCCGAGGACGACCCTAAACAGGCCGAGGTCGTCCGCCGCTACCTGACACTGGAGGGGCATCGCGCCACCGTCGTGCACGACGGCGGGACCGCACTGGCCAGCGCCCGTGCCCTGCGCCCGGATGTCCTGATCCTCGACGTGATGATGCCGGGAGCCGACGGCCACCACGTGTGCCGGATGCTACGCGCAGAACGCGAGGACCTGGCGATCCTGATGCTGACCGCGCGCTCCACCGAGGAGGACCTCCTCACCGGCCTGGAGTCGGGCGCCGACGACTACCTCACCAAGCCCTACAGCCCGCGCGAACTGACCGCCCGCGTACGGACCCTGTTGCGGCGCGTGCGGCGCCCGGAAACCGGTGGCGAGGCGGATCTCCCCCTGCGCGTGGGCGCCGTCACCGTCCATCGCGCACAGCACACCGTGACCGTCCACGGCAGCCTCGTGGAGTGCACCCCCGGGGAGTTCCAGCTTCTGGCGGCGCTGGCCGCGCGTCCCGACCAGGTTTTCACCCGACGCCAACTCCTGGCTCACACCCAGGGCTTCGACCGCTACATCACCGAACGCAGCATCGACATGCACGTGATGAATCTGCGCAGGAAGATCGAGGCGGATCCCCGCCGCCCCACCCGGCTCGTCACCGTGTACGGGGTCGGTTACAAACTCACCGACCCCGACCCCGACCCCGACACCGGCACCGGTGCGCACACGGTGTCCGGCCCGGTCGAGAAGACGCCGACACGGCCCGCGCGGCGGACAGTGGACGGCCATGGTGACAACGAGGGGCACACGGAGGAACGGCCGTGACGCCGGGTTCGACAGCGCAGGCCGGCCGCGCCTCCCCGGTACGCCGCCGGGTCCCTCTGCACCGCAGCCTGCTGGTGCGCCTGCTCGCCACGTCCGTGCTCATCGCCTGCTGCGCGGTGGCCGCCACCGCCTGGCTGGCCGCACGCACAGCGACCAGTGCCGTACGGCAGCAGCAGGGTCAGGCTCTCGCCGACGACGCGCGTATCTACGACGCCCTCCTCGCCTACGCGGCCAGCCACCGTGACTGGCACGGGGCCGACGCGACGGTCCGCTCACTCGCCCGGACGACCGGGCGGCAGATCACCCTGGTCGACCGCGACGGGGACACGATGCTCGCCGCTTCCGCGCCCGACGCTCCGCTGCCCGAGCGGCCCTGGACGGTCGTGGATCCACTGCGCGTCCCCCTCGCTCTCGCCCCGGCGGGAGGCGGGAGCGCCGAACGCATCGACGCACGCGCGGTGGGACCCTACGCGCTGACCCAGGCCGAACGGCGGACACTCGACGACGGCGCGGACAGGGTCGCGGTCTGTCTGCGCGGGACGGGCCTGAGGCCCAGGCTCACCCGCGCGCCCAGCGGCCGTCCCGTCTTCCACGTCGACGCCGAAGAGCGGGGGAAGGTGTCTTACGCCTGCGCCCTGGAGAAGCTGGAACAGCCCCTCGACCGGGAACGCATCGCTCTGGAGCAGCTGAACCGGCTGATCGCGCGGTGCACCAAGCGGCAGGGGGAGGAACCGGTTCGGGTCGGCCTCGGCTTCACCGCGCCCGAGGCGTCCCCGGCCGGTCAGGCGTGCATCGACTCCGCGCGCCGGCAGCAGCTGCGGCCGTACGTCGCCCCGCCCGCCACCCTCTACCTCGGTGCCCCCGCCGACGGCGGCGGCGCCATCGGGCTGGACCTGTCACCGGCGAACACCACCCGCATCGTCATCGCCGCCGCGCTGGTGCTGCTGCTGACAGTGTCCATCACGGTGCTGGTAGGTGCCCGGCTGGTCCGGCCGCTGCGGGCACTGACCGACGCCGCGCTGAGCGAGGACACCGGCCGGGTACGGATCAACACCCGCGACGAGATCGGTCAGCTCGCCGCGGCCTTCAACGACCTCGGCGAGCGCCGCGAGCGGTTGGAGGAACAGCGCAAGGCGCTGGTCAGCGACGTCGCCCACGAACTGCGCAACCCGCTCAGCAACATGCGGGTGTGGCTGGAGGCCGCCCAGGACGGGGTCGCCGAGCTCGACCAGGCGCTGACCGCCTCCCTGCTGGAGGAGGCGGTGCAACTGCAGCACCTGGTCGACGATCTCCGGGACCTGGCCGCCGCCGACGCCGGGACCCTGCGCCTGCATCCCGAGCCGCTGGCCCTACGGGACGTGCTGGAGCAGGTCGCGGCGGGACAGCAGGCCGCCGCCCGTACCGGCCGGATCACGCTGACGGTGTCCGTGACCGGCGACCCGGTGCTGAACGCCGATCCCGTACGCCTGCGCCAGATCGTCACCAACCTGCTGTCGAACGCGCTGCGGCACACCCCTGTCGGCGGGACGGTCACCCTGAACGCGACGGACGGGGACGACGAGGTGCTGATCCAGGTCGCCGACACGGGGACGGGCATCGCACCCGACGACCTCGACCGCGTCTTCGACCGCTTCTGGCGCGCCGACCGCTCCCGCAGCAGACGCACCGGCGGCAGCGGCCTGGGCCTGGCCATCGTCCGCCAGCTCACCCGGGCCCACGGCGGCACGGTCACCGCCCACAGCGTTCTGGGCGAGGGCACGGTGTTCACGCTCCGGCTGCCCGCGACCGCCGTTGAGCACGTGTAACCACCTGCCGGGGCAGGCCCCGGCCCTCGTCGGATGCGGCATTCAGGCTGCCGCTCCGGGTCCGGCGGCGGGCCGATGGCGAGTTCGGCGGCCCGCCGAGGCGTCATGGGTCGGGTTCAGGACTCCGGGGCGTCATGGTTCGGGTTCGGGTTCGGGTTCAGGACTCGGGGAGGCCCCTGGAGGGCACGTAGTAGCGTGGACCGTTCACGGCGCCGGTCGCGAACGGCCCACCACGCGGGCACCGGTGGGCCTACCTCACCACCACCCGACGACATGAGCTGTGTCGTCGCCCCTGGTGAGAGGAGCACCGGCACACGGCCGCCGATCGCGTAGGAGGGCGGCGCGAGAGAGGCAGGCAGCGATGAACACACCGCCCCCGGGCACGTTAGGGGACCGCTTGCAGGCAGCCGGGGACCGGACGTTCGTCGGCAGACGCGCCGAACTCGGCCTCCTGCGGGACGCCCTCGGCGGACGTCCCGGCGCCCCGTGCGTGCTGTACGTGCACGGCCCCGGCGGAATCGGCAAGTCAGCCCTCATGCGGCGCTTCGCGGACGAGGCACGCGCCGTCGGCCGACTCGTGGTCGAGGTCGACGGCCGGACCGTGCCCGACACACCGGAGGCCTTCGAAAAGGCCGCGGCCGCCGCCGCGCACGCCCCGGGCGCGCTGCTGCTGATCGACACCTTCGAGTACTGCCGCAATCTGGAGACGTGGCTGCGCGAGGAGTTCCTGCCCGCCCTGCCGGCCGACGTCCTGGTGGCCGTGGCGGGCCGGCACGCTCCGGACCCGACCTGGGCGGCGGACCCGGTCTGGGCCGACCTGTTGAAAGTGGTGCGGCTCGAAGCCCTCAGCGCGGACGAGGCCGTCGCCCTGTTGGACGAGCAGGGGATCGAGCCGGCCCGGCAGCAGTCCCTGGTCACCTTCGCCGCCGGACATCCGCTCGCCCTCGTCCTGGCCGCCCACGCGGCGCGCGGAGGGGGTGCCGGGCCGGAGACGTCCGGGCAGTGGAACCCGGGCCCGGAGGTGATCGGTTCGCTGCTGCGGCAGGTACTGGGAGACCTGCCGAGCCTGCGGCACCGTCGCGCCCTCGAAGTCAGCGCCCAGGCCCACCTGACCACCGAAAGCCTCCTGCGGGCCGTCATCGGCGACACCGCCGCGGAGGTGTTCGCGTGGCTGCGGGAGCAGCCGTTCATGGACCACTGCTCAGCGGGTCTCTTCCCGCACGACGTGGTACGCGAGGCCCTCGCCGCCGACCTGCGCTGGCGTGACCCCGACGGCTTCGACCAGCTCTTCCGCGACCTGCACGGCCATCTGATCGACCAAGTGGGCTCCGCCTCCGCCGACCGGCTGCTGGGGGCCGTCGGCTCCCTGCAGTTCCTCTACCGGGGCGAGGGCCACATGGCGCAGACCCACGGCTGGTACAGCCCGGGCCTGGTCGAGGACCACCCCTACGATCCCTCCGCCGAGGCCGAGGTGCTCGCGCTCGTCGACCGCGCGGAGGGCCCGGAATCGGCTGCGATCGCCCGCTACTGGCTGCGCAGCCTGCCGCACGACTTCCGTGTGCAGCGCCTGCGCGGATCCGGGGCGACCACGGCCGTCTCCGCCTGGCTGCGGATGCAGCCGTTCCAGGGACGCGGGCACGATCCGGTCGCCGACGCGGCCTGGGAGCACGTCAGGGCGCACGGCACGGCGCAGCCCGGCGAGCACATCGCGGTCAGCCGGTTCAACATCCATCCGCAGCACTACCAGCGCCCCTCCCCCGTGATGGACCTGATGCTCTGGCGCATGCTGGGCGAACTGCTGCGGGGCACGCCGCCCGCGTGGTCGTTCATCCTGTTGCGGGACGACGGCTTCTGGAACGCGCACATGGAGTACTGCGACATGGCCCCGCTGTCCCGCACCGTCACCGTGGGCCAGGCCGCCTACCGTCTCTTCGCCCATGACTGGCGCGACGTCCCGCCCGCGGCATGGCTGGCGCACAAACAGCAGGCGCTGCTGTCCGGTTCCGGTCCGGACCGGACCACGGCGGCAGCTCCATTCACCAGCCGGACGGACTTCGCCACCGCCGTGCGCTGCGCGCTGCGCGACCTGCGCAGTCCGCAGGCGCTGGAGGTCAACGCCCTGCGCAACAGCCGCCTGGTCACCGAGCACGGGATGTCCCTGCGCGAGGTGCTGACCAACGCCATCGAGGCGCTGGCCGGCGAACGCGGGGGCGACAAGGCGTTCCGGGCCGCCAAGGCCGCCTACCTCACGGGCGCACCCACCCACGAGGCGGCGGCCGGCCGGCTCAACCTGCCGTACAGCACGTACCGGCGTCATCTGGCCACCGCCCATGCACGTGTCGAGGACATGATGTGGCGTCATGAACAGTCCGGTCTGCCGCTGGGGCCGCCCTGACACCGTTCCGGCGCAGGAGACGGCTGGACGGGCCGTCACATACGGTCAGCGGCTTCCGGGCGCAGGACCACCTTGCCCAGCGTGGCCCTGGTCTCCAGCGCGCGGTGGGCATCCGCCGCCCGGGACAGGGCGAAGGAGTGCACGACTGGACGCAGCAGGCCGGACGCCGCCTGGGCCAGCGCCGTCTCCTCCAGCCGCCGAACACCGCCCGGCAGCGCGAACAGCGCAGGGCCCACCACGAGCTGCGAGGTGATGCCGTACTCGTCCAGTTCCTGATCGGTGAACGAGGCGAATCGTCCTTCGTCGGACGCCCAGCCGAAGTAGAGGTGCCGCCCGCCCCTGCCGAGCGACTCGGCTGCGGCGCGGCCGAGTTGCCCTCCCACACCGTCCAGGACGACGGTCGAAGGGGCACCGCCCAGGGCCTCGACTAGCTGGGCCTGCCAGCCGGGCAGGGAGTAGTCGACGGCACGGTCGGCGCCCTGCAGCAGCACCGCCCACGTCTTGTCCGCACCGCCGGCCAGCCCGACTACCACGGCGCCCGCCGCCCGCGCCGCCTGGACGAACAGCGTGCCCATCCCGCCGGCCGCCGCCGTCACCACCACGGTGTCCCGCTCCGTCAGCGCCGCCTGCTCCAGCACACCCACCGCGGTCCGGCCGGTGCCGATCATCGCCACGGCAGCGTCGTCGTCGAGGCCGTCGGGGATGCGGTGCAGTGCCTCGACCGGTGCCAGGGCGAGCTCGGCGTAGCCACCGTTGCGCTCCGCCCCGAGATACGCCACGACGCGCGCGCCCAGCCAGACACCGTCGACCCCGTCCCCCACCGCGTCCACCACGCCCGCGGCTTCCCGGCCCGGCGTCATGGGCAGTCGCGGCAGCGCCATGCCGACATCCCGTCCGGCCCGCAGCACGGTGTCCATGAGGTGAACGCCCGCCGCGGACACGGCGATCCGCACCTCACCGGGGCCGGGAGACGGTGACTCCACCTGCTCGTACACCAGGTTGTCGGCCGGCCCGAAGGAGTGCTGCCGTACTGCGTGCATTTTCTGCTTCCTTGTCTGTCGCCGGCCCGTGTGCCGACCGGGGTGCTGTGCGCCGTCCGGCAGGTCTCACCCGCTGCGGCTGGTCAGGAGGGACAGAACCTCCTCGGCCGGCGTCATGGCAGCGATCCGGTCTGCCGCGGTCCTCGCCGCGTCCCGGTACGACGGTGTCTCCAGCACCCGGGTCACGGCGGCCCCGGCCTCGCCGGCCCGGCCGATGACCTCCGCGGCGCCGAGTGCCGCGGCCCGTTCGGCATTGAGGGGCTTGTCCAGGCCCAGAGGCCAGATCACCATCGGAAGGCCGGCACCGAGCACCGACAGCACGGTGCCGGCGCCGCCGGAGGAGACGACCGCGTCAACTCCCCGCAGCAACCTGGCCATCGGCACGAAGCCGGTCACGCGCACCGCCGGGCTCTGCACCGGCAGGGTCCGCGGCTCGGACGACGGCGGCAGGGCGATCACGATGTTGATGTCGTACTCCATGAGCGAAGCCGCGAGCGCGGTCAGCGCGTCGGCGTCGTCGATGACCGTGCCCAGCGTCACCAGGACGCACGGCAGGTGCTCACGCCCGTCGAACACCGGCGCCTCCCAGTCGGAGGCGCCCTCCCCCTCATGAGCTTCGGGACGGATGGTGATGCGGTCCTGCGACGGCTTCCAGTCATCCCGCTGGAGGCAGTCCGGCCACGGATCGACCGAGGCGAACGGCCGGACCAGCGTGATGTCCCGCTCCCGCGCGCGAGCGGCGGCCGTCGCCCACATGGCCTCGGCCAGCGGCGCCTCCAGGGCTATGCCCACACCGTGCGACGCCCACGGCACACCGAGCCGGGAAGCGACCAGTGGACCCAGGAAGTCCGCCGTCTCCGCGATTACCAGATCCGGAGCGAAGTCCCGGGCCGCGCCGAGTGCGTCCTCGGCTCCGAGATCCACGCGCGTACCGCCGAAGAACTCACCCACCGTCGCCGGGCTCATGTCGGTCGTGGCGTCCGTCCCGGTCCTGCGCCGGAACTCCTCCAGCGTGTCCGGCAGTGCCGCGCCCGCCGAGTGAACCCGGGTGGGGGCGGCCAGTTCCGCGACGGAGGAGTGGGTCAGGAAGGCGGTGGTGTGACCGGCCCGGCGGGCCGCCCTCTCCAGCGGAAGAAGAGGCAGTACGTGACCGTGGGCGGGCGTGCTGGAAAACAGGATGCGCATGGGAGACCTTCGTTGGGGAACAGCGACGTGGCCGGCCGCGGGGGCTTGGCCCCTGCGGCGCGCGCCTCCCGCAGCGGCTCGGGCACACGCCGTACGTCCGGCCCACGGCCTTGTCGCCATCATGAGGGAAGCGACTGCTCAGCCGGTACGCCAAACGGTGCTCACTCCTGCTCGGTTCCGCCGGGCGCCCGGCCGACCATGGGGTCCCGCCTGTCACGCCGCCCCGGCCTTCGCCCCTTCTTCGAACCGCCCTCCGTGCGAAGGCCGTTGTGAGGACACCAGGATCAGATCGCCGGTTCGAGCCGGACATCTGTCCCGCCTCCCAGGTGACCTGCGCCTGATCGGCCCGTGCGACCCGTCGCGCACCGTGCGCCTCGACACGACGCCGCGCCCCGCCACTGAACCGAAACCGGGAGCGCTCGTAGTGGGAAGGGCAGGAACGGCGGTGGAGGGCCGCCGCACCACCGGTACGGCTCAACCACACGGAGGACACGTGGGGAACACACAGCATCCCGCGGAACACCAGCCCGAGGAACACCGTCCCCGGGAGGTCCAGGACGAAGAAGGGCCAGGGCAACGCGTGCCGAAGCGTCAGGCGGTGCCCCGGTCCGAGGCGGCCCCCCTCGGTGACGCACTGGACCTGGCCATCGCCCGGCATGGCACCCGGACGGGCGCGGCACGACGTCTGGCAGCACTGGGCGCCACCGCATCCGGCGCCGGAGAGCCTGACGAGGACGAGGAGGACTCTCACCCCGGCCCTCGTCAGGAGCCGCAGGAAACCAGGCTGAGCCGGATCTCCAAGCTCAGCACCCGACGGCCGGATGCCGCCCCGGACGGGCAGTTCACACCAGCGGCGGCGGGCGAGCCGGGTACGGCCGCCTTCCGGGGTACCGGTGCTCCCCCCGACGGCGGCACCGCCGCCAAAGACGGCGGCGAGCCGGGCTCTGGCGGTGACGCCCCACGGAAGCGGACCGGACGTCGGGTCAGACCACTGCTGGTCGCGGGTGCCGCCTCCGTGTCCGTCCTCATCACGGTGGTCGTGCTGATGGCCGGATCGGGTGACGGCAGCGAGGACGGCGCGCCGAAGGACGACACCGGCCTCGCGGACCTGGTGGCCAGCGGCCCCGACAATCCACCGGCCGTACCGCCGGCTCTCGACGGCACCCCCTCGGACACTGCCGACGTGGAGCAGGGCGACGAAACGCCGACCAAGGACGGGGACGAGGAGGGCGAGAGTCCGGTGCCGCCGGACGCCCGGGAACCGGAAGCGGACGCATCGGGCGCCGCGGACGAGGACGAGACCGGTGAGAACGCCAACGCCGCGGACGGCACACCCGCCTATCAGGTCGCCGCGCTGCCCTCCCCCGGCCAGTGGGAGTCACAGCGCCACCGGCTGACCCACGCGCAGACCGGTGACTGTCTGGCCCGGGAGGGGGACAGGGGCGTCGCCCAGGGAGCCTGCGACCCGGTCTGGCGACGCTACTCCGTCGACGACGGCACCTATCTGCTCAAGCATGTCCAGGCCAACAAGTGCCTCGACACCAATGGCACGGGCGCGTACCTCTCGGACTGCACCACAAAGGACTCCGGCCAGATCTGGCACCTGCAAGTGGCCGACGGGTGCGCGGTCACCCTGGCCAGCGTGCCTTACGACAAGTACGTGACCGGACGGTCCGGCGGACGCGTCGAACCGGCGTCCGCCGGCTCCGCCGGGCACCGGGCCGCGTACACGTGGCGCGCTCCGTCCCTGCTCGACGGCTGCTGAGCGGAGAGGACCGGGGGATGAGCGCGACGGTGTGCCGACGGCCACCGGCGCGGCGGATCTGGTCGCCGCCCGCCGGCAGGCGGGTCAGCGGCCGAAGGAGGCCCACTCCTTGATGGAGAAGTGGCTCCCGTTCCGCTCGACCTCGGCAGCGCCGGAACCGGGAAAGTGGGCGGGGAGGACCAGCGCGTTGTTGTCGGCCGCCCACTCCAGCACCCGCCGGCGCGTCGCACTCGCCTGCCTGGGGTCCTCGTCGAAGCAGGTGTGCAGATCGGGGTCGAGGATCTGTACGGGGCTGTGCATCATGTCGCCGACGAACACGGCACGGTCGGTCCCGGACTCCAGCGTGAGCACCGCGGAGCCGGGGGTGTGCCCGGCCTGGAGGTCGAGGCGGAGGTTCTCGTCGATGACGTAGCTGTCCTCCCAGAGCACCGCCTGGCCGGCCTGGTGCACCGGGGCCACGCTGTCCTCGAACATGTTCTGGTTGCCGAGATGGGCCGGCAGACCGAAAGCGACGGCCTTGCGGTCCGTACCGTTGACGGGGTTCCAGAACTCGAAGTCGGTCTTGTTGATCAGGTACTTCGCGTGGGGGAACGTCGGCACCCACTCCCGGCCGGCCAGTACGGTGTTCCATCCCACGTGGTCGGCGTGGACGTGCGTGTTGATGACGTAGTCCACCTCCTCGGGCCGCACGCCGGCCCGTGCGAGGTCGTCGAGGAATCCGGTGCTCAGCCGGCTGAAGACGGGCAGGTACGGCCGGTCCTTGTCGTTGCCCGCGCCCGTGTCGACGAGGATCGTCTTGCCCCCACTGCGGACCACCCAGGTTTGCATGTGCGCCCGGTAGAGCCCCGACTCGGGGTCCCAAAAGTCCGGGGCCAGCCAGGACCGGTTCTCCTCCCACAACTGCGGTGTGCTGCCGGGCACGATGTCGAGGGCGGGGGCGATGTCACCCTCCCACTCGACGACTCGGGTGACACTCACGTCGCCCAGCGTGATGGTGCTCTGCATAGTGGCCTCCATAGAAATTGCGCGGCGGGCCGTGCCTCGCCTGCCGCCAAGTTATGGCCCTGGCACGGCCGTTCCTATGCGTCATGGGCTCGTATCTATACGCAGGAGTCTTCCGGACCGGGCCGGTCCGCGAGGAGCACGTCGGCCGCGCACCGCCGACCGGCCGCCCCACCGCGAGCGGGTGGTCCACTACTGTGTGCCGCCATGGACGCACTGCCATGGGTCGACAGGAACTGGGCGTTCCTCAGCCGGCTCACCCGACTGCACGTGGCCCTCTACCGGACGACCCGCGGCCTACTCGGCCACCACCTGCCCGGATTGCCGTCCATGCTGCTCCTGCATCACCGGGGCGCGCGCAGCGGGATCCGCCGGATCACACCGCTGATCTACGTCATGGACAGTGACAACCTCATCGTCGTGGCCTCCAAGAGCGGACACCCCAGACATCCGGCATGGTTCCACAATCTGCTGGCACACCCGGTCACCGTCGTTCAGGTGGGCGCGCGGCGGCACGCCGTACGCGCCAGGGTGGCCGATCCGCAGGAACGTGAGCGCCTCTGGCCCGTGGCCGCCGCCTCGTTCCGGCACTTCGAGACCTACCGCCACCGCGCGGGCCGGGAGATCCCCGTCGTCGTCCTCGAACCCCACGGACGGCCCGAGTGACCGGCTGACCCGCCTCGTTCTCGCCGGTGCGTCCGCCCCGCCACCGTCGGCGGGCCGGTGCAGTGGTGAACCCGTTCCGGCGCCTGCCCGTAGCAGCAGGCACAGCCTCCTGACAGGGGGCCACGACGAGAGCGGATCTCATGAACCTCTATCGCGTTGGTGCGCTCGCACTGACCTCCCTCGCACTGGCGACGATCACCGCATGCGGGACGGGCGACGACAGCAACGCCCGCACGGGCGACTCCCCGAAGACGCCGGCCGCTTCGGCGGCTGGTGCCACGACGGGTATACCCTCCGCCCAGGACGGTGCGGCATCCGCGGGCGTGCTCACACTGGCCAGCGACCCCGAGCTGGGCCCGGTCGTGACGGACAGCGCAGGGTTCACGCTCTACCGCTTCACCCAGGACAAGCACACGCCTCCTCAGTCGGCCTGTACGGGCGAATGCGCGCGGCTGTGGCCGCCGGTACCCGCGGACGGCGCCTCTCTGCCCCCCGGTCTGGACACGAAGCTCCTCGGCTCGCTGGAACGACCCGACGGAACCGAGCAGCTGACGGTGGCGGGGCTGCCGGTGTACCGCTACGCCAAGGACACGAAGCCCGGCCAGGTCAACGGCGAGGGCGTCGACGGCAAGTGGTTCGCCTCCCTTCCGGAGGAAGGACCGCCGGCCTTCGAGGAGGCGCTGACGGACCTTGTCGTACCCAGCGCGATGGCGTCCGACCTGATCCGGGGCCGATGACCGAAACGGACGCTGAGTAGACTTTTTCCCGGCATCCATACTCATGCGTCCTCCAACACTTCCGTTAGAGTGTCAGCCATGGATGTCCTCAGTGATGTGATCACCATGATGCGCACCGGACGGCCGATCACCGCCCGGGCGCAGAACTCGGGAACGTGGAGCGAGTGCCACGGTCCTTTTCCCGGCGCGGGCTTCCATGTCGTCCTGAGCGGAAGCTGCTGGCTGGTCCCGGTCGACGGCGCGCCCGTGGCCCTCACCGCCGGAGATGTCGTGCTCCTGCCTCGCGGGTCGAAGCACTACCTGAAGTCCGTCCCCGTCCTGCCCGCCGACTCGCTGTCCGGCGCACCGCAGGCGCAGCCCGCGGCCCAGGACACTCCCGTGGACCTGCTGTGCGGCGCCTACCGCCTCGATCAGGAGCGGACGCACCCGCTCCTGGCCGAGATGCCCGCGGTCGTGCACCTGCCCGCCTCGGTGGGGAACCGTCCCTCCCTGCGCGCCGCCGTCGACCTTCTCGGAGGTGACCTCAAGGAGGCCCAGCCGGGAAGCAGTGCAGCGCTGACGTCGCTGCTCGATCTCCTGCTCATCTACATCATCCGCGCGTACACCGCGGAGGAGGCTGCCAGGTCCGGACAGCGCGGTTGGCCAGCCGCGCTGGAGGACCCTGCGATCGCTGCCGTACTGCAGAGCATGCATGAGGATCCCGCCAAGCCCTGGACCGTGCAGGAACTGGGGGCACGGGCCGGCCTGTCGCGCGCGGCCTTCGCCCGCCGCTTCAGTGCGCTCCTGGGACAGCCGCCCCTGGCCTACCTGACCTGGTGGCGGCTGGCCACCGCCGCCCGGATGCTGCGGGAGACCGACGCTCCTCTCGCGTCCATCGCCACGCGCGTGGGCTATTCGTCCCAGTTCGCTTTCGCGAACGCGTTCAAGCGCGAGTTCGGTCAGGCGGCAGGCGGCTACCGCAAGCGCTGGCGCGAGGAGCAGCAAACCACGGCCGTCCCCGCCATGGCCGGTTGAGGAATCGCCGCGAGGGCGCGTCGGTCACCCGCGCGAAAAGGCCGCGTGCTCACCTGTCCGGCGCAGCTGTCTGGTGCAGGGCGGGACCGCGCCGGCGTCCACCTGCCGGCTCCCGGGCAGTGGGCGCCGCCCGCCCGGCCTGTCGTACGGCCGGGGCAGCCGCGGGTGCACCGCAGGTCCGCCCCGTGCGCGGGACCACAGGCAGACAGGGGACCTCAGGTCGCCATGGAGAACGCCCTCTCCCCGAAGGTCCGCACCAGGGGCATGCCGGATGTGCCGTCGGTCGCGGTCCTGACCGCGAGGATCTGGTTCACGCCCATGGTGTTGCGCTGGAAGCCGAGAGCCGAGGCAGCCATGTACAACCGCCACACCCGGGCCCGCCCCTCCCCGACGAGGCGCACCGCCTGGCTCCAGTTGGCCTCCAGGTTGGCCACCCAGGCGCGCAGGGTCACCGCGTAGTGCTCCCGCAGCGCCTCCACGTCGCGCACCTCGAACCCGGCTGCCTCCAGCAGCGACACCGTCGATCCCACGGGTGCCAGCTCGCCGTCGGGAAAGACGTAGCGGTCGATGAACGCGTTGATGCGGTAGGACTCCTCGTCGCGCAGGGGACGGCGGGCTATCTGATGGTTGAGGAGACGACCGCCGGGCCGCAGAAGCGTGTGCAGATGGGCCGCGTAGGCGCGGTACTGATCCGCTCCGACATGCTCGGCCATGCCGATGGACGAGATCGCGTCGTACGGGCCGTCCGTGACGTCGCGATAGTCCTGCACGCGGATCTCCACCTGCTTGGACATGCCCCAGTTGCTAACGCGTTCACGCGCCAGGGCCGCCTGTTCCTCGGAGATCGTCACCCCGACGACCTCGGCTCCGTAGTCCATGGCGGCGTGCAGGGCCATCGAGCCCCAGCCGCAACCAACGTCGAGAAGCCGCTGCCCCGGCTCAATGGCGAGCTTGCGACAGATGAGGTCGAGCTTGTCGGACTGCGCTTTCTCCAGCGACGCGTCCGGCGAGGGCTCGGCGGAGTCCCAATAGGCACAGGAATAGACCATCGACGGGCCCAGCACCAGTGCGTAGAAGTCGTTGCCGACATCGTAGTGATGGCTGATCGCGGCACGGTCGCGACCTCGGGTGTGTGCCCGGCCCCGGCGGCGTACGACCTCCTCTGCCGGCCGCGGCGGCGGACGGAGACGACCAGCGAGCGCCAGGGTCCTGCCCAACGTGCTCACCGCTCCCGGGGTCCGCAGGAGGGTGGCCGCACGGGTGAGCGCGGAGAAGCGTGAAGGGTCCTCATCGCGTTCCCACAGAAGCCCGGCGATCCGGTCGAGGGCTTCGTACAGGTCCCCGCTGATCTCCAGGTCACCGGTCACCCAGGCCCGTACGAGACCGAGTTCGTCGGGCTGCCAGAGCAGATGACGCAGGGCACGCTGGTTGTGCAGGACGAGCGCCGGCCCGTCCTGCGGTCCGGCTTCGCTGCCGTCCCACGCGCGGACACGCAAGGGCAGCGGTTCACCCAGTGCGTATGCGGCACCTCTGGCCAGGACCGCGGCGACCTCGGACATCGGTTCCTCCTTGGAAGGTGTCGCACCCGTCGGCAGCCCGGACACTGGTCGCCCAGGTCCCGACCACCGCGCAACCGTCCCGGGGCGGGCCTGGCGGGCGCGATGAGTGATCGTGGAGGACAACGAGGCCAGGACAGCGTCGGTTCACGCCGCACAACCCGCGCACGGATTTCACATCCGTAGGCATCCTCGTTTCCCCCGCGTCGTCGACGGGGCGGACCGCCGTGGCTGCTCCGCAGGCTGCGTCCCGTGCCCGACCCGCCGCGCGGGCACGGATCGACGGCCGCGCGAAGCCGACTAGTCGCAGCGGCTGCCGCAGCCCGGCCACCGGTGCCGCCGCTCGGGGTGCTGTGCGGTCACCGTGCCCCTCCGGAGTCGATCGCCGGGACGAGCTGAAGGGTCGCGTCGTCGTCGGTGGTGCCGGGGACGGCCGGGCCCGGAGCAGCGGTGCCAGCAGCCGGCAGCGCCTGCTCCGGGTGGACAGTGACGGCAGGGGCCTTCGGGCTCACCGGCTGCCCGCGCAGCCCTCGCCGGCGATGGAGCCACAGCACGACGACGGTGTACAAGACGGTCGCCGTCATGTCGATCAGCGCCATGGACCAGGGCGCGTCGGCGGCGGTCTCGTCCGAGGAGAGTCCTCCCACCACGGAGGCTCCCAGCAGAAAGATCACTGTGTTGCTGACGGCGTGCATCCCGATGGCGGCCTCCAGTCCGCCGGTGCGCACGGTGAGGTAGCCGGTGAGAAGACCGAAGACGGTCAGGGACAGGAACCCGCTGGGTGTTCCCCATCCGTGGGCGGCCGCGAACAGCACGGCCTGCGGAACGACGGCGATCCACCATCGCGTCACATAGGCGCCGACCGCCTGGGTAAGCCAGCCTCTGCACACGTACTCCTCGGCCGCCGCCTGGAACGGCACTATCGCCACCAGGACGACGGCGGCGCGCAGCCACGCCTCCCCGCCCACCCACATGTCGTCAGGGTCCGCGCTGCCGGGCAGGAACATCGCCCCGCCGATCGGCAGGGCCGTGATCGGCACCGCGACGCCCGCGCACAGGGCCAGCCAGCGCCAGCGCAGCCGGCCGGTGACCGAGGACAGGGCACCTGGCGGTCTGCACTCGATCCACTTCACGGTCAGCATCACCGCGGGGATCGCCAGCGCCAGGGAGAGCAGGACCAGCGCCGTGTCCTGCAGCGGTGTCCAGGCCAGCTCCTCACGGGTCTTCTCCGGGACACCGACGGCCACGCCGGTGAAGTAGGCCACGAGGTCCATCGCCAAGTACAGGACGATCCACCAAACAGGCAGGAAGAGCAGGGCCAGCGGCGGGCGCCACCAGCGGTGGTGGCCCCCCGACCGGGCCATCCGGTGATACTCGAGCGCTGCGGGCGGTTGCGTCGTCATGACCACAGCATCCCGGCGCCTGCCGCCCCCAGGCATCGCCCGGCGGTACGAAGGGGCTCTCTACCCGCGGATGGAGACGGTCTCTGCCCTCGGTCGCCCCGATGGTGCTCCTCAAACGCGGGGCTACGGCGGCGATGTCCTGGGCGATGCGGGGCGGGTGCCCGCGCAGACCTCGCGGAACCGCACGATGAAGTCGCGTGCGCTGACGGGCGGTTCACCTTCGAAGCGGCACCATCGCCGATACTCCGCGTACAGACGGCCGCCCCCGGCAGGACCCGCCCCCGCACACACCCGCCGCTCGGCGAGGAACCGGCCCGTGTGGTCCTCCGTCTCGGCGTATGCGGCCGTCGCCTCCCGCACCCTGCGCGGTCCGCTCAGGTCCCGTTCGCCGTGCACGTAGCGCAATGCTCCGTGCAGCAGCCATCGCAGGATGCCCGGCCCTTCCTCTGCCACCATGACCCGCGCCAGATTGTCGACCCTGCGCTCCGCGTCGACCACCCGGTCGAAGGGCAGCAGGCGCATCCGCCGCCAGAAGGCGGGCCCTCCTGTCACCACCTCGGGACGGTGGTTGCCCAACAACCACAACTTGTGCGTCGGTGTGAAACTGAACGACTGCCCGCGCATGTGGCGCGCCGACAGCTGATCAGCGCTGGTCAGGTACTGCACGCGCGCCTCGTCGAACCGGTCGTGCGGCCCCAACTCCGCACAGACGACCAGGCGTCGGCCGCGCAGCTCGGCCAGGTCGGTGGGATGGGCGTCGTAGGACCTCTCCAGGAGGAAACCCGGCGGCGCGGCGTCCGCGTAATCACCAAGGATCCTGATCATGACTTCCATCAGGACGGACTTGCCGTTGCTTCCCCGCCCGTAGCAGAAGGGCAGCACCTGGGCCCCGACCTCGCCGGTGACCGAGTAGCCGAGAAGCAACTGGACGTACGACCGCATGGCAGCGCCGTCGCCGTCATCGCCGAACGTGTCCCGCAGGAAGGCGTCCCAGCGCGGCGTGGGCATCTGTCGCGGTGCCACGGTGGTGGACCGGGAATTCCGGTGGACCAGGGGGTCGGAGGGGCTCAGTGAACCGTCGCGCAGATCCACCACTCCCGCCGGCGTACACAGTTCCAACGGGTCGGCGTCCAGCAGCGACGCGCTCAGGGTCATACCGGGCGCGCAGGCGGCCTGTGACAGCATCGCCTTGATACCGGCCGTCGACAGCGCCCGCCGACGGTGTCGCGCGAGATCGGCGGTGGTGAACCGACCGGTGGGGTCTTCCAGTGCCAGCCGATCGGCCATCTCTCCCGCGGTCCAGATGACCGTTGCGTTCTCGTCGGCCTTCCATCGATGGCCGGCCCAGCGGTACCAGCCCAGTCCCGGAACATGCCGGAACATGCGGCTGTACAGCTCGACGAACAACTTGGCGTCGCCGTGGTCTGTCAAGGTGTCCGGAAGCAGCCCACCGGCACTGAGCGACAAGCCCGGTGAATGCGGTGCCTGGATGGTCACGAGCGCTCCTCGCAGACGGCAGTCGGACTCTCATGTCACCCCCGGCCGACCGCCCGCACAGAAGTCAGCCGGGGGTATGTATCGCTGAACGGCGGCTGCCCGACACTGGTTCACCGCCATGACGACATCCCGGGGTTGCCCACCTCACACAGTCCCGGGCCGTCCGGCTGTGTGACCACGGTGGACGAGGCCGCCTGAACCGCTCCTGTCGTTCGGTCGCGGCAGCCTTCGGCCCTGTACTGGCGGCACGCCGGACCGCATACGCGCTCATCGCCTGCGCGGACGCACCCTGCCAGCGCTCGGGCCGGCGCATCCGTCGGGTGAAGGTTGTGCCGCCCCGAGCGTGAACCGGCGGGTCGATGCCGACGTAGCGACTGTGGGGCCTCCTGTCTGCCCCATAAGGTGAGAGGACATTAAGTGGCAAGATTCACAGTTCGACGCTTGACGCAGGGCACAGCGGTGGCCGTGGCGGTCGCGGGCGCGGCTGTCGCGGGACTGACGACCGGTGCCACCACCGCTTCGGCGGACCAGCCGAGCACGCGGTACGTCGCCCTGGGCGACTCTTACGCCTCAGGTGCCGGGCTCAGCCAGCTGAAGGACGCCGAGTGCAAGCGCTCCACCTCGAGTTACCCGTCGCTCATGGCCGACGTGTACAAGGTGGGCTCGTTCAAGGATGTCACCTGCTCCGGTGCGACGACCCGCAGCATCTGGAACCACCAGGGCAGCAAGCCGCCGCAGGCACAGGCACTCAGCAAGGACACCACGCTGGTGACCTTGACGATCGGCGGCAACGACATCGGGTTCGCCGAGGTCATCACGGCATGTGTGCTGCAGGGCCTGGCACAGCCCACCGGTGCTCCCTGCAAGGCGGCTCACACGCAGGGCGGGACGGACGTCCTGGCTCAGCGTGTCAACAAGCTCGCTCCGCGTTTCGGTGACGTGCTGACCGACGTCAAGCGTCGCAGCCCGAAGGCCAGGGTTGCGGTGGTCGGCTACCCCTCGCTGGTGCCCGACAGCGGTGCCAAGTGCAGGCCCCTGGCACCGATCGCGGACGGAGACGTGGCCTACCTGCGCGACACCACGAAGCGGCTGAACTCGATGCTAGCCTCCGAAGCGCGCAAGGCCGGGGCTGTCTTCGTGGACGTGTACAACGCCACCAAGGGGCACGACATGTGCCAGCCGGCCAACAAGCGCTGGATCGAGCCGCCGCTGAACCCGGCTCCCGGCACCATGGCCGTACACCCCAACATCATGGGGCAGTTGTTCATCGCCCAGGCTGTTGACGCGCGTCTGAAGAAGTAACACGGCGGCGCGGTGGGACAGGCGCCATGCCTTTCCCACCGCGCCCTCTCCCCCACGGGCGCAGCATCATGCGACGCGGCGCAAGGGAAACCGCGCCCTGTACGCCACGGTGACCGCCGGCCCGACGAGTCACTTCACCCACCGCGCCGTGCCCCGGGAGCGCGGCTCGTTCCGGGATTGCTTCCCGGCCAAGGGCGGGCCATCGTGAAGTCCCCTCGGTGACCGGGCCATTCACCCGGGAGGATTGCGCGACAGCCGGTCAGGGACGGGCCGCGGACTCCGTGCGCGCCGCGGCCCGTCGGAGCACGAAGCGCCTTGACGAGGTCGTCTCCTCCCACACGGTCTGACGCAGCAGTCCGGAGGTGAAGCGGTACGTGCCGGGGTCCGCCGGAGCGGATCCCGCGGTCCAGTCGAGCAGACCAGCCTCGAGCAGTTCGTCGGCCTGTTCCAGCAAGCTTTCCAGGGGCTGACCCGTTATGGCAGCCAGGTCCCGGGCGGCAGCGTCTTCGTCCAAAGCTGCCGCAGCCTGCAGCACCATCAGCGCGGGGTGTGTCAGCCTGGCCAGCCGCACCTTCAGCACACTGCGCACGGACGCGGGAACCACGGCCTCGCTTCCCCAGCGCTGATGAGGCGGCAGTTTGAGTACTTCGTTCAGCAGGAACGGGATGCCGCCGCAGCGCCGCAGCACCGCCTGGGCCTCGTCACGGGACGGCGCTACCTTGGGATGCCGGCCACCCGCACTCAGGAGCAGTGCGTCGTGGACGGCATCGCATGTCAGCGGAGCCAGCTGAAGACGAGTCGCGCCTTGGCGCGCGAGGTCCGCCAGCAGCTGTTCGGCTCTCAGCGGAGGGTTGTCGGTGACCGTGCACACCACGGCCAGCGGTCCGCTCAGACCGCGCACCGCCGCCCGACGCACGTTCCTCAGCAACGGCTCGGCCGCCTGATCGACGTCCTCGACGATGTACAGCAGCGGCTGGCCGTCCCCCTCGGCCGTCAGCGTCGTCACGTCACTGTGACCGAAGAGGCGCTCACCGTCCGTGTCCCCGCACCGGCCAAGTGCCTGACTCTCGTGGGCGCATCGGATCCACTGCACGGCGAAGCCGTCCGCCCGGGCATGTGCCGCCGTCTCCTGGACCAGTCGTGTCTTGCCCAGTCCGCTGCCGCCGGAGACGACCGCCCATGCGGGGCGGCTTGACGCCGCGAGCCGCAGGGTGTCCATCAGCAGCCCCAGTTCGACGTCTCGCCCCACCAGCGGTACGGCGCTCTCAGGCCCGGGCGTCGGACGGGGGAGGGCGGGACCGGTGAGGGAGGGCTGCTGCCACGGCGGGTTCAGGTCCGCTACCCGATGCTGCAGGATGGCCGCCTGGGTGTCGCGCAGGAGAGGGCTGGGTTCGAGCCCGAGGTCCGCGTCCAGCAGATTGCGTACGGTCTCGAACCGCACCAGCGCCTCCGCGGGGCGGCCCGCGAAGTACAGCGCGCGCATGAGCAGCACCCATGAGGTCTCCCGTAGCACGTCCCGCTCCACCAGGGCCTCGGCGGCGGCGACGGCCCGGGCGCCTTCCCCGGCTTGCAGGAGAAGTCCCGTGCGCAGCTCTTCACCGGACAGGTACAGCTCAGTCAGACGCGCTGCTTCCTGTTCAGCGAACCTGGAGCGCCAGGCGTCGGCGAGAGGCACTCCCTGCCACAACGCCAGTGCGCGTTCCACCTCCCTACGGGCCTCGCCGACGCGCCCCTGGGTGGCCAAGCGGTGCGCCTGGTGCACCGCCCGCTCGAACACCACGCTGTCGCAGGCTTCCGGAGCGATCTCCAGGGCGTATCCCGTGGGAACGGAACGCAGCACCCTGGCCTGTCTCGTCCCTGACCGCCCGGGCTCCAGCACCGATCTCAGCCGGGACACGTGGGCATGGATCGAGGACATGGCCGCAGAGGGCGGCAGGCCGTCCCACAGGTCATCGCACAACCGCTCCGCAGACACCGCGCGACCGCCCGCCAGCAGCAACCTGAGCAGCAGGGCCCGGCGCTTGGGCGGGCCCAGATCGAGCAGCGTCTCCCCGCGTCGTGCCTCCAGGGGGCCCAGCAGGCGGAAGCACAGATCCGCCCCCGGCAAGGCAGGCACCGGATCCGGCGTGCCCGTACCGGCTGCGACAGCGAAAACGCCGCGCCCGCCGCGGTGTTGCTGTGCCGACATCGTCCCTCTCCCTGGCCTGCGGGCCTGCCCTGCCACCGACCAGGGGAGTCAACAACCATCAGCTGATCACTCAACAGTTCACTGCGCTCTCACTTCCTCTCACTGCTGACCTGAGAGGTGAGTGACCGGCCGGCTGCCGTCATGTCCGAGCCGGAGCCCGGTTCCCGGGGCAGGTACCCGACCGGACTCCGCTGCGCAGCGTGAACAGGGGACAGGTCCGGTGACGGAGGCTGCCGTCACCGACGAAGGTCGTTGACGTTCCGGCACCTGGGCCTGCCGTCTTCGGCCTGCGTCAATCGCGGACGTCTTCTCGGCTTCGCTGATTGGCGCGGTCGATCTCGGCCATATGTTCCTCGGCCCATGCCCGGACAGCGGCCAGCGGCCCTTCCAGCGACAGGCCGAGCGGGGTGAGCCGGTAGTGCACACGCGGCGGCACCGACTCCTCCACCCGGCGGCTGACCAGGCCGTCGCGGATCATGCTCTGGAGCGTGACCGACAGCATCTTCTGCGAGACTCCGGCCATCCTGCGCTGCAGTTCCGCGAAACGCACCTCCTCCGGAGACGCCTCCGCCAGCACTTTGACGGCCATCGACATCCACTTCGTGCCGATCCTGTCGAGCAGACGGCGGGTCGGGCACTGCGGATCGAACAGATTGCCCCGGCCTCTGCGGGGATACCGTCGAGTTGCGGAGGTCACCTCCGGCTCACCACCTGTACACGCGTGCGGTCCTGGCCGTCCACTGTAGATACCCGTCGTTTCTTGTCACCATACGTAACTGGTCTGTGGGGAACCGATGTTGATTGTTGCGCGTCCCGCCTCGCACCCCGGCGGGGTCACGGTCGACCGCCGAAGCCGCCTGCGAAGCGCCTCGCGTTCGCTTAACTTTGACACGTGCACATACCCGGCCCCGTACCCCAGCCGTTGTCCTTTCCTCAGCCGCAGGTGAGCCTGGGGCAGCGCCTTCGGCAGACGCATGACCGGGCGTTCGTGGGCCGCAGCGCCGAGCTGGCACTCTTCCGCGACTCGCTGGCGGGGGAGCCCGGCAGTGCCTGCGTCCTCTACCTCCACGGACCCGGCGGGGTGGGCAAGTCCACCCTGCTGCGGCGTTATGCCGACGAGGCGGAGGCAGCGGGCAGGAACGTGATACGGATCGACGCGAGAACGGTGCCCGCCTCGCCCGCAGGGATCGAAGCATCGGCCACAGGAGCCTTCGCCGCCCGCAGCGTCCTGCTGATCGACACCTTCGAACGCTGCCAGGGCCTGGAGACCTGGCTCAGGGACCACTTCCTGCCCCGCCTGCCCGGTGACACCCTGGTGGTCATCGCCAGCCGGCTGCCCCCCGCCGTGCAGTGGCGCGCCGATCCCGCCTGGCACGGACTGCTGCGGACGGTGGCGATGGAGGACCTGTCCGACAAGGACGCCGACGCCCTTCTGAACGCCCGCGGTGTCCGTACGGAACTGCGTCCCGCCCTCCTGGCGTTCGCCGGCGGGCATCCCCTGGCCCTGGCCCTGGCGGCCGAGGTCGCGGTCGCCGACACCCAGGGCACCGCCCGGTGGGCACCGTCCGAGGAGGTCCTGCAGAGCCTCTTGGAACAACTCGTGGGCAATGTCCCCTCCCGTTCCCATCAGCGAGCACTGGAGATCTGCGCTCATCTACTGACGACGACGGAGGAGTTGCTGAAAGCCACGTTCGGTGACGACGCGAGGACGATGTACGACTGGCTGCGCCGCCAGCCGTTCATCGAAAGCTCTCCGCACGGGCTGTTCCCGCACGATCTGGTCCGTGACCTGCTCAACACGGATCTGCGGATACGGGATCCACGCGGATGGGAGACCATGCACCGGGAGATACGGGCCTCCTTGATCGAGCGGGCACTGGAGGCCCGGGGCCCGGCGCTGCTGCCGGCGATGATGGCGCTCAACTACCTACACCGCAACGGAGAGGTGGCCGCCCGGTTCATCACGTGGCGCGGCCGCGGTGAGCTCTTCGAGGACGCCTACCGGCCCGAGGACCGTGAGGACGTGATCCGGCTGGCCCGCCAGGTCTCCGACCCCTCCGCCGGCACCCTCGCCCAGTTCTGGCTGGAGCGGCAGCCCGAGGCGTTCATCGTGCACCGCCGTCCCGACACCGGCCGTTGCGCCGGGTTCCTCACCCTGCTGCGCCTGACCCGTCTCACCGACGACGAAAGGCGCGGTGACCCCCTCCTGGCGGCCCTCTGGGAGTACACCGAACGGACCAGCCCCCTGCGCCCCGGTGAACACGTGACCGTCGTCCGGTTCGTGGCACAGGAGAACGGCGACCCCGTGCCCTGCCCTGCCGGAGACCTCACCATCATGCGGTCCTTGGCCGAGTACCTGCACAACCGTTCTCTGGCCGTGTCGTTCGTGGTGCTCCCCAACCCCGATTTCTGGGAACCGCTGCTCGACTACCTCGACCACTTCCGCCTCGACGGCGAACTGACCACGGCCTTCGTCCACGACTGGCGAGCCGTCCCGCGCGACGCGTGGCTCGAACTGTGCGGGGATCGCCTGCTGTACGGGCCACAGCGTCCGAGCCCGTCGGACCATGCCCCGCTACTGCCCCGGAGCAACTTCGACACCGCGGTCCGCCACGCGCTGCGCGCCTGGCACCACGAGACCTCTCTGGCCGCCAACCCCCTCGTCAACAGCCGGCTGGTCGGCCCCGGCAACCCGGAGGCGCGGGTCGCCCGACTGCGGGCGGCCATCGAACAGGCCGCCGGGACACTGAGCGGCACCCCCCGGCTCGAAAAGCTGCGGCACGTCGTCGAGACGACCTACTTCGGACGCAGTGCCACCCAGGAGGCGGCGGCCGCGCGCCTCAACCTGCCCATCAGCACCTACAGGCGCTACCTCGCAGCGGGCATCACCCACCTCACAGACGAACTGTGGCGACGCCAGGAGTGGTCCTCCTCCGGTCGGGCGGCGCGGGCCTGAGGCGCCTCGCCTCGTCGGCAGCGCTGCCCCGGGTATCGCCACCGCCGCCTGCTGGAGGTACGGGCGGACGGGGCCACCTGACCCTTGTCATGTCACCAACCGGTGACAGTCGGGCCATGGCGTCCCACGCCATTGAACCTTGGACGGAATCCGTCCGTCGTGCTGGTCGACGGGGGAAACCAGCAGCACTCAGAGCCGCCACCGGACCCCTGGGGCCACGTAGGCCGACACCCAGACCGAAAAGGACTCTCAGCATGAAGCACCGACCCCGCACCGCCATCACCCTCGCGGCCCTCCTCGGTACCGGGCTCCTCATGACGGCCTGCGAGGACGGCGGCTCCGCCGAACCGTCCTCGTCCACCTCCGCCGGCACCCCCTCCAGCGCGGCGAAGAGCCCGTCGGCCGCCGCCGGCGACAAGGCGGACAGCGAGGGCCAGCAGGGAGCATCCGGGTCGGGAACGGGTAGCGGCGGTTCCTCCGGCTCCGGCGAGGGCTCCTCCGACGAGGCGAAGGACAAGAGCGGCTACGGTCAGGGCTGCGGCACCAACGACCTCGTCTGGGGCTACAAGACGAAGACGCAGGGCGGAGGTTACGTCGAGCTCAGCGCCAAGGCCAAGCCCGGCATCACCTGCGTCCTGCCCGGCGGACACCCGACCATCGCCTTCGGGTCCGGCGGCATCGAAGCCGCACCGGCCGAGCAGACCGCCGGCGAGGAGATCACCCTCTCCGGAAGCAAGACCGTCTACGCCGGTGTCGCCCCCAAGACCACCACGAACGACGGCGGAGTGGAGTACACCACCGTCATCGTCGCCACCAGCGACAGCGACCCCAACCCGACGTCGGTGCCCACCGGCACCATCCTGGTCGACAAGCCCCTCGTCACCAACTGGCACACCAACCCGCAGGAAGCGGTTCCGTTCACGTCCTGAACGGAACCCGCGGGCGCCTACGCGGCCCGGCGCGACCGACCCACAACCGCACGGCGCGGCTGAGGCGAACCAGGGCACAATGAGGTGGCCGCCGCGGTGTCGCGACGGTTCGGCGGCACACCCCTACCGGAGGCACCCGTGGACTGTGAGCACACCCGCCATGCCTTCGCCGCCCGGTTGCTCAATGCCCGTGAGGAACCAGCCAGCGCCGCGCTGGAAGCTCATTTGCATGCGTGCGGGTCCTGCCGGGTCGAGTACGAGGAACTGAGCGATCTGCCGCCACTGCTCGGCCTGGTGGAGGTGCACGAACTCGACGGCGTGCCCCTGCCCGATCCGCAGCGCGCGATCGACGCGGTGCGCGCCGAGATGTCCCGGGCCCCGGACACAGCGCGCTGAGAGCAAGCCGAATGGGCTGCGGGGGCCCGGTACGCGGCCCCCGGCTTCCTGGGAAGGAGGCCGGGACCTCGCGGGCGCCTGTGGCCGTCCCCGGCCGTGGGTTCTCGGCACGCGGCGGCACCGGCTTTGCGCGCAAGCCGCCCGTCATCCGGAGCGGTGATGTGCGTGGGGGGTGTCACGGCACCCCTCACAGAGACTCACCAGGGCTCCGCCGTTGCCACCTCGAAAGCGGTGATCTCGGCGGCGTGAAGGAACTTTTGTCCGTCAGCACGAGGGGGACGCAGCCGCGCCGGGCGCGCCGTTCGGCGGCTGTGAGGGACGGTGAGACCTCGGCGCCCCAGGGGCGGTCGGCGCAACTCGACACGCACCCTGACCGCCCTGGCCTCCCCACCGGCCGGTCGACGCCGTCCCGGGTGGTCAGCACGTGAGGGTACGGGGAGCCGGGGCTCAAGCGGCCCTGGATAGACCGGCCATGGTCCTGTCGTACTCCGCCTGCAGTGTGCGCGACAGCTTCTCCCGGCCCAGGCGACGCAACAGGTCCCGGCGCAGCACCTTGCGCTGAGCCGGAGTGGTGGCGCCCCAGATGCCGTCGTACGTCAGCGTGGGATTGTCCAGCGCCCAGATGAGGCAGGCGCGCACCAGCGGGCAGCGGCGGCACAGGGCCGTGGCCGCCTGGACCTCGGGGCTACCGGCGTGGTAGTCGTCGGGGAAGAACCCGTCGTAGGCGGTGCAGGCCTCCGCACCGGTGGTCAACGGCATGGGAACGGACTTGGCAGCCTTCATGTGATGTCACTCCTGTAGCACTGCCGGAACACCGGCCCACCGCCGGTGGGGCGGCGGACAGCACGCGGCTCCCGGCTTCTTGCGGCACTTGGTTCTACGGCCGTGAGCCCGTCACGGTTCGGCGCCTGCCGGCGTCCCGTCCGGCCGAGGGCAGGACGCCGGCACGATGAACCAGCCGCCCCAGCCCGTGCTCGTCGTGCCGACGCGGCCGGCCACGCCTGGGCGGGGCCCTGCCGGCGGCGTGCAGGCTCTCTGCTGGTCGCCAACGGCTGACAGCCGCTCACACCCGGGGTGGCAGTCTGTGATCTCGCTTGAGGATCCTCCGTCCGGGAGCCGGGTGAACGCCCGCTCCCGGACGACCGTGACCGCCGGTCAGCAGGCCACCGGAGTGGTCCGCCACGACCCGCAGTCGGCGAGCGAGGCCTCGCGCCGCTTGATCGCGCCGCACAAGCCGTGCAGTGCCGGGCCGGGTTCGACGCCCAGTTCCCTGTGCAGCAGCCAGCGGGCCCGGTCGTACTGCTGCACCGCCTCAGCGGGCCGGCCCAGCAGCCACAGGCAGCGCATCAACAGGTCCCATGCCGACTCCCGCAGCGGCTCGTCGGCGACCAGGTCCCGCGCCGTGTGCACGGCCCGCTCCGGCCGCCCGGCCATCAGCATGGCGCGGATGTGCAGCTCCCGGGCGGTGTGTCGGCATTCCTGCAGGCGGGCGATCTCCCTGGCCGCGAACGGGTGCCCGGCCGCGTCCTCCAGCACGTCCCCGTACCAGGAGTCGAGAGCGCCGCCCAGCACCTCCACCGCACGCGCGGGCCGCCCGGAGTCCAGCAGAGCACGGCCGGCCGCCACGGCGCGTTCGAACCGTACGGTGTCCCGGTCCTCGTCGGCGACGGGCAGAGCGTAGCCGTACGGTGTCGTCAGCAGCACAGTGCAGCGGGCGCCGGGCATGGGCGCCGGGTCCAGGGCCCGGCGCAGTCTGCTGATGTGGGCGTGCACCGAGGTGGCCGCCCGGGCGGGGGGCCCTCCCGCCCACAAGTCGTCGCACAACCGGTCCAGGGGCACCGCGCGATTCCGCGCCACGAGCAGCCGGACGAGCAGCACGCGACGCTGGCGCGGGCCCAGGTCGAGCGGAACCCCGTCCCGGGTGGCCGTCACGGGCCCGAGCAGACTGAAGCTCACACCGTGGGTTTGTGCGGACACGGTCCCCCCTTGATTGTCGTTCGAATCGGTTGGTCGATCGGCAGGTCGTCCGGGACATCCGCCGAGACACCCGGCAGACGTCCCGCGGGATCAGTACGGTCGGCGCGTGAGCGGATCTGCTCCGCCGGGCGGTGCCGCGGCGGGCGCCGGGCGCAGCACTACCGGCGCAGGCGCCGACGGGTGGGCGCCGAACAAGTGCGGTACGACGGGGCGGACCACCGACGGCGAGACCTGCGCCGGCCGGTGACGTCGGGCCAGCCACAGCACCAGAGCCGCGTAGAGCAGGGTCGCCACCGTGTCCACGGCGGCCAGCGTCCAGGGCGCGTCGGCCGCCGTACCGTCGTCGGTGAGACCGCCGACGAGCGCTGCAGACACCCCGAAGCCCAGCAGGTTGTTGAGCGCGTGCAGCGCCACTGCCGCCTCCAGACCCCCGGTGCGGATCGTCAGCCACCCTGTCACCAGGCCGAACACCAGTAGGTCGGCAAAGCCCCATGGCGTCCCCCAGCCGTGTGCGGCAGCGAACAGCGCGGCCTGCGGCACCACCGCCCACCACGGGGAGTGAAGGAACTGGCCGACCGCTTGCAGGAGCCAGCCCCGGAAGACGTACTCCTCCGCCGCGGCCTGCAAGGGGACGAGGACGGCCAGCACCGCTAGCGAGACGAGGAACGGTCGCCACCCCACCCACGCCATCGGCCCACCCGGCCCGCCGTCGTCGCCCGGCAGCCAGAACACGGCGAACGCCAGCAGCGTCACGGGCGGTACGGCGGCCACCAGGCACCGTGCGAGCCAGCGTCCACGCAGCCGCCCCGTCACCGACGACACCGTCCCCGCCGGGCGGCGCCCCGCCCAGCGAACGGTGAGCAGCACCAGCGGCAGGACCATCGCGATGAACACCAGGTCCATCACCGTTCCCCGCAGCGGCCCGAAGTCCAGCATGCCGTCGAACAGTTCGGGATAACCGGCCGCCTTCCCCAGGGCGTGGGCCGCGGTGTCCAGGACGAGGAACAGGAGCAGCCAGCCGCCTATCACCAGCAAGGCACCGAGCAGCGGCCGCCACCAGCGGTGGCGCCCCGTATAGCGGGCCATACGGTGGTAGGGCAGCGCGGCGAGCAGAGGCGGGCGAGTCATGGCCACCAGCTTTGCGGCGGGTCACGGCGGCGGCGTCCGTCACCGGCACGAAGTGCCCCTCTATCCCAGGGTGGAGACACCCCCCGTACCTGGGGCAGACACCTTCGGGCGGCTCCATCTCCCGTACCTGCAGCAGACACCGCCGGGCGGCTCCATCTCCCGTACCTGCAGCAGACGCCGCCGGGTCGCTCCTCTACGCTCGCACCTGACATGCAACGCATACGGAACTGGCTGCTCCCGGCCCTGGTGGCGCTGCCCAACGGAGTCCTCGCCGTGCTCGTGCTGCTGCCGGGCGGCGCGTCCACCGGACCTCTTCTTCCCGCGGGTCTGCTGACCGCCTTCGTGCTCCAGGTGGCCGCGCTGGGACAACGCCACCGCGCCCCGCTATGGGCGCTCGCCGGAACCCTGGCCGCGCTGCTGGCCGGCAGACTGACCGCTCCCGAGCACTTCGTGAACCTCTCCGCACCGGTCGCGATGTACTGCGTGGCGCTGCGGTGCGGCGGGCGCGTCACAGCACTCGCCACGGCCGTCGCGGTCGGCTGCGCGTGGCTGCCGGAGGTCCTGGACGGCGGTTCCCCGGCCGCACTGCTGACCGACCTGGGCTTCACCGCCTCGCTGTACATGGCCTGCGCCGGTCTGGGCGAGGCACGGCGGCAGTGGCGTGACAGGCGGTGGGCGGCGGCCGGGCGGCTGGCCACGGCAGATGGAGAGCGGCGGCGAGCCGGCCATACCGAACGCAATCGGCTGGCCCGGGAACTGCACGACGTCAGCGCCCACCATCTGACCTCCGTGGTGGTCACCGTCGACGCCGCCCGCCGGCTCGGCGGCAGCCGGCCCGAACTGCTCGCCGAGGCGCTGGCGTTCGCAGTGCGCGCCGGTGAGGAGACAGTGACGGCACTGCGGCGGCTGATGGCCGTCATGCGGGACACCGAACCGGCCGACCCGCGGCCGATGAGCGGACACCTGCACGAACTGGTCGCCGGGTTCAGCAGACTTGGCCGCCCCATCGACGCCGAGATCCCCGACGACCTGGCCGGTCCGGCGGCCGAGGCCGCCTTCGGTATCACCCGCGAGGCCCTCACCAACGCGCTGCGGCATGCCCCTGGCGCGCCCGTACGGGTACGGATCCGGCGTACCGACGGCGCGCTCAGCCTGACCGTCGACAACGGGGCACCACGGGCCGCGGCGGACCGGGCGCGGGCCACCGCCGGTCTCGGCTCGGGCAACGGGCTGACCGGCATGCGGGAGCGGGCGGCGGCCGTCGGCGGCGAACTGCACGCGGCGCCGCACGGCGACGACGGGTGGCGGGTGGCGGCCACGCTGCCGGACAGCACCGGCCCGCTGCCCCAGCAGGGGCCCGCCCGGCGGCGCGACCTGCTGCGCGAGCAGCGCCTGACAGACGCCTCGCTGGTGTTCCTCGCCGTGGTGGTCCCGCTGTTCCTGGTGCTGTCCACCGTCGCGGACGGAGTGCAGCCGGGCAGCGCCTCCGGCATGGCGGTACTGGCCCTGCTGCTGTCCGCCCACGCCGGGCCCTTGCTGTGGCGGCGCCGCTCGGCATGGGGCGCGCTGTGGGGAGTGGCCGCGACCGCCTGGCTGGTGCCCGCCGCCTGCGCCGCCGACCTGATGCCGGCCGGTTGGACGGGCCTGCTGCCGGGCGCCGTGACGGCCGAGGCGATGGCGGTGTACGCGGTGGCCACCTACGGCCGCGGTGCCGTGCGTTCCCTCGGCGCGGTCATCGCGGCCACGGTGAACCTGGTGGCCGCGATGACCGTGACCGCCGCCGTCGACGGCGTGCTCGCGCTGCCACCCGGCGAGCCCGGTGCCGTCATGCGGACGGCGTTCCTGCTGACTTGCGTGCTCGGTCCACTGCTGCTGGCGCTGTGGGGGACCGGCCTGGGCGTGCGCAGGCGACGGCTGCGCGTGGTGACACGCGAGGAGAACGCCGTCACCGACACCGAGCGGCAGGCGGCCGCCGAAGCCGCCGCCGAACGCCACCGCATGGCCGTCGAGTTGCACGCGACCGTGCTCGACCGCACCACCCGCATGGTGTGCCAGGCGGAACAGGGCGGACTCGACGAGGTCGCCTCCGAGGCCCGGGCGGCACTGGCGTCGATGCGGGAACTGCTGCGCGGCCTCCGCGGTGCCGCCGACAACGCGGAACGGCACGCTCCGCAGCCCGCTGCGGAGGACCTGACCGAACTGTGCCGTGTCCTGCGTTCGGCCGGACGCGACGTGACGCTGCGCGGACTGCCCCGGGCCGCCGAGGGGCTGCCGGCGCCGGTGTCCCTGACCGCGTACCGCTTCGTCGAGACCGCACTCGGCGCGGGCGACCGCGGCCCCGGCCGGGTCACGCTGCTGCGGCGCCGGGGACAGGTCCACATCACGGTCACCGGGGTGCCGCTGGCCGTCGCCGGACCGGTGGCCGAACGCCTGCGGATCCAGGCGGAGTCGGCGGAGGGCAAGATGACCGTCGACGCGGCCGGTACGCTGCGCGTGTCTCTGCCGGCCGGAAACACTTCGGCCCCTGTCGAGGAGGTTCCGACATCGCCATACGCGTGATGGTCGTCGACGACCAGGCGGTGGTGCGCGCCGGCTTCGCCGCCGTCATCGACGCCGAACCCGACCTGACCGTCGTCGGCGAGGCCGGCGACGGCGCGACGGCGGTGTCGCTCGCCGAACGGACCGCGCCCGACGTGGTGCTCATGGACATCCGGATGCCCGGCATGGACGGACTGACCGCGACCCGGCTGATCACCGCCCTGCAGAACGCTCCCAGGGTGCTGGTGCTCACCACCTTCGACCTCGACGTCTACGTGTACGAGGCGTTGCGGGCCGGATCGTCGGGCTTCATGCTCAAGGACGCCATGCCCGAGGACGTGCTCGCCGCGATCCGTGTGGTCGCCGTCGGGGATGGCATCCTCGCCCCGGCCGTCACCCGCCGGCTCATCGGGCAGTTCGCGCGCGGGGCGCCCGTACCGCCTGACATCTCCGGGCAGCTGGCGGAGTTGACGCCACGGGAGCGCGAGGTGCTGCTGCTGATCGCCTCCGGCCTGACCAACGCGGAGATCGGCGTCGAGCTCGGCGTGACCACCGGCACGGTGAAGTCCCATGTCAACGCCCTGCTCACCAAGCTACAGCTGCGTGACCGCGTCCAAGCGACGATCCTCGCCTATGAGACGGGACTGATCCGGCCCCGCGGCACGTCGGGGGGCGAGGCTCACTGACGGGTTCTGCCACCGGTCGTGGTACGCAGGGCTGACGTGCCGTGGATGACCACAGCCTGGGCACCTACGGCACTCACCTGTTCCGCAGACGTTCCCGTGCCGATCGGGCGGCCCGCAGGTTCCCAGCGGACGACCAGCGGGGCCCGGGCCGGTGCGGCGCGGTGACGAGCCCGGCGCCGCCGTCGCCGCTACGAGAACGTCAGTCGCAGTCTGCCGCCGTCTCCACTTCCAGAGCGGCGATCTCGTCAAGGGCGAGAGAACTGCTGCCGGTCAGCGTCAGCCTGTCCCGGCGGGCGGACACGGCGTATCCTCCCGCGGGCACCCGCCAGTTCACCACCGCCTCGCGCTCACCGGACGCGGAGACGGCGACGAGGCGGCACCGCCGCGGACCGCTCAGCCTCTCCCACTCCAGCGACAACGTGATCTCGGTGCCCCAGGGCCGCGCGTGCAACTCGGCGTCGGCGTCGGCACCGCCGGCGCTGTCGACGGCCGACACCACACGTAGCGCTCCGTGCCGGTGCCTGGTGCCGCGATGGCCGACTTCAACGGCGGTCAGCAGACCGCGGTGGACCAGCAGACCCGCCGCGAACGCGAAGCCGAGCGCGAGGACGGTGTGGGACAGTGGCCAAGGACGCGCGCGTGCCGGCCCGGCGGCGCCGATCGTCGGCGGCGCGGCCGTCTGCCCGCGCAACGCGGAGATCGCCCGCTGCGGATCAGGGGCGGGCATCTCCTCCTGGCTCCACGGCGTGACGCTCGCCAGCAGCCCGGCCAGACCGCGCAGTTCCTCGCGCTTCCGCCTGCACGACGCGCACTGCGCGAGATGGGCATCGCCTGCCGCGTCCGTCGTCTCACGCCCTCCGGTCAGGGCTTCCACCGCAAGATCGAACCCCACTTGTTCACAATTCATGAACCACTCCTGCGCCTGTCGGGTCCCCGCGCTTCGCCTCTTGCTACGTCGTGACCTACTCGCCGGTTCACTTCGCTTTCCGGGCAGGTCGGCGAGCCTGGCGGTGTCGTTGGATCACCTCAGATCAGGCCGCGGCATCTGGTGCGGTGCATCCCAAGGCGGAGGTCATCCCAACCGAGGGGACCTCATACCGGACATGGTGTGCGGTGCGCGTCATGGGCTGCCCTCGTCCGCTGCCGACGGGGGATGACGGCGCGCTTCCGATGATGCGTGCGGGGGAGTTCCCAGGTGGCTCGCGTACGTGACGCGTGGGCCCAGACGATTGCTGCCGGGAATTCGCCGGAAAAGGGACACTGGTCCGGCCCGGCCAGAACGGGCGGTGGAGCGGGCCGCGTCCGCGCGGGGGGGGGGGGGCTGACGTGGCCCGCTCCGTTGATCCGGCCGCCAGCGCAGGGCGGGCGATTTCTGCCGGGGGTCAGAAGCGCACTGTCCCGCGGGCTGAAGCCAGGATCCACTGACCACTACGGGCGCGGTGCCGGTCCGGTTCACCGTCTGTTCGTCGTTCAGGCGCTGAGACACCACCACATCCGGACAGTTGGCACCGCCCCACAGGGGCCGGCTGCTTCAGCCTGTGCCGCGCGGCCACCCGAGCCGGTCGCAAGACTGCCCCTCCGCGCAGCGCCACGCGGCGGTCCGCACGCCGTGGCAGCCAGCACGGAACACATCGACACGTGCTTCGGACCCACTCCTGCGGGCGCTCATGGCAGGCTCCACTCCCGCGTCACGCAGTGCGGAAAAACCGGCACTGACGGGCAACTCGTCTGAGGCAGCCGCATCGACGCCGACGTTGCCCGTCCGCTGAGGCACCGGGCCGTGGCCGTTGGCGCGATGAGGTCAGAAGCCGCGGAAGACGCCGTCCTCGTCGGTGCCGTCGGCGAACTCCTCGAAGTCCATGTTGCCGAGCGAGAGGTTGCTCTCCACGCCGGGCAGTTCGGACGCCACGACACGGAACGCCCTTCCGCGGTCCTCGTCCCGGAGGCCGAGCACGAGGACCGGGTGCTCGCCCTCCAGGGCCGCGCCGTCCGCCACGAACAGGAAGGCGTCTCCATCGTCGTCCGTCTCAAGCACCACGCTCATGAGGCGCTCCGGCGTGAAGTCCCGGTAGGCGGGGTCGTCCACGATCCGCACCTCGACGGGCAGTCCCTGCGCGACCAGGTCACGCAGGGTCTCCTGGAACCTCTCCCAAGCCCGTTCGTCGGAGTAGTGCGTGCGGATCAGCAGGGGATTCGTTCCGCCGGTCAGCGGTGTGAGCACGGGATCGTCCTTTTCGTGGTCGCGGGTGGCGCTGTCGGGTCGGCACGGGTCGGTGGCCGGTCACCCGGTCCGCCGCGCCCATTCCCTGAGTACGACCAGGCACCGGCACCGGTTCACCGCCTCCGTCCGCAGGTCCTCCCGCACAGGGGCCGCCGGTTCACCTGGCCGGGCGGCGAAGGGTCAGGTGCGCGGGACGCGTACGACGTCAAAGGGCAGCTCCGGCGGGTTCCCCGTGGCAAGGCGGTCGAACTGGAGGTTGACGACCAGCAGGTCGTCGCCGTCGGCGACGGCGGTCGAAGGAAAGGCGAGTGCGGGGTCGGCCCGGCGGGCGACGACGCGGCCCCGTGTGGCGTCGGGTGACAGCCGGATGTGGGCGATGGTGTCACCGGGCGGCGTGTTGGCGTCGACGGCGTACAGGTCACGGCCGACGAGTACCAGGCCGTCGCCCATCACGCGTTCACCGGCCAGGTCCACGCGGTGGACGGACCGGTCGCGCAGCGAAATCCGGTACAGGGCGCCACTGTTTGTGTCCGCGGTGATCAGATGACGGCGGTCCGGGTCGAGGACGATGCCGTTGAGGTTGACGTCGAGAGCCGCGTCCTTCTCGTAGACGACCGGAGTGCCCTCCAGGGGCAGCCAGGGGTCGAGGGTGGCGCTCCGGCCAGGCTCGGCCGTCTCGATCTGCCGGGAGGCGATGCGGTACAGGGTGGGACGGGCCGAGTCGGTGACGTACACGTCCCCGCCGGGTGTGACGACGAGGTCGTTGAGGTTCCCGGCGCCCAGCGCCGTGAAGGTGGCCAGGTGGCGCCCGCTGCGGGCGTCGTGGACGAAGACCTTGCCGGTACCGCCGCCCGCGATGTACAGGCGCCCCTGCCGGTCCGTCTTGATGCCCAGGGCCTGGACGCGGCCTTCTCCGCCGGCGGGCAGGAAGGGGCGCAGGTGCGGATCGCCGACGCTGCCCCGGTAGACCGTGCCGTCGGTCGCCGAGCCGACGAACAGGTGCCGTCCGAACCGGCCGATCCCCTCCGGGAAGGCCGTCGTGGCCTCCGCCGGAAGGGTGTAGCGGCCGACGGAGTGACTGCCGTGATGCGGCGATCCGGGGCCAGCGGTGGCCACGGCCCCTTGGGTCAGCGCGGTCGTCGCCAGGGCGGCGGCAACCAGGACAGCGGCCGCGGTGGCCTTCTTCTTGCGCACAGATTCGTCCACTTCTCGTTCCGGGCACGGGAGGGAGGGAAGCGGGCGCTGAGGACGCCCGCTGCGGTCAGGCTCCACCGTAGGAAGTGGTCCTGGGTGTGACCATGCGCGCCCGTACTCCCTTCATACGTGAACGTCTCGCGCACGGAGCGAAGTGATGTCGGCATCGAACGCCGCCCCGGACAGTGCGTGCGCACGCGGTATGTCACAGAACTGCGACAGCGCAACCGGGCAGGCAGTTCTCCCCTCTTGTCATGCGAGCCGACAGGTCCCTGAGCAGCTGCCCGCAGTTCCCCATCAGTGGTCGGAGCGTGTCGCAGAACCGGGCGGCCATCTCGCCGAGCCGTCAACGGCACCCCAGTACCAGCCGCACCCGGTCCTGCCGGACCGCCGACATTCTGAGGACTTCCAGCATGCCCCAGCCTTCCTTCCCCGCGATCCGACGTGTTCGCGGCCAGGCCGTAGTGCTCGCCGTGGCCGGTACCGCCCTCGCCCTCGCCGCTCCCCTCCCGGCAACGGCCGCGAAGGGACAGGCCCCTGCCGCCGCGGCCGACCCGGTCTCCGTCATGGCGTACACCGCGAAGGAACGCCGGGACGCTCTCGTTTACTGGAGCACCGCCCGCATGAAGGCCGTCGGGAAGTCCGTGAACCTCGGCCCGACCGGCCCAAAGGCAACACCGTGGCGGGGCGCCACCATGAAGACCGTGGGGCGGCTCTTCTTCGTCAACGCCAATGGTTCCGATACCTGGTGCACAGCCACCGCCGTGAACAGCGCCAACCGCTCCGTCGTCATGACCGCGGCGCACTGCGTGCGCAAAGGCTCCTCCCCCGCCAACACCAACAGCTCGATGGTGTTCGTTCCCGGTTACAGCAAGGGCAAAAAGCCCCATGGCGTGTTCGCCGTCCGCGCGGCCCTGACCCCGCGCAGCTGGGAGCAGAAGTCCGCCAACGACATGGCCGCGCTGGTCCTTGACGCTGACAAGAGCGGCCGCAAGCTCACCGATGTCGTGGGCGGCCAGGCCGTCGCCTTCGACCGCCCTGTCGGCGGCACCGTCTCCTCGTTCGGCTACCCCGCCACCGATCCCCAGCTCGGTGAGGAACTCCTGCGCTGCGTCGGGACGGCGAAGAAGGAGACCGGCATGCAGGCCGTCCCCTGCGACATGAGCGGGGGCTCCAGCGGCGGCCCGTGGCTGGCCGACTTCGACACCGCCACCGGCAAGGGCGTCCTGGTGTCGGTCAACGGCGCGCTGGATTCCATGACACCGACCAAGATGTACGGCGAGGTGCTGAGGGCCGCGGCCAAGAGCGTCTACGACCGGGCCCAGAAGAGCTGACGCAGCGGCGTGGGCGGGCGCTAGCGATGTACGCGGCCGAGGGCTGGGGAGCAGCGGTGCGGTACGACGGGCCGCCGCCTCGCGGGTCTTGCGCCACCCACCAGCTCCCTTCGGCCGGTTCGGCGGCGGCGCCTGCGGCCGCACTGACCGCGGCCTCGCGGTGCCCGTAGGCCGTCGCGGCCCGCGCCCGGCACGGTTCGCCGTGGGCAGGAGCCGTCGGCCGCGGCCCCGTGCGTCGGCCGTGGTGTCCGGGCCGTGCCGCTGTCGGTTCCTCAGGTGCGGGCGCCGGGCCCGCCGGTGACGGTGTCGCGCAGGAACCCTTGCACGTCCTGGCTCTGCTGCCTGTCTGCCCCGGCGTCATCGAGGGCGCAGAAACCCAGGACGACGTTGTGGCCGCCCAAGCCGAAGGAGTTGTTCAGCGTGACGATCGGCCCCTCGGGCAGGGCGTGCGGTGAGCCCGAGATCAACGCGGGGTCGATCTCGTCCTCCAGGTCGGTGACGTTGACGGTGGGGGGCGCAGTGCGGTGGTACAGGACGAGCACGCTCGCCACCGCCTCCACTCCGCCCGCGCCGCCCAGCAGGTGTCCCGTCATCGACTTCGTCGCGGACACGGCGACCTGCGACAGGTGCGCCCCGAGCACCTGTTGCAGCGCCCTGATCTCCATCAGGTCGCCCTACGGCGTCGACGTCGCGTGGGCGTTGACATGGGCCACATCGGCTGGCGTGACACCGGTGGACTCCAGCAACTGCCGCAACGCAGCGGCGACACCACGGCCGGTGGGTTCCGGCTGGGCGATGTGGTGACTGTCGGAGGACAGCCCCTGACCGAGCGCCTCGCAGTACACCCGCACCCCGCGCCGCGTGCTCGGCACTCTCCACGACGACCACGCCCGCGCCCTCACCGAGGACGAAGCCGTCACGCCCCTTGTCGTAGGGACGTGACGCCGTCGACGGGTTGTCATTACGCCGTGACATCGCCATCATGTTGCCGAATGCGCCAGACTCAGCGGCACGATGCACGCCTCCGCGCCCCCGGCGACAACGACGTCGGCACGGCCGGTGCGCGCCATACGGCCGGTGCAGACCATGTCGATGGCGTGGCCGACGGCCTCGGCACCCGACGCGCACGCTGACCAGTGTGTGCACGCCCGCTTCCGCTCTGATGTCCAGCCCGATCTGCGCGGCCGGGCTGCTCGGCATTAGCATCGGCACGGTCAGCGGCGACACCTTGCGCGCACCCTGCTCGCGCAGCACGTCATGCTGGTTCAGCAGCGTCGACACCCCACCGACTCCGGTTCCCATCACCACCGCCAGCCGCTCGGGTCGTACCGCGGCCTGGCCCGCGAAACCGGCGTGCGACCAAGCCTCCCGAGCGGCGATCAGCGCGAACTGTCCGGGGCCGCACCTCCAGGGGTCGACAGCGGCCGGTGCCGCGATCCGCACCGGCAGGCCGGCCACCCACTCCTGGTCGAGCTCGACCGTCGCCGACCGCCCGGCCAGCATCTGCTTCCACGCGACACCTCATCACCGGCCAGGTGCGTGGTCGCCCCGACACCGCTGACGACGACCGCGTGGGGAACCGGTGCTGGCCTCATAACAGATGTACTCCGTACTCAAGTCGGGTCGATCAGGCAGGTAATACGCGCCTCAGCGATCTCAGCCCGACAACGAAGCCGACCGAACGAACAGCAAACGGGTACCGGCCTGCTCCACCGCCCGCTCACGCCGGTCCCCGCTGTCCCACGTGATCAGGTGATTGCCACTGCGCACTACGAGCGCGGAGTCCCGCCGGTTCACGGGGAACGCCTCGCCGTGACGAAACGGGGCGACATGACCCGTCGTCTCCTGCTTTCCCGCCGTGCCCTTACCGACCGCAGGACCGCAGGGCGGAAAGGCTGTATCCATAGCGACCCTGGGGCGGACGGCAGTCCGTGCGCCATGGCGGACCTCCTCAGCACGGGCGGGCGAGACCGGTCGTACGCCTGTCCGGCCCCGTGAAGCCGGTGCCCTCGCGGTCGTTGTCCGCGGCCCGACGGACCGGTGGCGCCGGGGAGACGGGAAATTGACGTGACGGAGACCCCGCGAACCGATTGAACTCAGTCCGGGTTCTGTCCGTCCTCTTCTTCGTAGTGACATCGGTTCGCACAGCGTGCCGTCGACCCCGTTAAACACCCCGCTGTCATACCCGTGATCAGCGACCGGAGCGCACGTCCCCGTCAGCGGGCCAGGGCGCCCCGAGGACTCGGGCGGTCACTGCTCCCCAGCCGCTGAAGGCAGAGAACCTCACGCCACGTCCGGCCCACCCGGGCCGCCTCACCACTTACGGAGAACCATGCTGCGAACAGCGTCCGGCCACGTCGGCGGCCCGAGAGGGCCCCGTGTCCAGCGGTTGCTGCGGGGGTGCGCGGCGCTCGTGCTTGTGACCCTGGTGGCCGCCTGCCAGAGCACGGGCGGTCCGGACACGTCCGAGGACACCGCCGGAAGCGGTTCCACGTCCTCGGTGCCGAAGGCCCGCCCAGCGCCGGACGAGCCGTCCCCGCCGGCGACCGACACCGCCCCCTCGCCTTCCCCGTCACCCACCCCCTCGGTACCGGCGACCGGTTCCGGCCGGTTCGCCACCGCGCGCACGGCTATGGCCCCGGTGGGGCAGGGAACCCCGATGCGGTACCGGGTTCAGGTGGAGGACTCCCTGGAACTGTCCGCGCAGGAGACGGCGCAGGAGATCAACGAGATCCTCGCCGACCCGCGCGGCTGGACGGTCAGCGGGCAGGCCTTCCAGCTGGTGGCCTCCGAACCGGCCGAGCTGACCATCCGGGTGGCGTCGCCCGGCACCGTCGACGCCCTGTGCGGCGCCGCCGGACTTGACACCGGCGGTGAGGTCAACTGCGCCGTCGGTACCACGGTGGTGGTCAACCTCAAGCGGTGGCTGCTCGGTTCGCCGCAGTTCGACGGGGCGCTGCACGACTACCGCGCCCTGATCGTCAACCACGAGGTAGGGCACCGCCTGGGCCGCGGCCACGAGGGCTGCTCCGGCCCCGGCCGGCTCGCGCCCGTGATGATGCAGCAGATCAAGGGCCTGCACGGCTGCAAGGCCAACGCGTGGCCGTACGACCGCGAGGGCACCTACGTCAGCGGCCCGCCCGTCGCGTGAGACGCCGCCGGCCGGCACAGCGGAAGCCCGGCCGGCCGGCGCCGGCTCAGGGCTTCCCGATGCCGTGCGTCGTGGGGTTGACGTTGTCGTCCGACGCGAGGAGGCTGAAGGACCGTTGTGGGTCCCGGCCTTGCCTTCGCCGTGGACGTGCCAAGGCGCGCGGTGGACCTCACGTCGGTGCGGCAGGCGGGCTGCGAAGCAGCGCCCGCGGACCGATGGGTGTCACCCGCAGCCCAGGGGCGGGCAGGGGTCGTCAGCCCCCATGGCGTGTACCCGGCGCCGCGCAGCGTGTACCTGGGCGATCGGCACCTCGCGAGACCGCCGCGGACGCGGGCCGGTCCCCGACGGCTGGACCGCCGTGCGCGGCGCCCGCGTCCTCGCCGGGCCCGTCACCCCAGGCCGTCCGCGCCGACAGCCGCCGCGGACTCGTCGAGCCGCGTCTCGTCGACCTGGCACACGTTGCCGTCCAGGTCCAGGACCGGTGTGGCCTCCTTGTACCAGGAGTCGATGACCGCGTTGCCCCAGAAGTCACGGCGGCGGTCGTCGCGGACGTTCCAGCGGTACGTCTCGTGGTCGGGGTCGCCGGTGTAGTAGTCGGAGGTGTAGATCTCCACCCGGTGGCCGTCGGGGTCGCGCAGGTAGAGGTAGAAGGCGTTGGAGACGCCGTGGCGACCGGGGCCCCGTTCGATGTGCTGCTCCTTGCGCAGCGAGCCGAAGATGTCGGCACAGCGCAGGACCTGGTGCGACTCGTGGGTCGCCACGCCCAGGTGGTGCAGCCGGGGGCCGGCTCCCCCCGTGAAGGCGACGTCGTGGACGGTCTGCTTGCGGTACATCCAGGCCGCGTACAGCTCGTGCTCGTCGCCCTCGATCGTCTCCGAGCAGCCGAACCCCATCGACTTGTAGTGCGCGTAGGCCGCCGGGACGTCGGGGGTGCAGATGTTGAAGTGGTCAAGTCGGGCGATCTCGGCTCCATGGCGCAGGTCGTAGCGCTGGATGAGACGCTCGGCGCGCTCGATGTCATGGAAGAACTCGACTGGGAAGCCGAGCGGGTCCAACACGCGCACGGCGTCGCCCACGCCGCGGGTGCCCTCGCCCGCCGGCACCCGGCGCACCGGCCGCCCCTGTTCCGCGAAGAACCTCGCGGCCTTGTCCACGTCGTCGGGCGTGCGGACGCGGTAGGCGATGTGGTCGAGGGCGGCAATCGCGCCCCGGCGCAGGACCAGCGAGTGGTGGGTCAGTTCGTCGGTGCCGCGCAGGTACAGGGAGTCGGTGTCCTCGTACTGCACGTGGAAGCCGAGCATGTCGACCCAGAACCAGCGGGCCTTGGCCAGATCCGTGACGGCGAGCTGGGCGTAGGCCGACCGGATGACGTCGGGTGCCGAAGGGGAGGGAATGGTGGTCATGACGCGCCTCCGAAGTGCGGCGTGTGCACGTCCCCCAGGGCGACGTGCACGATCTTCGATTCGGTGTAGAAGTCGATGCTGTGGGCGCCGCCCTCGCGGCCCAGGCCCGATGCCTTGACCCCGCCGAACGGCGTGCGCAGGTCGCGTACGTTGTGGCTGTTGATCCAGACCATGCCGGACTCGACGGCGTGGGCGATGCGGTGACCGCGCTTGATGTCGGACGTCCAGACGTAGGCGGCCAGGCCGTACTGCGTGGCGTTGGCCAGTTCGACGGCCTCAGACTCGTCGGTGAACGGTGCGACGGCGACGACGGGCCCGAAGATCTCCTCCTGGAAGATGCGGGCATCGCGCGGAACGTCGGCGAAGACGGTGGGCTGGAGGTAGTTGCCGTCCGGAAGGCTGAGCGGACGGGTACCGCCGGCGACGAGGCGGGCCTCCTTCCTGCCGATGTCCACGTAATCGAGGACGCGGGCGTAGTGCTCGGGGTGGACCAGCGCGCCGACCTCGGTGGCGGGGTCGTCGGGGGCGCCCACCCGGATGCGCTCAGCCCGCTGGGCCAGACGTCGCGTGAACGTCTCGTACACCGGCTGCTCGACCAGGACCCGGGAACCGGCGGTGCAGCGTTCGCCATTGAGGGAGAAGACGCCGAAGAGGACCGAGTCCAGGGCGGCGTCGAGGTCGGCGTCGGCGAAGACCACCACGGGGGACTTGCCGCCGAGTTCCATCGACACCGTCTTCAGGTGCTGGGCGGAGGAGCGGACTATGTGACGGCCGGTGTCGGTGGAACCGGTGAAGGACAGCAGCGGCACGTCGGGGTGGTCTACGAGCGCCTGGCCGGCCTCCTCGCCGATGCCGTGGACGATGTTGACCACGCCCGCCGGGACCCCCGCCTCAGTCAGGATCTCCGGCCACAGGCTCGCCGACAGCGGGGTCCATTCGGCGGGCTTGAGAACGAGGGCGCAGCCGGACGCCAGCGCGGGGGCCAGCTTCCAGCTCTCCAGCATGAACGGCGTGTTCCACGGGGTAATCAGGCCGGCGACCCCCACGGGGGAACGGACCACATAGCTGAACTGGTCGCCGCCCTGGCGGAAGGCCTCCTCCCCCAGCGCGACGATCACGTCCGCGAAGTACCGGAAGTTCTCGGCCGCGCGGCGGGCCTGGCCCCGGGCCTGGGTGATCGGCAGCCCGGTGTCGTAGGACTCGAGCCGGGCCAGCCTGTCGTGCCGGGTCTCGACGGCGTCGGCGATCCGGTACAGGACGCGGGCCCGTTCGCGGGAGGACAGCGCCGCCCAGGCGGGGAAGGCGGTTCGGGCCGCGGTGACGGCGCGCTGGATGTCCTCGGCGCTACCGGCCGAGGCCTGGGCGTAGACCGTGTCGGCGGCGGGTTCGCTGACGTCGAACGTGCGGCCGTCGGCGCTGTCGGTCTCCTCTCCGCCGATCCAGTGCCGGATTCTCGTGGGCAGCGCCTTCGGTGGGGTCGGTGGCATGTCGGCCTCTCTCTCTTCTGGGATCTGCGGTGCCGGTGGTGTCTGCGGGACCGGGACCGGCCCGCGGGTCAGTTGCGGTCCAGGAGGTCGGCGCCCTCGGCGAGCAGCGCCCTGATCCGGGCGATGCTCGCCTCCGCCGGCGCCACCAGCGGGGGACGCACGAAGTGCGACGCGATGCGGCCCTGCTGGGCCAGGGCCCACTTGACGGGCGCGGGATTGGTCTCCACGAAGAGGAGGTCGACCAGCGGGTGCAGGCGGTAGTGCAGCTCACGCGCGCCCGCGAGGTCGCCCTGCTGCCAGAGTTCGTACATCCGCGCCACGGCGCCCGGGGCGAGGTTGGCCACCGCGCTGACGAACCCCGCCCCCCCCAGGGCCAGCAGGGGCAGGCACAGCAGCTCGATGCCGGACCAGACGAGCAGGGAGGGGCCACAGGCGTGCAGGACGCGCGAGAAGTGCTCGAAGTCCTTGGTGGTCTCCTTGACGCCGACGAAGTTGTCGAAGTCGGTGAACAGCCGTCTGACGGTCTCGGGAGCGATGTCGACGGCCGTGCGGGAGGGCACGTTGTAGGCGATCAGGGGCAGGTCGGGGTTCTCCCTGGCCACCGTGGCGTACCACTGGTAGAGCGCCTCCTGCGTGGGGCGCGCGTAGTAGGGAGTGATGACGAGGGCCGCGTCCGCTCCGGCTTCCTTGGCCGCTGCGGTGATCTCCAGGGTCTCGTCGAGCTTGTGCGAGCCCGTGCCCGGCACGAAGGGCACGCGGTCGTCGATCTCCTCGGCGGCGACGCGCAGGGCGGCGATCCGTTCGGCGGCCGACTGCGAGCTGGGCTCCCCGGTGGAGCCGCCCAGCGAGATGCCGTGCGAGCCGGCGTCGAGCTGGAAGCGGATCAGAGCGCGCAAGGAGGCGTGGTCGACGGCGCCGTCGGCGGTGAAGGGTGTGATGACGGGGGCGATGGACCCACGGATGGCCGAGGGGTCGCTGCGGAACTTCATACGTGGGCTCCTTGCGGGTGTTGTTCCTGTCGGGCGCGCCATTGCTCGTACTCCGCGCGCCAGCGGGGGCCGAGCGGGTACAGGCCGTCCACCGCGTGCCCGGCCTGGACGCGGCTGGTGATGAACCGTTCCTGGAGTTCTTGTTCGCGGCAGTCCGCCACCAGTTCCTCGGCTAGATCGGGCGGGACGACGACCACGCCGTCGGCATCGCCCACCATCAGGTCGCCGGGCTGGACCAGGGCGCCGCCGCAGGCGATGGGCACTCCCGTGTCCCAGGGGACGTGGCGGCGGCCGAGCACCGACGGGTGCTCCCCGCCGTGGTAGACGGGCAGGTCGAGCGCCGTGACGGCGGCGCTGTCCCGCAGGCCGCCGTCGGTGACGACCCCGGCGGCGCCGCGCTGCCGGGCCCGCAGGGCGAGGATGTCGCCGAGGGTCCCGGCGCTGGTGTCGCGGCGCGCGTCCATGACCAGGACGTGGCCGGGCAGCAGCTCCTCCACGGCGCGCTTCTGGGCGTTCATGCCGGTGCCGTGGCGCTGGAACAGGTCCTCGCGCAGCGGCAGGTAGCGCAGGGTGTGGGCGACGCCGACCATCTTCCGGCCCGGGTGGGTGGGCCGGACTCCGTCGACGCTCATGTGCGGCAGGCCGCGCCGGCGCAGTTGGGCGCTGAGCGTGGCGACGGCCACCGACCGCAGTCCCTCTTCGATGCGGGGGGGCAGCAGCGGCGCGGGCTCGTGCTCGGCGCCGAAGGCGGCCGCGCGGGCCGCCGCGTCCGCCCGGGGCATCGCCCCCCATGGTTCGAGCTCGTGGTCGGCGGCCGCTACCGGGGTGCGGAGGCGGCCCGTGCTCGTGGAGCCCGAACTCACCTCGACCTCGACCATGTCACCGGGCGTGACGACGCTCGCGCCGGCGGGCGTACCGGTCAGGATCACGTCTCCCGGTTCCAGTGTCACCAGGCGGGACAGGTCGGCGATCAGCTCACCGAAGGAGAACAGAAGGGTGTCGGTGGTGTCGTCCTGGACGAGTTCGCCGTTGACCCAGGTGCGCAGCCGCAGAGCGGCGGGGTCAATCTCCCGCGCGTCCAGCAGCCGCGGCCCGAGGGGGGTGAAGCCGTCGGCGCCCTTGGAGCGCAGGTTCGATCCGCGGTCGGCGTAACGGAGGTCGTACACGCCCACGTCGTTGGCCGCGGTGACCCAGCGCACGTGGGACCAGCCGTCCTCCGGCCGCACGCGGTGGGCCCGGCCGCCGATGACCAGGGCGATCTCTCCCTCATAGCCAAGGAGTTCGCAGCCGTGCGGCCGGACGACGGCCTCTTTGGTGCCGGCGAGCGAGGAGGGCGGCTTAAGGAAGTAGGAGGGGCTGGCCGGGGTGTGGCCGCGTTCCCGGGCGCGGCTGGGGTAGTTCAGGTGAACGGCGATGATCTTCGACGGGGGGTTGCCCAGCGGATGTGTCATGGTGTGCCGCCCGCCGTGTCAGTCGCGGTCGAGGAAGGCCCGGACCCGGGCCTTGTACGGCTCGCGGTCGTAGGACTTCACATAGGCGCCGGCCATCCGCACCGGGTCGCCGAAGAAGTAGTACTCGTACAGCGCCTGCCTGCTGGAGAAGGCGGAGATGCAGGTGTCCCAGACCAGGCGGAAGAGCTTGACGCGCTCGGACCCGGTGAGGGTCGCCGACTGCAGGTACGCCTCGATGTCGGCGGCTGCCGGGCCGTGGACGTCGGCCTCGGTGGGGGTGGCCATGAGGCCGGAGGCGCCGAGTTTGCGCAGGATCTGTGGGAAGCGCTGGTACAGCTTCGGGTACAGGTTGCGGGCGGCGTTGAGCGGGGCGAAGGCGGGGGTGAGCACGCCGAACTCGTTGGGTTCGGCGTCGGCTTCGGCGGCGCGCAGGAAGGCCCGCAGCATCTCCAGGGTGGCGATGACCTCGGCGACGTCCTCCTGGACGTGCTGGAACTGCTCGATGCCGATGGCCTCGGTGAGCAGCGAGACCAGGCCGAGGATGTACTCGGTCTTCGCCGAGGTGCGCGTGACCACTTGGTGCGTCATGTGCACCACGGAGGACGTCTTCGCGTAGAAGCCGTTGCACAGTTCCGCGTCGCCGATCACGAAACACCGCTCGTAGGGCACGTGCACGTCGTCGAAGACGACCACCGCGTCGGCCTCCTCGAAGCGGGAGCCGAGGGGGTGGTCGTGGCGGGAGCGGCCGTAGTCCAGCGGCTCGCGGGCGATGTACCGCAGGCCCTTGGTGTCGTTGGGGACGGCGAAGGCGTAGCTGTAGGGCTTGTCCTCCGGCGTGCCGCGCAGCACGGTGGAGGGGAAGACCAGCATCTCGTCGGCGAACGGCGCGATGGTCGCGAGCATGCGGGCGCCGCGGATGACGATGCCGTTGTCGTCCTCGCGGACGATGCGGGCCGCGAGGTTCCCGCCCGCCTGCTGTGTGCCGGCAACCGTCCGGTTGACCTGCGGCGGTATCAGCGTGTGGGTGCACAGGAGGTCCTCCTCGCGCACCTTCTCGTAGTAGCGGCGGATGTTGTCGCCGAACGCGGGGTCGGCCTGTCCGAACCAGTCGGCGGCCGAGGCCAGGGCCATGAGGGAGCTGTTCATGTAGTCGCCGGTGCGGCCCAGCATGCCCATGCTGTGATCGGCCCAGGTCTTGTAGGCCTCGCGCCTCTTGACCAGGTCCTCGGGCGTGCGCGGGGTCAGGAAGGAGGTGCCGACCGGCTCGCCGGAGGTGGGGGACGTGTAGGTGAGCGTCTCCTTGTGCTCGGGAGCGTGCTGCAGGTCGTACAGCTCGGCATAGGTGCGGACCACGTTGCGGAAGGCCGGATGGTCCTGGACGGAGCCGGTGAGGGTCTCTCCCTGGATGTGGACCGTGGGACGGGACTGGGCCAGCCGTTCCAGGAATTCCTTGCCGTTTCTCGCTGCCATGGGGTGCTCCTGTGGACGTGACGGTGGGGTGGGAGAAGTGGGATGGGGTGGGCGGTCCGGGGCGGACCCGGGCCGGTCAGATGAGGTGCTCGATGCCGTCGACGGAGTGGGGCGCGGTGCCGAAGCGGCTCCAGGCGTAGGTCAGGGCGTCGCCGTCGCGGTGTCCCAGGTCGGTGACGCGGCCAAGCACCAGGGTGTGGTCGCCTCCGTCGTACGAGCGCCAGGGCCGGCACTCCACCCAGGCCAGGGGGTTGTGCAGACGGGGCACGGGGGCGTCGGGCACCCAGCGGGGGGCGGTGGGGCCCGGGGCAGCCCCCGCGAACAGCCGCGCTATGGGCTCCTGCTCGGCGCCGAGCACGTTGACGCAGAAAGGGCTGTCCACGAGCTGGTCGTGCGAGCGGGCCCGGCGGGCGACGCTGATCAGGACCAGGGGCGGGTCGGCGGACACCGAGGTGAAGGAGTTCATGGTGACGCCGCGGGGCCCGTCGTCTCCGGCGAAGGTCACGACGGTGACGCCGGTGGTGAAGCGGGCCATGCAGGCTCGCAGGGCGCCGGGACTGGGCGGGGCGAGGACTTGCGGCATGCGCGGACTCGCTTTCTTCCGGAGCGGACGTGGGGGTGGTGCGAGGGGCTCGGGAAGGGGGAGGCAGTCGGCCGCCGCGCCTGGAGGCCGTCGGCCGCGACAGTGCGTGGCCACCCCTCACAGAGCTAATCAAAGCTTTGATTAATTGGACTGTAGCTCCGTCCGCAGCTTCCGTGAACCCCTTGTCACAGATTTTTCGCCCGCCTGGCTTCACCTGACCCGCCCGCCGAGCGGTGACCGGGGCGCCCTAGAATCGGGGCCGTGCCCCAGGAGAAGCCCGAACCCGACGAGCTGCATTTCTGGTCCTTCGTCGACTACGCGGTGGCCCGGACCACGCAGGAACTGCCAGGGGTGGATCCGGCGGCCATGCGTCTCGTCCTGATGCTGCACCGCGCCGTGAACATGCTGGTCTACGACCTGGAGTCGAGCGTGCACCGGCCAAGGGGCTGGTCATGGCCCGGATTCCGGGTGCTGTTCGTCATCTGGCTGACGGGGCCGGTCGAGGCCAAGCAGGCGGCCGAGCTGACCGGCATGAGCCGTGCCGCAGTCTCCGCCCTCGTCAACACCCTGGAGCGGGACGGTCTAGTGTCCCGGACCCGGTCCCCGCAAGACGGCCGTGCCGTCCACCTGACCCTCACGGAGCAGGGGCTCGACGCGATCACCGAAGCCTTCCGCGCGCACAACGCCCGTGAACAGGACTGGGCCGGCTCGCTCAGCCAGGAGGAGCAGGCCACCCTGACCGAACTGCTGGGAAAGCTGATCACCGCCTCCGGCCGCTTCGACGCCCGCCACCGGGCCTGATGCGTGGCGGACGGCCCGGCCCCAGGGCCATCCACCGCGCCGCGGCACACCGCTTCCCGACCGGAGCGGCCCTCCCGCCGGTGCGGATGCCTTGCCGGTCGCCGCATCCGCCGCACGGTTATTAACTTCTCTCATGGCCAGTGACTTTCCCGACCCGGCCGGCTCCCCCGAGGAGGCGCTCGTCCGCGTGGACGCGCGGGGTCTTGTCGAAGCTTGGAGTGTGGGAGCGCACAGGCTGCTGGGCCACTCCCCTGCGGAGGCGGTGGGACGGCCCGTCGCGGACGTGCTCGCCCCGGACGGTCAGGCTGACGCGCTGCCGATGCGAGAAGGCCGGTCCGCGCACCTCACGGTCAGACGTCGCGACGGCCGCCATGTGAGGATCTCGGTGGAAGCCCGGCTCCCGCCCGGACCCGGCTCCGCGCTCGAGTGGCGACTGACCGCGCCGGAGCCATTCCCCTTCCCGCAAGAGGCGTCGGCGCTGACGGACTGGCTGTTCCGGCAGTCCGGGGTCGCGCTGACGGTCTACGACACCGAGCTGCGCTGCCTGGGCCAAAGCACCGCGATGGAACGGCTGAGCGGCATGCCGAGCCGGGACCGCTGGGGAAGAACACTGCGGGAGATCGTCTCCGGCCGGGATGCGGAGCTCTGGGAGGAACGGGTCCGTCAGGTCCTGGAGACCGGGGAACCCGCGACGGACTTCCGAGTCCGGGTGCGCACTCCGGCCGATCCCGACCACGACCACCTCTTCTGCGTTGCGATCTCCCCGCTGCGCGATGCGCGAGGAGAGATCCTCGGCGCGTGCGTCACGCTGACCGACGTCACCGCGCAGGTCCTGGCCGAGGAACGGTTCACGCTGCTTAACGAGGCGAGCACCCTCGTCGGGAGCAGTCTGGACGTGGTGCGCACCGCCGAGGAACTAGGCGAGGTGGCCGTTCCGCGTCTCGCCGACTTCGTCAGCGTCGACCTGCTGGAGCCCTTGCTCCAGGGCGACGAGCCCGGACCGGTCACGGGGGCGGCGGTCCTGCGCCGCGTCGCGCACTCCTCGGTCCTCGACGGCGTCCCGGAGGCAGTGGCCCGTCCAGGGGAGGTGGACGTCTACCCGGCGCACTCGCCCCCCGCCCGGTGCCTGGCCACGGGCCGTCCCATCCTGCTGCGAGTCACGGACGTCACCGTCGTCCGCTGGGAGGCCGACGATCCGGCGCGCGCCGCGAAGAACCGCAAGTACGGGTTCCATTCCTGGATGCTCGTCCCCGTGCGGGCCCGCGGGGTCACTCTGGGCGTCGTCCTGTTCGGCCGGTGGCGGCACCAGGAGCCGTTCGAGCAAGAGGACCTGGATCTGGCATGCGAGTTGGTGGCACGTGCCGCGGTCTGCCTGGACAACGCCCGCCGGTTCACCCGCGAGCGCACGGCGGCCCTTGCGCTGCAGCGCAGCCTGCTGCCCCGGCGGACACCGGAGCAGACGGCGGTGGAGGCCGTCTCCCGCTACCTGCCCGCCCAGGCACAGACCGGCCTGGGAGGTGACTGGTTCGACGTGATCCCGCTGTCCGGCGCCCGGGTGGCACTGGTCGTCGGTGACGTGGTGGGACACGGCGTGCCCGCCGCGGCGACCATGGGGAGGCTGCGCACGGCCGTCCGCACGCTCGCGGACGTCGACCTGCCCCCGGACGAACTCCTCACCCACCTCGACGACCAGCTCGCCCTTCTGAGCAGCGAGGAGGAAACGGCGTCCGGCCAGGCGGGTCCCCTGTGGGCCACCTGCCTGTACGCGGTCTACGATCCCGTGTCGCGACGATGCAGCTTCGCCTGTGCGGGGCACCCTCCCCCCGCCGTCCGCACCCCCGACGGCAGAACGGTCTTCCTCGACCTGCCCGTCGGCCCACCGCTGGGCCTCGGCGACCTGCCCTTCGAGGCTTTCGAAACGGACCTTCCCGAGGGGAGCCTGCTCGTCCTCTACACCGACGGCCTCGTCACCTCCCGGCGGCGGGGCACGAACGCGGGAATGGACCGGCTGCGCGGGGTCCTCACCGCGCCCGCGGCCTCGCTCGAAGCGCTCTGCGACGACGTGATCGAGCGACTTCTCACCGAGCAGCCCGCAGACGATGTCGCCTTGCTGATCGCCCGCACCCACGCGCTGGACGAGAACCAGGTGGCCACCCGCGAGGTGCCGGCCGATCCGGCGGCCGTGGCCGAGGTCCGCTCCTGGGCCACCCACCGGCTGACCGACTGGGGCCTGGACGAGGCGTGCTTCACCACCGAGCTGGTGGTCAGCGAACTGGTGACCAACGCCATCCGTTACGCCGGCGGTCCGATACAGCTACGGCTCATCAGGGAGCGGACCCTCGTCTGCGAGGTGTCCGACGGCAGCAGCACTGCCCCGCACCTGCGGCGTGCCCGCGACTTCGACGAGGGCGGACGGGGTCTGCTGCTGGTCGCCCAGCTCACCGACGCATGGGGCACCCGGCACACACCCCGCGGCAAGACCATCTGGTGCGAACAGCGCCTGTGGTGAGTACGGCCCCGCGCGGCCTTTCAGCAGCGTGGATCGCCGCGCGCGTCCTCCGCTACGGGCCCGAACGCCAGCCCTCCCCCGGTGGGCCTCGGTGTCACACCGGGGCCCACCGCGGGCCCGGCGGCTCGGCCACCGGCTCAGCCCTCGGCGTTGCCCGCCCACACCGCGGGAGTGCGGCCGGCCCAAGGCCGGGCGCGTTCCAGTTGGCCGGCCAGGCGGAACAGCGTGTCCTCACGGCCGTACGCGGCGGCGAACTGCATTCCCAGTGGCAGTTCCGTCACCAGGTCCGTCTCCAGGGGGACGGACATGGCAGGCGTCCCGGCCACGTTGAAGGGCGCGGTGAACGGGGACCGTCCGAGGATGCGCTCCAGCCACTGCAGGCCGTCCAACTGCTCCACCTTCTCGTCGTAGGTGCCGAGCGGGACGGGCGGCTCCGGAACGGTGGGGGTCAGCAACAGGTCGTAACCGCTGAAGAAGGTCGCTAGAGCGCGTGCCACCCGGTTGCGCACGGTGAGCGCGTCGACCAGGTCGACCGCGCGGACGCCCTGCCCGTAGGCGTAGCAGGCGAGCATCCACGGTTCCAGGGTGGTGGCGTCGACGGGACGGCCGAAGGCCGTCGCGAGCGCGTCGATCTGGGCGGCCAGGTTGGCGTTCCAGATACGGGCGTTGGCCAGGACGAACTCGTCCCAGCTCAGGCCCAGGCCGACGTCCGCCTCCTCCACATGGTGCCCCAGTTCCTCGCACAGTCGCGTGGTGCGCTCCAGGGCGTTGACCACGCCGGGTGAGGTGTAGCGCCCGCCCCAGGCGTGCGTGAGGACTCCGATTCGCAGCGAACCCGGGTCGCGGGTGACCTCGACGCTGTAGGGGCGCTGCGGCGCCTGGATGCGGTAGGGGTCGCCGGGTTCCGCGCCGCTGATGTGGTCCAGCAGGGCCGCGCTGTCGCGCACCGAGCGGCTGATGCCTCCCTGGACGGCGAGACCGTTGAACACCTCGTCGAAGTCCGGGCCGACGGACATCCGGCCGCGGGAGGGCTTCAGGCCGAACAGCCCGTTGTAGGCGGCGGGCAGCCGGATCGACCCGGCGGCGTCGGTGGCATGGGCCAGCGGAACGATGCCAGCGGCCACCGCGGCGGCCGCTCCCCCGCTGGAGCCGCCGGCGCTGCGGTCCGTGGCCCAGGGGTTGCGCGTGGTCCCATACAGCACGGGTTCGGTGGTCACGCTGGCCGCCAGTTCCGGTGTGGTGGTGCGCCCCAGCGTGACCAGGCCCGCCTGCCGGAAGCGCCGCATGAGGAATGAGTCCTCGGGGGCGACGTTGCCCGCCGCGAGACGGCTGCCGAGCTCGATGCGTCTGCCCTTCATCGCCACGCCGATGTCCTTGATCAGGAAGGGCACACCGGCCAGGGACGCGGCTCCCGGCACCGGCTCACCGGGCGGTGCGTCGAGTTCCGCCTCCCAGGTCTCCACCACCGCGTTGATCTGCGGGTCCACAGTCTCGACCGCGTGCAGCGCCGTCGTGGCCAGCTCCCCGGGGCTGACTTCCCCGCGGGCGACCAGCTCGGCCAGCCCCACGGCGTCGAAGGTCACGTACTCCGAAAGCTTCATCAGATTTCCTTTGCTCCGAGGGCCGGTGATCCGGCCCGCCGCCGTCGGCGCGGGGCACGGGGTGGGCACCGGGTACCCCAACGGAAATTGATCAATCCTTTGACTAATTCGAGAGTACCTCACCCTCCACGGATGGGAACACCCACTCGCAAATCCCCGGCCGGAGGGCTTCACAGCGTGACGGAGGCGGCGTACAGTCCCGGTTCAATCAAAGCTTTGATTGATTTTCGCGAGCGCCTCGCGCCGCTTTCCGCGTGGCCAGGCCGCCTTCCCTCCCTTGCTGGCGCCACGCTTCCGTCCCCTCTTCGTCCGACCTGATCGGAGCACGCGATGGAGCCTGCAGAGCAGACAGCCACCTCCCCCGACTCACCGCCCTCTGCGACCGGCGAACCGAGCGCCGCACAGATCCTCGCGCGGCTGGAACGCCTCGACGTGTGGTCGCTCTCCTACATGTTCATAGGGATCATCGGCACCGGTTCGCTGTTCATCCTCTACGACATCTTCGACATCAATGTCGCCTTCGTGCAGGCCTGCACCCAGGTCGTGGACGGATGCACCCCCGAGACGGCGGTGGACCACCTCGGCGAGCCGGTGCTCTACCACCTGATCGGGTACGGCCTCGGGACCCTGGTACTCAGCCCCCTGTCGGACCGGACCGGGCGCCGTCACATGCTGATGATCACCATGCTGATCACCGGCATCGGATCCGTCTACTCGGCGCTGGCGACGGACTTCACCGACCTGAACATCTCCCGGCTCGTCACGGGCATCGGGGTCGGCGCCGACATCGCCGTCATGAACGTCTACATCAACGAGGTCGCCCCCCGGCGCGGCCGTGCCAAGTACACCTCGCTGATCTTCACGCTGTCCGCGTTCGGCGCCCTGATCGGCATCTGGCTCGGCCTGCTGCTCACTACCCCGGCGGCCCCCTGGCCTCACGGCCTGCCCTTCGCCCTGGCCTCCGAGGACTTCACCAGCGGATGGCGATGGATGTTCGCCATCGGCGGGGCCCTCGCGGTCGTCGCCGTGGTCTCCCGGTTCGAACTGCCCGAATCGCCCCGCTGGCTGATCCAGCGCGGCCGCATCACCGAGGCCGACCGCATCGTCAGCGCCATGGAGGCCAGAGCGGCCAAGCACGGCCCCCTCGCCGACCCGGAGCCGCTGAACGTGACCGTCAAGGCCGAGACGGGCTCGTACCGCTCGCTTCTGCGCGAACGGCGTTACCGGCTGCGCATCCCCGGTCTGCTGCTCACCATGCTCCTGGGCAACGTGGTCCTGTACACCTACGCGGGCGGCTTCACGACCGTGCTCAGCGCCCAGGGCTACTCGCCGGCCGAGGCCGGCATGGTCGGCGCCATCGGCACCCTGGGCTTCGTGGCAACCGGACTGTTCACCTACTTCTACGTCGAGCGGCTGGAACGCCAGGCCTGGGTGTGGATCGCCGCTCTGCTCAACCTGGCCGGCGGAGCCGTGATCGCCCTCGCCGGCGACAACATGCTGCTGGCCAGTACGGGAGCGGTGGTGCTGTTCTTCGGCTTCAACATATGGGTCTCCCCGCTGTACGCCCTGACAGCCGAGAGCTTCCCCACACGCAACCGCACCACCGGCTATGCCCTGGTGGACGGCCTCGGCCACGCGGGAGCGGGGTTCGCGCTCCTGCTGGTCGTGCCCCTGCTCACGCGGCTGTCGTTGCTCGGCGTGTTCACCGTCATCAGCGGGTTCCTCCTGCTCGCCGCCGTGGCCGTGCGCTTCACACCGCGCACGCGCAACCGACGGCTGGAGGACGTCTCCCCCTGACCTCCGCTCTACGCTGTGCCCGGGGCCTGTGATGTGAAAGGCCCCGGCCGCACGGCGACCGCCACCCGCTCCCGGCCGGACGGCGCAGCCGCGTCCCGCCCCGGCGGCCCCGGCACGCCGCCCCGGACCAAAGCCTCCCGCCAGCCCTCTCCCCGACCGACCGGACCGAGGAAGCCCCCGCCATGGACACCCCGAGCCTCACGACCGCACTCGCCCTGCTGCGCCGGGGCGCACTGACCAGCCGGACCCTCACCGAGGAACTCCTCGCGCGGGCCGAGCGGTTCGCGGAACTGGGCGCCTTCGTCACCCTCGACCGCGAACGCGCCCTCCGGGCCGCGCACGCGGCGGACGGCTCCCCCGCCCGCGGCCCGCTGCACGGGGTGCCAGTGGTGGTGAAGGACAACATCCACGTCGCCGGACTGCCCAACACAGCAGGCACCGCGGCCCTGGCCGGCTTCGTCCCCGCCGAGGACGCCCCGGTGGTCCGCCGCCTGGTGGCCGCCGGTGCCTTCGTCATCGGCAAGACCGGCATGCACGAACTCTCCATGGGGGCCACCAGTTCCGCCTCCTCCTCAGGTCCCGTCCGCAACGCGCACGACCCCGCGCGCTTCGCGGGCGGCAGCAGCGGCGGCAGCGCGGTCGCCGTCGCCTGCGGCGCCCTCGCCGGACTCGGCACGGACACCGGAGGGTCGGTGCGCATCCCCGCGGCGCTCAACGGCATCTGCGGCCTGCGGCCCACCCCCGGACGCTACCCAGCGGGCGGGGTCACTCCCCTGTCTGCCACCCGCGACGTCGTCGGCCCCATGGCCCGCACCGTCGCCGACCTGGCCCTGCTGGACTCCGTACTGGCCCAGGAACCCGGCACCCCGGAAACCGTGCCACCCCACCGGCTGCGACTCGGCGTGCCGGGCGGCTACTTCACCCGGCTGCTGGGACCCGAGACGGCGGAGGCGTTCACGGACTCCGTGGACAGGCTGCGCCGGGCCGGCGTCACCGTGGTCGACGTCGCCCTGCCCGGCCTCGAACGGGTTGAGGCCGAACTCGGCTTCCCCATCACCCTCTACGAGGCCCGCCGGGACCTGACCGCCTACCTCGCCCAGCACACCCCCACGATCACGCTCACCGACCTCGCCGAGCAGATCACCGCCCCGGACGTGCGCCGGGTCTTCCTCGACTCGGTCGTCGACGGCGCCCCCGGGGCCGTACCCGAGGAGCGGTACCTCGCGGCACTGCACCAGGGGCGTCCCCGCCTGCGGGCCGCCTACCGCGAGGTGTTCGACACCCACCGCGTCGACGCCCTCGTCTTCCCCACCACCCCGCGCTGCGCGGCGGAACTGAACGCGCCCGACGCCCCGGTCGAGATCGGCGGCGAACTGCTGCCGGCGTTCCAGACGTTCATCCGCCACACCGGCCCCGGCAGCATCGCCGGGCTGCCCGGCCTCACCGTGCCGATGCCGCAAGCGCCCGGAAAGACCCTGCCGGTGGGCCTGGCCCTGGACGGGCCGGAGCACTCCGACCGCACGCTGCTGGCTGTCGGCGCGCAGGTGCAGCGCCTGCTCATGTCCTGAGCCCGGGACGCGGCACGGGACCGGCTTGCCGGTGGCCGGCCCGGTCCCGTGTCCGCCCCGCCCTCGTGTCACGGTGAACGGGGACGCGCTGGGCCGGATCAGACGACCTCCGCCACCAGCAGCGCGGCCGTAGCGGCAATCAGCGCGTCGTCCGGCCGCGCGCCGGCCTCGCCCTTGGTCGTGAGGACGGACAGGACGACCGGATCCCCCTGCGGCCTGCTCCAGGTGACGCCCACGTTGTGGTTGGTGCCGTACCCGCCCTCGCCGGTCTTGCCGGCCAGGTGCCACCCCTCGGGCAGCCCGGCGCGCAGGCGCGCCATGTCGGTCTCGTTCTCCATCATCCATCCGGCCAGCCAGTTCCGGTCCGACTCGGCGAGCGCGTCACCGGCGAGGAGCTTCGCGTAGGTCTGCGCGATCGCGTGCGGGCTGGTGGTGTCCTCCGCCCGCCACGGCTCTGCCGAGTTCACCTCCGGCTCCCAGCGGTCGAGTCGGGTCGTCCCGTCCCCCACCGACCGGCAGAAACCGGTGACCGCTGCGGGGCCCCCGATCTGGCGAAGCAGCAGGTTCCCGGCGGTGTTGTCGCTGAAGCGCAGGGCGGCGTCGCACAGGTCCTGGACGGACAGGCCGCCGGCGAGGTTCTCGGGCAGAGAGGTGATCTGGGAGCCGGGCAGGAGATCCGCCTGGGAGTAGCGCACGCGCTTCCACAGGAACTCCCCGTTCTGGTCGAAGTCCCTGAGGACGGCAGCCACGGCGAGCGGCTTCCACAGCGAGCAGACGGGGAAACGCTCGTCCGCGCGGTAGCGCACCGTTTCGCCGGTGGTCAGGTTGCGGGCGAAGACCCCCAGGCGCGCGGAGTGCTCCTGTTCGAGTCCGCGCAGCCGACCGGTGATCCCGTCGGCGGGCGCCACTGCCGCGTGGGCCGTCCCCGTGCTGGAGACCGCGGCGGCCAGGGCCGTCCCGGCACCCAGGGCGAGGAACGCGCGGCGAGTCGGCTGTGCTGCCAGAAAGTCCATCGGTTCTCCTCGTGTCGGTGTTCCGCCGGGACGCTTGTCCCGGTGGTGTTACGGACCAGTGGCGGAGGAGGTCCACCGGCAGTTGAGTCTCCTCCGGCCTAGGTGCTCGCTCCCCGACGGTCGCGGTGAGCGAGCACGGCGGTCCTGTCCACGCCCCCGGGCACCGAGGGCCTGCCGGGGCTCCGACGGGCACGGGCTTCGACCGGGCCCGTGGGCACCCTCTGTCCGGCGCCGGGAGGCTCCACGTCCCGCGGGCGAACACGCGACGGAGACCTTCGTCGTCGGGGCGCATCAGAGCCTGACGCCCACTCCCCTTCCTGCCGACGCAGCCGAGTAGAGGACGGCCACGTGGTGCACACGGCGGGTTCACGAAGTTCCTGTCCCGCCCGCCAGAGTGGGAACTGCTTCTTGCGCATTGCTTGCCGCCGACTTGTCGTGCGCTTGTCAGGGACCTGAAGGGAGGACCGGAAGGCGGTGCCCTCGCCGGGCCGGCGCGCGGACCGAGCGCGCTCGCCGGGGAAGAGGTTCCGCCGGCCCCGGCCCCCGCTGTCACGGACCGGCCGAGGGCCGGTCCGTCAGTGCGCGAGCGCCGGATAGTCGGTGTAACCGCGGTGGTCGCCGCCGTAGAAGGTGGCCGGGTCGGGGGTGTTGTAGGGACCGCCGGCGGCCAGGCGGGCGGGTAGGTCGGGGTTGGCCAGGAACAGCCTCCCGAAAGCGATCATGTCCGCGGTGCCGTCCTCGACAAGGGCGAGGGAGTCCGGACCCGTGGGGTCGGGGTCGGTGAACGGGTTGAGGATGAGGGGGGCGGCCCACTCCCCGCGCAGGCGCTTGGTCAGGGTCCGGTCGGCATTCTCGACCAGGTGCAGGTAAGCCAGGTCCAGGTCGGCGACGCCGGCCAGGAGGGCCGTGTAGGTGGCTTCCGTGTCCGCCGGGTCGGTCTCGGCGATGTCGTTGAAGGGGTTGCCGGGAGATATGCGCAGGCCGGTGCGGCGGCCGCCGATCGCTTCGGCCACCGCGGTGGTGACCTCGACGGCGAACCGGATCCGGCCTGCCAGGTCGCCGCCCCAGCCGTCGGTGCGCCGGTTTGTGTTGGGGGCGAGGAACTGGTGGATCAGGTAGCCGTTGGCGCCGTGTATTTCCACCCCGTCAAAACCGGCGGCGACGGCGTTGCGCGCGGCGGCGGCGAAATCGGCGATGGTCCCGGCGATCTCCTCCGGGCTCAGTTCCCTCGGCGTGACGAAGTCCTCCAGGCCGTGCGGAGTGAAGATCTGCCCTGCGGCGGCCACGGGGGAAGGCGCGACGGGCGTCAGGCCGCCGAGGATGCCAGGGTGGCCGATGCGGCCGGCGTGCATCAGCTGGGCGAAGATGGTGCCCCCGGCGGCGTGTACGGCGTCGGTGACTGTGCGCCAGGCCTCGACCTGCTCGGCCGTGTGCAGTCCCGGGGTCCCCGGATAGCCCTGGCCGATCGCGGAGGGCTGGAGGGCCTCGCTGACGATGAGGCCAGCACTCGCGCGCTGGGTGTAATAGGCGGCCGTCAGCTCCGTGACAGTGGCTCCCGGGCCGTGCGCGCGGTTACGCGTCATCGGCGCCATCACCAGGCGGTTGGCCAGGCTCTTGCCGGACAGCTCGATGGGGTGGAACGCGGTTGTCGTCATCATGTCCTTCTCGAGAGGGCGCGGCGGAGGCCAGCCGCTGACCGGAACGGATTCGTACGCGGTTGGACAGAGGGCTCACGGCGAGGTGGCCGCCGGGCGAGCCGATGCGGATGGGGGGATCATCGGATGCCGTGGGCTGCCGGTGGATCCATGGCCGGCCGGACGGGAAGGGCCCGCTGCCTCTCCCCCGCATGGGCCCACGGGCCACACCGGCAGCCGTTCGGCTGCCGGTGTGGGCGGGGTCCGGCCGCCGCGTGCCCCGTCAGATCTGGGGGTTGCCGTTGGCGGTTGTGGGCGCGATGGGCTGGAGGACGTCCCAGTGCTCGACGATCTTGCCGCGCTGGTTGAAGCGGAAGGTGTCCGCCACGGCGGTTCCGCGGTCCGCGGGGTCGGTCCTGAACAGGGTCTGCACGACGACGAGATCGCCCTGGGCGATGGTGCGCTTCACGGTGACGGAGGACTCGGGGTACTGCTCTACAAAGTGGGTGATGCCCTTGATGAAGGCGTCGCGCCCGTTGTCGAAGTTGGGGTTGTGCTGGATGTAGGTCTCGGCGTCGATGTAACGCAGTGCGTAGGTGCGGGGATCGTGCCGGGTGAAGGCGCCTTCGAGCAGGGCGACGGCGGCCTTGGTGTTGGCGACTTCCCGAGCGCTCTGGTGGGCCGGAGCGGTTCGGGTGCCGGGAGCAGCGGACGCGTCCGCGGAGGCGTTGACGGCGGTGGCCGAGGTGGTGACGACGGCGGCCAGCAGGGCGGCGGCGAGCAGGGTGCGGTGGCGGCGGGTGAAGGACATGTGGGCTCCGTAAGGTGTTGGCGGCCCGGGAGGGCCGGATGGGGAAGAGGGGTGGATCAGGCCGCCACGGGAGAGGGCACAGCGGTGAGCAGGTCCCGGTAGCGTCGAACGTGCCGGTCCAGTTCGGTGTCGCTCAGCCAGCGGGTGCCGTGCAGAACCAGCGGGGGCGCATAACGCATGCCGGTGAAGGCGGCGGTGGCCTGCAGCGGGCTGAGCAGGTCCTCCAGTGCCCGGGTTGCGCGGCCGGCGGGGGTGTACTCGTCGTCCTTCATCCCGGTGGAGACGACGAGCTGGAGGGTCTTGCCTCGCAGGGCGTCCCCGCCTGGCCCGTACGCCCATCCGTACGTGAGCACCTCGTCGAGCCACTGCTTGAGCAGGTAGGGGACGGCGAACCAGTGGACGGGGAACTGCAGGATCACCCGGTCGTGGGTGCGCAGCAGCTCCTGTTCTGCGCCTACATCGATGCGGCGGTCGGGGTAGAGGGCGTGCAGGTCACGCACCGTGACACCGACGGCTTCGCCGGCGGCGGTGAGGGCCGCGTTGACGCGCGATGCGGCCCGGTCGGGATGGGCGAGGACGATCAGGGTCCTACCGGTGGTCGACATGGGACTCCTCGTGATGGGATCGTACAGACAGGTCTGTCTTTTAAAAAGAGACGTGGGTGAAGGTAGAGGGGCAGGGAAGGGCAGGCGGGGCGGGTTACGGGGCGGAAGTGCCGGGGCGGGGCGGGCAGGCCTGTTCCACCAGCACGGCGGCCGCGTCGGCGGCCGCGGCTGCGGCCGCCTCGCCGTCGCCCGTCCGTCCAGCGACGAGCGATCCGTCGATCAGCAGGGTGAGCTGCCGCGCCAGCACGTCGGGGTCGTCGGCCCGCGCCGCGACCGCCAGTTCCCTGACCCATGCGTGGACCGCCTTCTTGTGGGCGACCGCGACCTGGTAGGGCAGACTGCCCGGTTCGCTCTCGGCGGTGGCGTTGATGAAGGCGCACCCACGGAATCCGTGCCGCCGCCAGGCTCCCTTCACCGCCTCGAACATCCCCACAAGCTGGTCGCGGGGATCTTCACCGGCCGCCTGTGCGGCTTCCCGGAGCTTGCCGGCCCACAGGGAGTCCACGTTGCGCAGGTACGTCGCCGACAGTTCGTCCTTGGAGGAGAAGTGCGCGTACAGCGTCGCCTTCGCCACCCCCGACTCGGCGATAACCCTGTCCACTCCCACGGCCCGCAGCCCGTGACGGCCGAAGAGGTCGGCAGCGGCGAGCAGAATGCGCTCCCGCGCGGGCCGCTGGGGGTCCGCCGGTGACGTGTTCCGTCCCATCGCGCGATCCTCCCCTGCCGCTGTGCTGGCCTGACGAGAAGACCCTGACAGACAGATCTGTCTACCGTCAAGCCCTTCCACCGTCGCGAGCGTCCGCGTCGCCGGGTGACCGCGCCTGAGCACCGCTGGAACGCCTCGCCCCCGCACCCGGACAGCGGGGCGGACCATGGCGCCGCCGCGGTCATCGGCACTCGACCCGGAGACGGCAGAGAACAGCGCGGTGCGGGTTTCCGGCGGGAAACGAGTGGATGGCGGCGCACACCTTGAGCGGAGGTATGCGTCGCGTCGGCGGTGTCCTGGACCCGGGCGGCCTGCCTGGCGGGTCCGGTTCGAGGCAGGGCACAGTTGTCGGCGACAGGGCGGTGATCCACGGGGTCGGCGAGGCGCGAAGGAAGGAAGGGCGAGGATGACGGCGCACCCGTACGGCGGCCCGCCGGACGCGGAGGACGGGATGGACGAGTGGGACGACCAGTGGGATGGCAACGGCTCCGCCCTGCGCTTCTCCGGTGCCGGGGCGAGGCCGCCGCAGGGGAGTACCACCCGTCGTCCATACGCCGTCAGGACCCGTCGTCAGGCTCTGGAGGACGATGTGGCCAGGCTGATGAACCAGGAGCGTGTGAAGCGGGAACTGGTCCAACTGCGCGTCGAGGAGCGGCTGCGGACGTCGTCCCGGGCGCACAGCGAGGACATGGCGGCCGGCGGGTTCCTCAGCCACGTCTCCTCCGCCGGGACACAGCCAGCCGACCGGATGCTCGCCGCCGGATACCTGTTCCCCGCTGCGGAGAACGTCGCCGTCCACGAGCCGAACGCCATGGCGGTGGTCCGGGCCTGGATGGACAGTCCCGGGCGCCGGCGCAACATCCTGAACCCCGCCTTCCGGTCGATCGGCGTGGGGGTGCACCTGGCCCCGGAGAGTCGCGCGGCCTGGTGGACGCAGAACTTCGGCTATGTGTGACGGGACGGCCGGGCAAGCCCACGGCGGGGCGGCCACCGGGATACACCCGGCCGGAGCTGCTTCACCCCACGCCGGCCGGCCTTGAGACGGGCGGGGCCATACCGGCGGGCACGGCTGGTCTGGGCAGGACCGCGCCCGGACACGGCACGGCGGCTGCGGCGGCGTCCGTGATCCGGTCAGGACCGTCGGCGCAGGGCGGTGAACACCGATTGCGCCTCGCGCCCCAGTCGGGGGCCGGCGATCCAGCCGGTGGGGGCGGACCGCACGGAGGTGTGGGAGACGAGGACGAGGCCGCCGTCGGCGCCGGACGCGAACCAGCCGCCGCCGGAAGTGGTGCCGTCCGGAGCGGCACACCGCATGCCGAGCGTATCGGGCCCCGCCCCGCGCAGCGAGAGCGGACCGGGGCGGCCGGTGCAGGACGAACCGGCGAGGCCTCCTCCGGTGACCGCAGTCACCTTCCCAGGCGGCCGGGAGTGGTCGAAGGCGACGGGCAGCGCGCCGCCCACCGCCTCTTGGAGTGACGTACCTGCCCGTCCGGGGCCGGGGTCGACCCGCAGGACGGCGAAGTCGGCGAACGCACCGCCGGCACCGCGCGCCGTGCCCTCGGCGATCCACTTCTCGGAGACCGCGGCGTCCTCGGCCCACCAGGCGTCGGCCGCGCTCCCGGCCCGTGGAGGCTGCGTCAGGTCACTTCCGTGGGGCACGAAGACGACGTTGCGGAACCAGCCGCCCTCCTTCCCCGCGTGGACGCAGTGCCCGGCGGTCCACACCAGGTTGGACCGGCCGGGCCGGCCGGGATCCTGCACGACGGTGCCCGAGCAGAACGACGGGCCCTCAGGAGTGTCGAAGAAGACGCGGCCCACCGGTAGCACCGCCGCCAGGTGGGAGGGGCTGCCGGAGCCTGCCGCCGCCGACGGCTCGGATGCGGTGCCCGCGAGGCCCCGTACGGCCGCGGCGGAGCGGGCCATCGCCTTCCCCCGCTGCCGAGCCTCCCCCAGCCGACGGGCGTTCCACACCTGCTCGATCACGGGATTGCGGAACCCCGAGGCAGCACGCGCCCACGTCTGCGGGCTCCAGTCCTGCCAGCCCCCGTGACGCCAGGAATCCTCTCGCGACCAGACGTCGGTCCTGGCCCAGTCCCCCTCCGGGGTGTCGTCACCCCCGATGGTGCACGCCGAGGCGAACACCGCCACGAGCAGGAGCGCCACGGCCCTCAGGGTCCGCGTGCCGCCGCCATGCCGTACCGCCGGACCACGGGCGGGCGCGGGGTGAAACGTCACGACGCTCTCCTCTGTCATCTGTCATCGAAGTCGGATCTGTCATCGAAGCCGGACCGCACCGAACGGCCTCAACCGAAGGCCGGGAGGGGGAAGTTGGGTGGGAAGGGCAGGGCTGCCGAGCGGCTGGTCAGGCGCGCGCTCATCTCACACGTGTCACCCGCAGCACGGCCGGGACCTCCTCCACCGCGCGCACCGTGATGTCGAACAAGTAGCCGTCCTCGCCGGGCCGCAGGGTGGCCGTGTCGCCGGGAACAACCCGCACGTCGGTGCCCTGCTCACGGACGCCTTGCCGTGGTCCGCTGATGATGCTCACGTAAGTGGTGGACCGGCCGTCGTTGCGCACGGTCACAGCCTTGGTCCGGGCGCACCGGCCGCCGTCGGCGCGCGGATGACAGACGTAGCGCAGGTCGCCGAAGCCCGCGCTGCCGCAGGACAGTTCCAGACCCGGGGCCAGGGCGGAGCGGCAGACCCGGCCGACACCGACCCGGTCCCCCTCAGGGCCTGCGGCCGGCGGCCGCAGAACCGCGAAGAGGGCCGCCGCGGCAAGCACCGCGAGCACCCCGTAGAGGGGAAGGCGACCCGGGCGAGCCGTGCCCCGGCGCGGAGGCCGTCCGCCCTCCCCCGGCACGTACTTGTGATGGGTGAGCTGTGTGACCACGCGTCACTTCCCTGCTGCCAGGATGTCCCTCACGACCGGTCCCGCCGCGTCCCCGCCATGGCCGCCCGCCTCCACCATGGCCGCCGCCGCGACATCGTCACGGAAGCCGGTGAACCAGCTGTCGGAGACCTCTTCCCCGCCGACCTCCGCCGATCCCGTCTTCGCGCCGACGTCACCGGTCAGCCCGCTGAGCGCTTCGGCCGCCGTTCCCTGCGTGGCCGTGCGGCGCATCATGTCGCGCAGTTGTCCAGCGACGTCGTCGGGCAGTGAACGGTCCGTCTCGGCGATCTCCCGTCCGTCGAGGTCGGGTGAGACCAGGACCGGCTGGCGGAACTGCCCGGTCACAGCGGTCGCGGCGACCGAGGCCATGTTCAGCGCGTTCGCCTGCACCTTGCCCTGCCCGATCATTCCGGCGGCCTTCTCCCCGCCCTCCGCCTGCGGAACACTGCCGTCGAACGTGGCGACGCCACTGCGCCACTCCAGACCGAGGCCGAACACCTCCTTGGCCTCCCGCGTCAGTGTGTCCCCGTCGATGTCGTCCGCGAAGCCGATGAACGTGGTGTTGCAGGACCGGATGAAGGCGTCGGAGAAAGTGCCGTTCTCGATGGTGAACTTGTCCAGGTTGTGGAAGGTGGCGCCCTCGTAGCTCGCGAACTTGGGGCAGGGGGCCGGCTTCGCCGCTTCGACCAGCCCCTTCTCCAGCAGCGCTGCCGTAGTCACGATCTTCATCGTGGACCCGGGTGCGCGACCGCCCAGGAAGGCCGCGTTGAACCCGTCGGTACGGTTGTTCGCCACCGCGAGGATCTCACCGCTGCTGGGCTCGACCGCCACAGCGGAGGACTGCGGATACTTCTTCACGGCACGCTCCGCGGCCCGCTGCAGGCCAGCCGACAGGGTGGTGCGCAGTGTGGCCGGCTTGCCCCGTGACACGGTGTGCAGCGACGGGCCCGCCGTGCCGTCCCGCCGGGTGACACGGACCTCGACACCGGGGCGGCCGCCGAGCTTCTCGCCATAGCGCTTGCCCAGATCGGGCAGGACAGCCGCCAGGGACGGGAACTCCTCGGCGGTGAGCTTGGTGCCGTCCCGATCGGTGGCCTGGATCGACAGCCCGCTCGCCTCCACTATGTCCAGCGCGTCACCCTTGCGGGTGAGGCCCGGGTGCACGACAGTGGGCGACCACACGACGCGCGGCTCGCCCGTCTCCTGGTCACGTACCGTCCGCAGCGAGGAGTCGTAAGCCCACACGGAGCCGGCGTTGTCGTGCTTCACCCGGAGGGTGACCCGGAAGTCGACCTTGGCGGTGTCCTCGCGGACGACCTGCGCGGACATCTCCGGTCCCAGCTCCCGCCAGAAGCGCGCCAGCGCGTCTGAGGCCGCCGCCGAGTCGTCCGTGAGATCCGCCGCCGTGTCCACATTGCCGTCGCCCCACGCACCCAGGAACTCCTGCGCCACCGAATGGATCTCGTCATCGGACAGGGGACCGCTCTTCTTCAGCAGCCCGGCCGCGTCGACGACCGCATAACTCCCGCCACACAGGAGCACGGCGACCGTCCCCGCGATGGCGAGCTTCGTTCCCTTGTTCAACCTGGCCTCCCGGCACAACGTGCTGTACACGCCGTACAACGCAGGCCATGGCTTTCGGTTCACCGGTCGCACGTCCGGTGTTCTTGAGCGGACCGCCGCCACGGTGCGGCGTGCGGTCTGAGACCTGCCCGCCCGGCGCGGACACGGGGCGGGGCCGGGGCCGGGATCAGGCCACGGCTGCCGCGGTCCCGGCGACCAAGGGCTCGTTGGGCGGGGCGTCCGGGTCGGCTGTGGTGGACAGCACGGCCAGGACCACGGGAGGCCGACCGGGCGGCCAGGCGACACCGCCATCGTTCGTGGTGCCGTACGCGCCGGTCCCCGGCTTCTCCCCAACGGTCCAGTCGGCGGGCAGACCGGCCCCGCAGCCGGTTGTCGCCGGTGGTGTTGTCCCGCAGCTAGCCGTTCACCAGTGCGCGGTCCGCCGACCGCAGGGCCGTGGTCACCGTGATCCGCGCGTAGGTCCTGCCGATGGCCAGGGAGGGTGGTGGTGTCCGTGATCCGGTCGTGTTCGGCCGAGTTGAGGCCGGGCTCCCAGCGGTCCAGCACCTCGTCACCGACCGAGCGGCATAAGGCAGTGACGGCGGTCAGGCCGCCGAGTTCCCTCAGCAACAGGTTCGCTGCGGTGTCGTGGAAATCCTCTCGCCCTGCCTGGCGAGTACCTGGTGGCCTCGGGCCGGCGCGGGGTGGCGGCTGTCCATGGCCACGTCCACGCTGGGCTTCGAGAGCAACGAGACGGACGTCAGCCAGGCCGACGCGTGCTCCGGGGACAAGGTCGCCGGACAGCAGGCGGTCCATGGCCGTGCGGATGGCCCGCTCGTTGTCCTCGCGGGTGGAGGCGGTGATACGGCTCATCGGTCGCCTTGCCGGCCGGTCGGCCGCGGAACGACCAGCGCCTTCACCACGGTCTGTCGAGGTGGGGGTTGAACGTCGCGGTCCCCGCGTCGGTGTACTGGCCCACGACGACGTACCGGCCGGCGTCCCGGGTCAGGCGCATACCCTCGGGCACGGCCGCCGGGGCGCCGGTCGCCTCGATCGTGACGTCTGCGCCGCGTCCGCCGGTCAGGTCCAGGACGCGCTGCCTGCGTCTCGGCGGCTGTGGTGTCGACGACCACGTCCGCGCCGAAGCGGGAGGCGGCCTCCAGCCTGACCCGCAGACCGCCGACCACGATCACCCGGCCGCCCCACGCAGTTGGGCCAGAACGGCCGCACACAAGCCGACCGGCCCGGCCCCCTGCACCACCACCGTGTCACCGAACGCGACATCGGCGAGAGTGACGGCGTGCAGGGCGGTCGGCATGCCGCAGCCGCCGGCCAGGAAGGCGCGCCAGTTCAGTCCGTCGGGGAGCGGAAGGATGTGCACGCCGGGTTTGAGGTGGATGTACTCGGCCCACCCGCCGAACAGTCCGTCGGCGGCGAACAGGGTGACGCCGTAGACCTTGCGCCGGGGGCAGCGGGTCGTGGCCTGCCCGACGGTGCAGTACCAGCACCGGCCACAGGTGCCCCACACGTCGAGGGAAGTGACGACCTGGCGAACGTGCACGGGTTCACCGGACACGTCCAGGGGGACGCCGCCTCGGCGTTCAGGGCGGCGATCCGGCCGACGCTCACATGCCCCGGGATGATGGGGTAGGGCACACCGGCGAGCTGCCCCTTCCACAGGTGCGCGTCGGTCCCGCACACCTCACTGCCGAGGGTCTGCAACAGAACCGCAGCGGGTTCGAGGTCGGGAGGGGCGCTCCGGTGGATCTCCAGTGGCGCGTTCGGTTCCAGCATGACGACGGCTGCAGGCAAGGTCTTCCCTTTCGGACGTAAGGTGCGGGGCCGACGCCACGAAGCCGGCAGTACGACGGGATACTCGCGAGCCACTACGGGAGTCCGGGCGCGGGGGTTCGGCGGAGCCCCGATCGCACGCGTGGCGACCGACCGCGGCACTGCACCCGCCTCGCGGTTGACGGCGCCCCGGGAGAGCGCGGACGCCCCCTCCGACACAAGCCCTGCCAGGAGCGGGCCCCAGGCCACGGCGGACCGTCATGTGGGCCGTCGGTGTCGGTGAGGTACGCGTACTGCCCCGTTCGGATTCCAGCGTGCGGCGCCCCCGCTCTCGCGAGGGCGGGCCGCGCTCCCCCGCTCCGGCGGTTCGCCTGCCGTGCTCGGCCGGGGGAGAAGGAAGCTGCCGCCCAGTCCTCAGCAACGGCCTCTCGCGGCCGTCGCGTACAGCCTCCCTGTCCCCCTCTACGCGAGAGGGCGGGACCGGGCTGCGGCCAGGGTGGCGTAGCGGCGGATGGCCGGTCAGCCGCTGCCGGTGCCTGGCGGGGACGGGGCGGCCAGCCCGCCAGCCGCCTCCCGCAGGGCGGGCAGCAGCGCTGCCACCGGCGGGCTGTCCAGGGCGCCTTCGCGGACGACCACGGTGGTGTGGCGGCGCAGCCGGTGCCCGCGGACGGGCAGGCGCACCACGGGGTGGCCCGGCCGGTCGGGGGCGAGGTCGGGGACGAGCGCGACCCCCCAGCCCAGAGCGACGAGGCCGAGGACGGCCTGCAGGTCGCCGGCGTCGCAGACCACGTCGGGAACGAAGCCCGCGTCGGCGCAGACGTGCAGGCCGAGCCGGCCCAGGTCCGTGGTGCGGTCCAGCAGCCAGGACACGTCGGCGAAGTCCTCCAGGGGGCGGGGTCCGGCGTGCCGGGCGAGGGGGTGGTCCGGGGCGATGGCGAGGCGGATGTCGTCGGTGAGCAGTTCCTCCTCGTGCAGGCCGGGCCGACCGGTGACCGGCACGTGTGAGTACCGGGCGGCCAGGGCGACGTCGAGTTCCCCGAGCCGGACACGCTCCCGCCCGCCGGTCGGCGTCACACCGTGCAGGGTGACGCGCAGCCGTGGGTGCAGGGTGCGCAGGCGGGTGGCGGCGGGCGCGACCAGGGACGGTCCTTCGTGCAGCGGTACGCCGATGCGCAGTTCCCCGGTGACGTCCCCGTCGTGGGAACGCAGCTCGGCCTCGGCGCTCTCCAGCTGGGCGACGATCCGTTCGGCGTGCCGGACCAGGAGGTGTCCGGCGGCGGTGAGTTCGACGCGGTTGCCACTGCGGTTGAGCAGGGTCGTGCCGGTCTCCGCCTCCAAGGCGGACAGCTGCTGGGAGACCGCGGAACGGGTGTAGTTGAGGGCCTGGGCGGCGGCCACGATGGAGCCGCGCGCCTCGACCTCACGCAGCAGTAGCAGTCTGCGCACGTTCAGCATCGCCGCACCGTCATATTTCCTAACGCTGCCATCCCGGAACAGTCACACCAGTGTACGTGAATCCGGGCCAGGAGCCGCTTTCAATGGGAGGACCGACCACCTCTGCTCACTTTCCGAACGAAAGGCACCACCATGCCCGTCCTGCTGCACATCGACTCAAGTCCGCGTCCGGACGCTGTCTCCCGCCAGATCTCCGCCGAGTTCGCCCGCGCCTGGCGCAAGGCCAACCCACAGGGCCAGTACGTCTACCGTGACCTCGCGGCCGACCAGGTGCCGCACATCGACGCCGCCCAGATCGCCGTCATGCACCGGCTGGAGACGGAGGGCGTACGCGACCTGGAGACCGCCCGGGACGCGGCCCGGACGCCGGAGGAGGCGGCGAGCTGGTCGGTGACCTGGCCGCTGGTCGAGGAACTGCTGGCGGCGGACACCGTCCTGCTCGGGGTGCCGATGTACAACTTCTCCGTCCCTTCCACGTTCAAAGCCTGGTTCGACCGCATCCTGATCGCGCCTCTGATCGCCTCCCCCGAGACGGGTGAGGGCCCGCTGTCGGGCAGGAAGGTCGTCGTGGCGTCCGCGCGCGGCGGTGCCTACGGACCGGGCACGCCGCGCCACGACTCCGACCATCAGGAGCGGTACCTGCGGGCGGCGCTCGGCATGGTCGGGCTTACCGACGACCTGACCTTCCTGCACGCGGAGATGACCAAGGCGGCCCATGTGCCGCGCCTCGCGCAGTTCAAGGACATGGCGGCCGCGTCGTACGAGAGCGCGATGGACGGCGCCCGCGCCCACGCCGCGCACGCCTAGGAGCGGCAACCGCAGGAGTCCGGGGTGGGAACAGGAAGCCTCACGGCCCAGGGAGTTCCCACCCCGGCGCGTCCCGCGTCCCGTCACCGGCCTACGCTCGGACCCGACATGGACACCACACGCAACTGGCTGCTGCCCGCACTGCTGGCCGCTCTGCAGGCCGTACTGCTGTGGGCCGGGCCCGCCCTGACCGGTGGTAAGCCGCTCGCGGCGGCGGCCGTGGCCGGGGTGCTGGCCGCCACGGCGGCAGGGACCGCCGCCCTGGGATGGCGCCGTCGGATGCCAGTGCGCGCGCTGGCCGGGGTACTGGCCGCATCCGTTGTGGGCGAGTCGGTGGCGGCCGACTGGTACGTGGACATCGGGCTGATGGTCGCGCTGTACTCCGTGGCAGCGCGGTGCGGTGGATGGGTCACCGTGCGGGCCACGGCCGCGGTCGTCGGCTGCCATGGGGCGCTCAGCGCCGTACGGGAGGGAATGGGCTACGCCCTCGCCGGGACCGCGACGCTGACGGCCGTGCTGTTCGCGGTCTGCGCCGGACTGGGCGAGGCACGGCGTCACTGGGTGGCCGGGCGCTGGACGGCGACGCAGCGGCTGGTACGGGCGGAGAAGGACAAAGGGCGGGCCGCCGACGACGAACGGCACCGGCTGGCCCGGGAACTGCACGACGTCAGCGCCCACCACCTGACCTCCGTCGTGGTCACCGTGGAGGCGGCCCGCAAGCTCGGCGGGCAGCGGCCCGAACTGGCCGAGGAGGCGCTGCGGTTCGCCGAGGACACCGGGCGGGAGACGCTCACCGCGCTCCAGCGGCTGGTGGCGGTGCTGCACGAGACCGGCCGGGCGGAACCGGAGCCGATGACGGGCCCCGTCCGGGACCTGGTGGCCGCCTTCGGCCGGCTGGGCCGGCCGATCGCCGCCGACCTCCCCGACGACCTGGCCGGTCCGGCGGCCGAAGCCCTCTTCGGCATTCTGCGCGAGGCGCTGACCAACGCCCTGCGCTACGCGCCGGGCGCCGCCGTACGGGTCCGCGTACGGCGCGACGGCGGGGCACTGGACATGGTGGTCGACAACGACGCCCCGCGCGGCGGTGGCCAGGGCGGGACCGGTCTGGGCTCTGGACGCGGTATCGCCGGGATGCGGGAGCGAGCGGCGGCCGTCGGCGGGGACGTGACCGCCGGACCCGCACCCCACGGCGGGTGGCAGGTGCGAGCCCGGCTACCGGACGCCACCGGACCCCGGCAGCCAGCCCCGTCCTCCCGGCGCCGCCTCTTCCTGCGCCGCCAGCGGCTGGCCGACGCGGCACCGGCGTTCACGGCCGCTGTCCTGCCGGTGCTGCTGGTGCTGTTGGCCGCCGAGGAGGGGGAACGGACGGCGGGACTCAGCGCGACCGTCCTGCTGCTCGCGCTGACCACCGTGCACGCGCTGCCCCTGCTGTGGCGGCGGCGCGCTCCCTGGGCGGCGCTGTGGGCGGTGGCCGCCACCGCGCTGCTGTGGCCCGCCGCCCGCGCCGCGGGCCTGCTGCCGTCGCCGCTGCTGGACCAGTTGCCCGGTGCCGTGGCCGCGGAGGCCATGGCGGTGTACGCGGTGGCCGCCTATGGACGCGGTGCCGGGCGCACCTGGCCCGCCGCGCCCGTCGCCGCATTCGGCTTCGCCGCCGCCGTCGCGGCGACGGCCGGCGTGGACGGCAGCCTGATGGACGGTGCCACCTCACCAATGATGTTCGTCTGGGCATGGGGGATCACGGGTGTGGTGGTGTGCCCAGTACTGGCGGCCCTGTGGGGAGCGGGCACGGCGGTACGGACACGACGGCTGCGCGTCCTGGCACGGGAGGAGGGCGCCTTCTCCGACTCGGTGCGGCAGGCCGCCGCCGTCGCCGTCGCCGAACGCCTGCGGATCGCCCAGGGCCTGCATCAGGCGGTGCTGGGCCGCACGACGCGGCTGGTGGAACTGGCCGCACTTCGGCGCCTGGACGACGTCGCCGTCGAGGCCCGCTCGGCGCTGGCCGCCATGCGGGAACTGCTGCAGACCCTGCGCCCGGTCGAGACCGGCGCCGGCCCGGACGGGAGAGCGCCCGGGTCGGCCGGTGCCGGGGGGAACCGGTCCGCCGGTGGCCAGGCAGCGGCTGCCGTGCCCGCCGGGGACGCCTGACCACAGCCAGCTCCGGCTTCCGGCTTCCGGCTTCCGGCTTCCGGCTTCCGGCTTCCGGGGAGCGTCGGCCCTCGTCGCCCCTGAGCTGGCGGACGTCGCGGGACCGGGCGGCGGGACGTGTCGGGATTGTCACGGCAGGCGTACCCGGCACGAACCGGGTCACCGTCCGCCGCGCCGCGGTGAGCGGTGGCCTCCGGGTGTGAACCGAACAGCGTGGGTCTCGTAGCAGGAAGTGGTGGGAGAGGCCGGCCGGGCACACCGGCTGGTGTCTGCTGGCGGCCGGTCACCGTCCGTGCCGCACATCGCTCCGCCCGCCCCGATCACAGCACCACGACAGGCGAGGACGACATGAGCACTGAGCCAGACGTGACGGCGACGACCGCCTTCACCGGGGAGGCCGACGACGGTCCGAGCACTTCGTCCGCCCTCCCGGAGGCGTCGGGAGAGGCGGACCGTTCCCTGCCCATGGCGCGGCTGTCCGCACTTCCCCCGGACGGGGAGGACGGACCGCCGGCCGACGACGGCGTGGAGGAGGACGAGGTGTGGCAGCCGGTGTCCTCTCCTGAAGAGATCCCCGAACCTCCCGAGGACATCGTCAGGGCCGCCCGGCTGGCACCGGACAACTACCTCTACCTGCCCGACCCCTACTGGAAAGGCACGGGTGTCCCGCCGCTGTGGGCCGTCGTCGGCCGGTGGCGCTCGGACGACGCGGGCGAGATCGCCGGCTGGGAGGACAACCTGGAGTACCGCCCCTCCCCCGAGGCGCTCGGCTGGCTCGGCCCGGCCGACGACACGGACCGGGCAGTGCAGTCCGCCGTGACCGGATACGGGCCGGCCAGGGCGGTGGCCACCGCCCTGGCGGCGGCCCGCATCGAGGTGTTCCTCGACGCGGAGGGCAGGCCACGGCGTTCCGAAGGGCCGGACGGTGACGCGGTGGTCACCGTCTTCAGCCCGACCCCCGAACTGCGCGAGGCAGACCTGCCCCCGCACCGTCCCACCACCGTCCCCGAACTGCTGGCGGAGCTGCGGGAAGGGGAGCAAGTCCTCTACCTCAGCCCCACGTCCCCGGTGAGCGTGGCGGTGCCCGCCGACGTCCTGCGCCAGGTGCTGGCCGAGGACGGCGCGGATCAGGCACCCGCCGGTGACGACGACGGCGCGGCCGGGGAAGCGGAGCCCACCGACGGCACGGGCGGGGAAGCGGACAGCGCCGACGAGGTCGCGGCGGTGCGGGGCACCACGGAGGACGTACCTGTCGCTCCGGCTGGCGGGCTGGTCGGCGGCGATTCGTGGCACAACTGGGTCGAGGAGCCCGGCACCCCGGAGATTCTCGCGGACACGCCGGAGACCGAGGCACGCCATGAGACGGCCGGAGGAGAGGACTAGTGCCGCGCTGGACCGGCGTCCTCGCCCGGCTGCGGGGCACCGACGCGGAGGGGCGACGCTCCTTCGGCCGGGAACGGAACCGGCGCACGGGCGACGGTGCCGAAGCGCCGCGGATAGTCCTCGTCGTGGACCAGGCCGACGGAGTACGGCTTATCAGGTCGGCCTACGAAGGTCCACCCGACACCGGCGGGACCGACTGGCGTGCGCTGCACGGCAAACCGGGGACCGTCACGCTGCTTTTCGGCGCCGTAGCGGCGGACTCACCGGACCTTTGGCCCTTCCTGGCGGAGGTGCTCGACTCGCTGGCCACGGCAGACGTCACCGGGGTCAGACTCGCCCTGGCCGGAGCGGGCGCCGTCCGTCCTGACCGGCCGTGTGTCGCCCAGCTCATCGCCGACACCTGGGAGCTGGAGGTGACCGCCGCCGACGGGACGGTCGTCGTCGTCCCGGATGGATCACTGTTCACCCCGGCCGACACCTCCGGTGGGAGCGGCACCTGGTACCTCTTCGCCCCCGGCACCGAGCCCGTACTGCTCGGACCGCGCGACCCGGCGCCGTCCTGGCAGTCCGCCTTCAACCGCCTGCCCCGCCAGCTCGACGACGAGTGCGCCGTCGACGGCATACCGGCCGGAGTGCTGGTGCGACCGGTGCAGGAGGCCGCGCCGCAACCCGGGGACCTGTCCTATGCAGTCGCGCCCGACGCGCAGCGACCGGTCGTCCTGCTCGGCACCCCGCGGGGCCGCGCCGTCCCGGCGGACGCCGTGGCCGCCCTGCTGGTGACGCTCCCGGCGGCCGTGCGCGCCGGGGTGCGCCTCGCCTCCGGCTCGCACCGGGACGTCCTGCCGGTCGCCCAGGAGGTGGCGGACCTGCTCAGTACCGAGGTCGAGCTGCTGACGGGGCTGCCCCTACCGGGCGGCGAGGACCCCGGCACAGGCGTACACGTGACCCTGACCGACGATTCCGGCACCCCGACGTGGCAGCCGGTCGTGGAAGCGGTGCGCTGCCGACCAGCCCACCCCGACACTGGGCGCGCCGTCCCGCCCCGCCCAGTGCAGCCGAGGTCGCCACTGCCGGGCACTGAGCCCACCGATCGGGGCACCGTCGACCTGTCCGAGCGGTGGCGCCTGTCCCTCACCCGGGCCGGGGTGGCCCTGGAGGAGCGCGACAGGCCCCCGGCGCCTCCTGCCTGCCGGCCTGTCGACCCGGAGCGCTTCGTCATCGAGGCCTCGGCGTCGACGGACCACTCGGATCCTTCGTTCCTGCGCGCGTGCGAACGGGTGCTGTCCGGCCTGGACCCGGCTCTGCGCGCCCACGCGGAGCTACGGATACCGGCCATCTCCGGTGACACGCTGCAGGACATGCGACGCATGGCCGTACGCCACCACGTGGCCCTGACCCTGGTGAGGGCGCCGGAAGCACCGGTGCGTCCGGGCGGGCCCGCCGTCACCGTGACCACGATGGCTTCCGGCGGTGCACTCCAGGGGGCGGTCCGGACCGGACCGGGACGTTCACCGGACACCGAGGACAGGACGTCGGCCGACACCGGGGACAAGACGTCCGCCGACGCGGCCTCCACGCGTGCCAGCCGCGTCCCGGCGACGGGCGCCACCGCGCCGCCGAAACGGACCCAGCCGCAGTCCCGGTCCGACGGTCCCGCCGGGGCGCCGCTCACGGAGGACGGCATGGCCGAAGCCGCGCACAAGGACCCGGCCGACGGCACAGACTTGCCAGTCGCCCCCCTCCCTCTCCGCGCCTCGTCGTCCGGCTCCGCCGCGGCGCCCTCCCCACCCGCACCCGGGGTGGGGCCGTCCCCCTCCCCCGACACGGCCACCGACGCGTCCGGCAGCCCTGCCGGAGTAGGACGGGAGCCTGCCGCCCGGACCACCGCACCGGACCGGCAGCCGCGGTCCGGCGCGGTCCCCGCTCCGCCGACGGCAGCGCGACCCCAGGGGTCGGGCCCGGATACGAACCGGCCCGCGTCCGCGGAGCCGAGTCCTCCACCGTCCCCGGCGGCCCCGTCCCTCCCGGCCGAGCCGATCACCCCGGCGAGCCCGCACACGCCGGTGACCGGGAACACCGCTCCCGTCCCACCCACGTCGCCGCGTCCCACTCCCCCACCGGCACCGTCGCCCCCCGCGTCCCCGGCGGCACCCGTCTCCCCAGTCTCGACGGCCGGCTCAGCGGTACCCGTCTCGGCGGCTACCGCGTCGACGACCCCGCTCTCGCGAACCGGACGGCCCGCCACCACCGCGTCCCCACCCGTGCACCGGTCCCCCGACGCGCAGGACCGCGCGGCCTTCCGCAGGTTCACCGGTTCCGCGTGGGACGGGCACGCCGCCGGCGTCGCCCGGGCGCTCACCCGTATGCCCGTACTGCGCGGACAGGATCCGGACGTCGTCCGGACCGACCTGGTGGCGGTCCGCGCCTACCTCTCCTCGCCGTCCGGACCGCTGCACCACGCGGAATTGGCCCGCTCCCTGCGCACCGGCGACCCGTCCCGCCTGCCGTACGCACTGTGTCTGGTCTCCGGCCTGCGCAGACTGCCTACGTACCGCGGCGCGGTGGTGCGCGGCGGTCCGGCACCCACGGGTGTGGAGTCCCTGCTGCCCGGCACCGTGCTCCACGACCCGGCGCCGATCAGCGGACTGCCCCTCAGCGCCGCAGCCGTACCGGTGACGGCCGTGCGGTACGCCGTCTGGTCGTCCACGGCACACCGGGTACGCGCTCTGGCCGTGGCGGGGGCGGGAGCGGGCGGTGCGGACGAGGTCGTCTTCCCGCCCGGCTCCGTCTTCCGGGTGCTCCAGGTACGCCCGGGTGACACCGAACCCATGGTGCTGCTGCGGGAGGTGCCCGGTGCGCGGTCCGGGCCCGAGGAGCCCGCGGGGCTGAACGACGCGGACCGGACCGCGCTCACCCGCCTCAGCGCGGCGCTCGACGCACTCCCGGCCATCGGCGGCCCCGATCACCGGTGGCCAACGCGCTGTGCGGGTCCCCTGTTCGGCGCGGGAGCGGCGCCCACGTGAGACGACGGCATCCGCGGCCCTTCGACCCGTCCGGACCACCGGGGTCACGTGATCACGGGTGTTCTTCCTCCGAGGGTCGGGAAAACCTGCTCACCACGATTTCTTGTAGAAGGTGAAGGTGTTCGGCAAGGGATAGAACGTGCTCGCGGGGGTGGTGAACGGAGTCTTCATCTCGGTGAACCGGATGCTGCTCTCACCACCGTTCCGCTCGAAGAGGTCGTTTACGTACCTGTCCAGCCGGATCAGTTCCGCCTGGCGCTCATACACCTCGCCGAGCGCCACCTTCTGTTCGGCGTCGACCTCACTCTGCTTCTTCCTCCAGACATCGTCGGTGGGGGCCTTGGGGAGACGGTCGAATTCCTCTTGCGTCCGCACGGCGAAGACGTCGATCGGCAGCAGCTTGTTCGGTCCGCCGTCCGTATCGGGCTCCGCTCGGTAGACGATGATGTTCAGACCATCGACCTCACCCTGCTCGATCTTCTTCCTGAGGTTGGGCCACTCGACCCTCGTCAGCACGCTGGTGCCGTTGACTCCGTCCAGGAGATGGGCGGTGACCCACCCCTTCAGGCCTTCCGCATACGTCTCCGAGAGCTGCTCCCAGAGTGCGCCCATCGTGGGGGAGTCGTTCCAGCCGGGGAGCCCGAAGACCAAGTTGTTGAAGAGGTAGCCCTGAATGGACGATTCCAGTACCACTCCGTAGGCCATGCTGGCCTCGTCGATGGCCTCGGCCGCCCCCATCTTCGACCAGACGTGACCGTGCTTCGCCGACTCCTCCGCACGGTTCTTCAGGCTCTGGTCGAAGAATCCCGGCTTGTCCTGCTGCTGCTTGTACCACATGTAATTGATCTGATGGCCGAGCACACTCTCGTCGTGCAGCCCGGCCATGATCTTGCGGACGGCCTCGTGATTGACCGGCGCCCGGTCCTGCTGCTTGCCCACGGCCTGGGCCACGTCGTGCCTGACGCTCTCCAGCCATTCCGTGACTCCGGCCCTGAAGTCGGGCAGCTGAGCCAGTGGCTTGATGGCGTTGATGCGCCGCCAGAGTTCGCTTCTGTCCTTCCGGAACTTCTCGTCCGCCTCGTCCATCGGATGCGCATCCGAACGGTCGGAGCCGGATGACACCTTGGAGTCCCGCGAGGAAGAACGCTGCGTGGCATCGGTGCGCTCGCCCGCGCCGCCCCGTCCGCCGGTCCGGTGGTCGCCATCGGATGCGGACGCCTCACCGCTGGTGACGGCGGCCAGGTGGCCGGACCCGCTGCGGACCAGCAGCACCGGAACACCGGTGGCCGCCCCGAAGTGCACGACCGCGCCGTCAGGCCGTTCGGTATCCGCCAGGGTCACCTGAACGCCGAGCGCGTCGGCAACGAGCCCGGCCACCATGAGTTCGACGCCTTCGGCACGGGCGTCCCAGGCCCGCCGGAATAGCACGCGGAACTGCTGAGCAGGGCTGAGCTGTGCCTTGGATGCCATGAGGCGGCCCCCGCCGAGCACGGCCTGCACCACGGTCGCCCGCTCGGCGCCGACCGCCTCGAGTTCTGCCGCGGACACCGTCTCGTCGGGGCCGAGGAGAGGTTCGTCCGTGAGGACTCCGCGGTCCACCGCTTGCCGCTCCGCCCAGAGATACACCGCGTCGGCAGACGAGGAACCGCTCGTCGAAGCGGTCGCCAGGTCCGGTGGGCTCGTCAGTTCACGGGTTCGCGCGGCGGTGCGAGCGGCCAGGAGCAGGGCGTCCACCATACGGGCGCCCTGCGTGCCCTGTGCCTCCGGCTCGGCCAGCGCGAGGTCGGCTCCGTTGAAGCGCGCCGTACGAGGACCGGTCAACCGGACGGCGTCGTCACGTACGGGGCTTGTTTCCAGACGGTCGTCCGCCCGTCGCACGGTGCTGAGCAGGGCGGCCACGCGATCCCACTCGGCTGTCCGGGAACCGTCGGTGTCGCTCTCACCCGTGAGCCCTTGCCGCTGCGGCCTGGGAGCCACCTCGTGCGCCAAGGGCGTGTGGGGCTTGTCCTGGCTGCGGGCGTTCGCCGGAGGGGCTGCGGGAGCGCGCGGGGCGACTTCGTCCGAGGTGCCCTGTGCGGGCCTGTCGAGCGTGTGCTCGCTTTCCGGGGTGACCAGACGCAGCCTGCTGATCCAATTGGTGAGCCGCGGGTCGAACAGGACAGTCGTTTCGTTCTGTTTCAAGCTGGGCTGCGGTGTGCCGGTCTGATCCAGGGATACGACCCCGAAAGAGTTCTGGGCATAGGCAGAGATCAGATCAGGGGTGTTTTTGGGCAGGTAATGATTCTCCTGCAGCAGACCCGGCCCGGAGATGTTTCCGGCCGACGCCTTGAGCATCATGCGGAATTGCTCGGGGAATGCGGTATCGGCGTCGGGACCGTACGAGTTCCTGAAGCTGGTCACGAAGTTCCGGTAGCGCAGCGGGACCCCGTCCAGCGCGCGTTGGGCAAACACGGATCCGGCCGGGGCGATGATGACATGGTTGCCGAGCAAGCCCCGCCCGTACATGTACTCGGCCGCTCGGGAGATCCGCTCGCCTGGATCTTGGATCCCCTCTTGGCCGGCGTCGCGCAACGCGTCGTCGACCGAGGTCATGTCGCGCAGCCGGGGCGCGAAGACCGGAAGGTCCTCACGGTGCATGGTGATTCCCTCCAGTTCCCCGAGATCCACACCACCGGGGTCGATATCCGCATCGACATAGATCCCGCCCCCTTCCGTCGGCTCGCTGAAAATGGCGTAGCGGACCAGGTCGGAGACCATGTTGTGAGCGCCAGCGGCGTTGAGCTGCTGGTACGCCGTCTCCGCAGCCGCTCCGCCCTGTTTCGCGACCAGCTTGCCGCTTTCCGTATGCACGGTCAGGTTCCGCGCCAAGTGATCGCGGATCCGCTCGGACCAGCCCTCGAAGCTGGCGTTAGTCCACAGATGAAGGTCCCAGCCCTGGGCGCGGGCCTTGGCCACCCAGGCGTCGATGTTGGCCAAGGCCTCCGCGGAGGGCTGCTTGCCACCCCAGTACATGTGGATCTTCTTCGGCAGCGGGGCATGGTGGGCGACCGCCGGTGACGCCAACTGACGGTAGTACTGATCCATCTGGTGGTACGTCTGGACGTGTCCGGTGGCCTGCAAGCGATGCAGCAGCAAGCGGACAGGGGCATGCTTGCCTGCGGCCACCCAGATCTCGATGAACGAACGCATCCCCGCGACATCGTTGAGATCGATAGTCCGGCCGTCATGGCCCCGCAGATGCAGACGGTTGTCCATGCCGGGCTTGGTCAGATCCACACTGGCCGTCCGCGGCAGCTGGAGACCCACGCTCTGGCCGGGTCGGACCAGCTTCTCGGCCAGCAGGCGAGCCTGGTCCGGATCCGTCTGAGCGGCGATCAGCCGCTGGGCCAGGCGGTGCACCAGTTTGGCTCTGACCTCGTCAGCCCGCTTGGCACCGGTACGGTCCGCACGCGCATCAGCGACCCGGTTCGCCCAACTGGACAACCTCGGTGCCCGCGGCACGCTGCCGAGCACCGCGCGCAGGGCCACCTGGCCGTGGCCGCCGGCCTCGATGTCGACCTGCAACCGGTCCGGGTCCTCCCGCCTCAGTTGCCGCACCACCTGCTCGGCAAAGGCGCTCAACTTCTCTTCCGCGACCGGATCGACCTCGGTGGACCCCTCGGAGAAGACCACCTCCGTATGGGCGAGAACGTCCCGCTTCCCCGTCCCGTCCGACGGCTCGGGACCAGAGATCAGATACTGGATGTTCTGCCGGACCCGGACTCCGTCCACACCGAAGGCAGCGAAGCTCGCATCGGGAACCTTCTCGACCTTCTTCAGTCCGGCAAGGACGTATTCCCGGTGGAGCGGGTCGTCGTTCACCGTGAGCCACGAGCGGACGAAAGACACCCCGCGGACGGAGATCAGGCCACTGAGGTCAACGAAATCCTTGACGTTCGCGCGTTTGCCGGCGGCGTCCGCCTTGTTGTAGACGCAGTCCTGAACAGACATGATCCGTACACCGTCGACCATCACTGGCGGATGTCTCAGATCCATGGTGGTGATCTCGAAGGAGACCGCCTTGTCCGTCTGCCCGGGCCGGTAAACCCTCATCTCGTGGACGGAAGTGGTGCCAACCGTGTCGACCTGGTAGCCGGCCTCGGTCAGTGCTGCGGCGGCCCGGCTGCGAGCGGCGACAGGATCATTGCCGAGCGGAGTGTAGATGTCGATGTCCCCCGCCGGTCGATCGGTCACCCCATGGGCATGCAGGGCCAAGCTCCCTCCCAGGACGAAGTCCGGGCCGAGAGCCTCCAGGGCGATACGCGAGATCCGCCACTTCTCCGATTCCCGCCCCCCTGCGCCCGCGGCCCCACCGGCGAACTCCTCCGCAGCCGACGCCGGGTCACCCACCGCTGTGTTCGCGTGCGGCTGGTACATACGCGGGGACACCGCCGACTGCTCCTCCGGCCCCGGACCGTTGCCTCCGCCCCGGCGCAGCGGATCGGAGACGGGATCCACCCACACGTGGCTGCGGTGGTGCCCCGTCGCGGTGCTCCGTGCCTGTTCCCATGTGGCGTCGGGCGGGAGCCCTGGGTCGTCGAGGTCCAGCTCACCGACGACAGCGCCAATCAGATGCACATGGCGGTCGCGCAGACCGCCCTGACGCATGCCCTCGGGCGCCGGGGCACGGTAGTCGCCAGCCAAGCTCCCCTCGATGACAGGGCGGTGCGGAAGGTTCGGGTCACCGTACTCGTCTCGCAGACCGATTTGATGGGCCAGCTCGTGCGCGTAGTCGACGGGATCCGCGTCCAACCACCACGACCCCTGGGCCATGCTCTTGTCGCGATCGATGAGATCGACCGTCAGATGGGGTTCCTCGCCTGGTTCCACGCGCACCACGGTGACGTGCAGCCGGTCGCCGTTGGGAAGACGGTACCGCGGCCCGTTGAGGAACTCCTCGACTCCGCTGGTCACCTTTGACCAGACGGCGTCCGTATGGTCGGCCGGGCGGTCGTCCCGGAAGGCGACCCTGACTGTCAGGTCAGTGACAGGCTCACCCCGGTACAGCAATCGACGGGCCTCGAAGACGGATCGCACGACGAACCGCGGCGTGCGGTCAAGTCGCATTCGGGGAGCCCGGGCGGAGGCGAGCTCGAAGGGACCGTTACCGCCTGGCAAACGGCTTCCGACCTCGGGGGGCGCCGGCACCGTCTGCGCAGGCGCTTCAGGAGTCGCTTGTGCGCCCTCCACCTCGGCCGGGAGCTGCGGGCTCGGACCATCGGGTGTCCTGAGACTCCGGGCCAAGTCCGGCGACGCGGCGGGATCACCGGCAGTATCACGGGGCGACGCCAGCCCGGCGAGGAGGGACTTCTCTCGGTGAGGCGATGCCGTCCCGTCCCCGTTCTGTGCCGGTGCCTGGCCCTCGCCGTCCCCGGTTTCCCCGGCGATGGGGTCCGGCTCCGCGGGGCGCAGCGCGGTGCTGGTCTCGCCCGCAGTAGTGCCCGTGGAGGAGGCGCCCGTGCCAGTCGGTGACCGGTCGGCGACAGGCGGGCTGGTGATGTCGCCGATGATGCGGGCGATCCGGCTCAGATGTCTGCGGCGCAGGCCCTGGTGCCGATACCACCTCCGCTCCTGCGGGGGCAGTACCTCCACGTCCACCGTGGAGCGCATGTTGTATTCGCCCATCAGACTGCCCAGAACGTCCGGGCGGTGCCGGGCCTGCAGGTCCCACGACTCGTCTGGCAAGCCCAGCTGATGACCCAGCTCATGCGCCCAGTCCACCGGTTCCGCGTCCGGCGGCAGCGTGTGGTGGGTCTTGGAGTCCCCCTCGCGCCAGGACGGCTGCCAGTCCGCGTCCTGTCCCGCACCGGCCACCTCGAGCGTCACATGCAGCCGGTCCCCCTCCACCGCCCCTTCGGGAAACGCTAGTCCGCCATCGTTGTAGAACCGCTGCGCGGCCGTCCACACCCGCTCCAGCACGGCGGCCCGGTCCTGCTCCGGGTAGCCGTCCAGGTCCACGCGGACCGTCAGGTCCAGGTACGACCGGTCCCCCACCCGGACCCGCCGCCACCGGAACCCGCCCTCGACCACGAAGGGGAGATTCGATACCGGGTCCGCCCAGCGGTGCCCCACCCACACCGCCGGCTCCTTCGCGCGAGCGGTCCAGAACTCGTCCGGCATTGTGCGCCGCACCCAGGCCGGAGCACCCGCCGGCCGCGCTGACGCCAACCCGCTCCAGTCCGGACGGCCCTCACCCACCGCAGACTCCGACGCCGTGCCGGTGTCACCGTCCGGGGAGCCGTCGAGGTCCATGTCCCCCGGGTACGTGTCGTGCGGTGCCGGAAGCTCGAACCGGTGTGCGTCACCCACCAGCTGCACAAGCCGTTCCGGGCCGTCGACACCGGCTCGCTGCGCCAGCGCCTCCAGGGACAGCGGCTGCCCCGCCAAGTATGGGTCCCGCAACCGGGCTTCATCCAGGACGGCCACCCGCCGCAGCAACTCGGGGAAGTCGGACCGGTCGACCACGTCGGCTCCGAATGCCGACCGCAGGACCGCCGCCCGCGCCCCGTCCGACGCCGGCCGACCGGCCGACAGCTTCACCTGCGCCGACACCGGCGCCGAGGGGTCACCCATGCGGTCCTCGGGGCGGATCCACTGCTGGTTCCACAGGTATCTGCCGTCCGGGACGAGCTGTGCGGGGTCCTCCTCCTCGCCGGTCGTGTCCATCCGGTTGATGAACATGTCCATGTCCAGGTGCTGTCTGCCGAGTTCGATGTAGTCGATCCCGTCGGGCTTGGTCATGTTCGCCCTGGGAGTGATCAGCCAGCCGTCGCCATCTTTGGCCCTGACCAGGAAGGGGAAGTTGAAGTCGACCGCGCGGCAGGCTTCGAAGCCGATCTGCCAGGTGTCCACGATGGCGATGTTCTCCGGATCGTCCGGATAGCCGATGGCGACGACGACGTGATCGACGAACGGAGCAATCGGGTTGTTCGGGTCCTCGTTCCGGTTGAGCCCCATCGGCACCATCCAGATGCGCACTCCCTCCGGCCATGACGTCATGTTGGCCAGGCACCACGCCATCGAGGCGTTCTCGAGGCAGTTGCCCACCTTCAACGCCTGCGAGGCGGCCGCCCGCTGCCCGATCCGCACTCGAGGGTCCATGGTCGGATGGAAGTACTCGTAGTGGCGCAGCAGCTTGGCCATGTCCACCATGCCCCGGCCGTGGGCGGCCCGGTGCATGAGCTGGTTGGGAGCTCCATACCGGATGCGCCGCCTGGTTTCTTCGACGATCTCCTGTGCCTTGGCAAACAGCGCCGCATAATCTCGTTCCGATGACTGTGCCCGCGCCGACGCAGCCGCCACCGACGAGTCGTCGCTGTCGAGGTGCATCGCCTCGTGATCGCCGGACGGGCTGGAATCATCGGTGTCGAGATGCATCACGTCACCGTCGTCAGCTGTCATCCCGAACGCCGCCTGGAGTCCCAGGCCGGCCACGACAGCCAGAGCAAGATCCCGGTCCAGTCCGTTGTCGACCGCGTGCTGCAGCACAGTGCCCAGGTCCGCGCCCACCAAGTCCTGGAAGCGCTGCAGGAAGTCGACAGCGTCCGTCTGGTCCCGCCCCGCGTGACGCTCCGCGAGCAGCTGCTCTGTCCGGACGAACCGCGGGTCGCCCGCAGCGCCCTCACCCAGCAGTAGTCGCAGCACCGCCACCCGGCCCTCCGTGGTGGCCACCGTCCAGCCGTCATCCGCGACGACAGCGTCCGGAAGTTCTCCTGCGTCACCCGCCCCGTTCGTGATGAGGGCCGCCAGCCGGCCGTAACGGTCCGGGCCGAGGACGGTACGCAGCCTCTGGTCCAGGTCGGGGAAGAGCAGGAGGAAGTCCGGGCGGAGTGCCTGTCGTCGCACTGCCTCGTAGACGGTGTCGAAGTCCGGTGTTCCCGTCTGCTCGTACGCGCTGAGGGCGTCCATCAGCTCGCCTGCCAGACCTGTCACACGGTCGCGTTCCGCTACTCCGCCGGGGAAAGCGGCGTCCGCTCGCGCGCTCAGCGGGGCCCGCGGGGCAACCGGGCCGCCCGTACGACGGCTGCGGTCCGAAGGCCGCAGGGTAGAACCGGTATCGGCGGTGGTGGAGTCGTCGGTGCCGGAAGCCGTGCCTGGCGCGGGCGCGGAGACAGCGGCCAGGTGGCGGTTTCCTGCGCGTGTCACCAGGACCGGTGTGCCGGACGCGGAGCCGGTCCACGTGACGTCGCCGGAGCCCTGGGGGTCAGCCAGAGCCAGCCTGATTCCCAAGGCCCGGGCCGCCATGACGGCCACCGTCCCTCCGAGCGCGGCGGAACGGGCCGGTCCCGGGCGCATGGCCAGCAGGTGGAACTGCTGGGAGCGGCTCAGTCCGGCGTCCGAGGCACGCATGAGACCGCCCATCATCGTGGCCAGTGCCAGCGTCGCTTGGCCGACACCCAGGGTCCGCAACTCGTCCGCTGTCACCACCTCGCCCGGCGACAGCAGGGGTTCCTCCCCGGGGGCGGTGTCCTCGTCGGCGCGCTCGGCGGCCCAGGCGTACAGCACGTCGGCGGCGCGCGCCGGCGGCAGGTCACCGTTGACAGCGGCCGCCGCCGCGGGGTCACCGGAGTATCCCTGCGGCGGGGCGGCGGCACGTGCGGACAGCACCAGGGCCTCGACGAGGCCGTCACCCTGGACCCCCGGTTCCTGGAGGGTGAGGGTGGCACCGGCGAACTCCACCGTGCCCGGTCCGGTCCACCGTACGAGGGTGCCCGAGGGCGCCGTGCCGGAGCCGTGCGGCCCGGTGTCGGACTCCAGGTACGCGCGGATGGCCAGTATGTCCGCGGGGTCGAATCCACGTTGGGCGGGTGTGAGGTTCAGTTCGGCGAGCGCCGCCTGCTTCAAGCCCTTCGCCCGCTGTTCGGACGGCGCCTTCAGCCAGTGAACCTTAGGCTCGAATCCGCGCCAGGCGGCCATGGCGACCACCCACTGCCCGGTCAGGGTGGGAACCTTGTTGACGGTGATCCGCTCGTAGCCGACGGTCTTGTGCCACGCCTCCATGCGCTTGGCCTGGAGGTTGCCCGACTCCTCCAGGTAGCGGACCTGATGACCTATCAGCGCGTAGGCATCCAGGTTGCCGCTGCGGAAGCCGAGGTGCTTGAGACGGCCGCCCGAGGTGTTCCGGAGGAGGTCGAACAGGCGCAGCTGGGTGGTGCGGTTCGAGTCCGGGAAGGCGGAGCGCCACTCGGGGCTCTCCCAGAACTCGGTGAGGTCGTGCACCTTCCCGGGGCCGGTGGACAGTTTCGAGAACCCGCCGGGGATCTTGTCACCGACGACGAGCACAGTGGTGCCGTCGGGTACCTGGCCGATGATCTGGCGCAGTCCCTTGACGCCGATGTCGTGCTGGGGGTGGCTCTTGCCCTTCGTCTTGCCCTCGAAACGTGACCACAGGACAAGGAACGGACCGCTGCCGGATATGCCTCGTGCGGTCAGGAAGCCGCCGATTCGCTCGTCGGCGTCCTGGTCCTCGCCCAGGCCCCAGGCGGTCTTGACGAGCGCCGGGGTCTGCTCGGGGTCCCACAGCGAGGCGACCAGCCTGGTTCCATAGGTGACCGGCTTCTGGAACCGGACGTCGAGGAGTTCTGCGGGAAGCGGCGGGTCGGCCGTGAGGTCTTCGTTGTGCAGGGAGGTGTTGCTCTTGACCTTGCCGTACAGCCGCAGGGGTGCGGCCGTCCGGAGCACGTGGACACGCTGGAGCTGTGCGCTCATCTCGGCGTCGCGTTGCTCCCGCAGTGCCCGTTCCTGCGCAGGCGTGACGTCATCACCCAGTGCACGCAGTTGCTCCTGGTACCGGTTGCGCGCAGGGGCGGTGACGCTGTCCTTGAGGAAGTCGCTGATCTTGTCGGGGATCACCGTGCCGTCGTACACCACCAGGGTGTGCAGGGCGGGGTTGAGCAGCAGGGCGGTCGACAGGCCGAAGGAGTCACCGGTAAAGGCGCCGAGCGTGATGATCAAGTCGTGGTAATGGCCGGCGCCAAGATGGTGGACACCGAGCAGTTCGTCGAAGTTCTTGCGCAGGACCTCGATGTCCTCGGAGCTGGCTCCGAAGGCACGCCACAGGCTTTCGAACTGCCCGGGCGGCGTGGTGTTGAGCAGTTCGATGAGTTGCTGTTGCAGGGCTGCCCGCTGCTCGCCGGTCCCACCTCGTTGCGCGAAGACGGTGTCGCGGAGTTCCATCAGGGCCTCGAACGTCCGCAGGTTCTCGGCCGGCCAGTATCCGAGGACATACAGCAGGTCGAACAGATTTTCGTGGAGCTGGTCCGGCGGGCTGAGAGCGAGGGCGGTCCCGGCCTCCACCAGGGCCTTGTCGTGCGCGGGTACGAGGGTGCCGTTCTTGTGGGCGGGCTCGCCGTGGAGGGAGGCAGCGGCGGGCGTCAGAGTGATGACCGTGCCGCCCACCAGTCCGGTTGCGGTCCTGCCGGTCGGCGAGACCGGCTTCAGCCAGTCCCCCGTCACACCGGTGATGCCTGCCGAGACGGCCTGGTTGATCAGTTGCAGCGGCAGGACCTCGTCGGCGGTGCCGACCGCGAAGTCGAGGCGAGTGATGGGGCGCGGGCTGTCGTACACGAGGCTCGCCATGGCGCCGCCGGTAAGGACGGCCGGAAGTCCCAGATGCCACATCATGGCGCCGAACTCCGCGGCGAAGCGCAGGATCTCCGCGTTCTTCGCCGGGGTGCCTGCCGCGAACACCTGCGGAGTCGCTGGCGCGGAGTCCTCGGGTCCGGGCGCGGACTCGATCCGCAGGGAGAACTCGAGGCTGCTCAGCGCACGCCCTTCCCTGCGGAAGATCACCAGCCGGTGGGTGTGACCCGCGGCGAAGACGTCGTCCTTGCCGTTCTGCAGCATCCAGCCGGGTGGGACCCGTCCGCCGATCCGCTGGAATATGCGGTACAGCAGGTCAGGAGCGGTGAGGTACGCCCCGTCGACGGTCAGGGTGAACCCGGGCCGCAGCAAGGACGACACTCGTTCGACGTCCTGCTCGGCCACGCCCGCGGTGACAACCGTCAGCAGGGCCCGGGCCGGGGCGTGCGCCGGCCGGACGTCGTGGGGAGGCAGCAGCTCACTGTCGTCGGTGACGGTGTCCTCGGCGGGCGGTGCGGTCAGGGCGTGGTCGCGCACCGCCGGACCGGAGTCGAGAACCTCCTCGATGTCCCGCAGGTAGCCCTCGGGCAGCTGGCCGTCAGGCAAGTCGTCCGAGGAGTGCATGACGCCGGTTTCACCCGGTCCGTCGTCGGGCGGAGCGAACAGCGAGGACGCGTCGTGGTACCGGTCCCGCACACCGAGGTAGTGGAGCAGTTCGTGCAGTGCCCGGGCGTCGTCCCGGCGTCGCCGCCGCGCGCGTTCCTCGGCGTCGGCCGAGGAGTCCTCGCCATGGAACTGGAAGTGGAACTGGTCGAACCGGGTGGGGTCGGCCACCCTGCTCAGTTCGATGGCCTCGGGATGGTCGGGCACGTGCACCAGTGACAGGTCCACATGGAGGTGGTCGCCGGAGTCCGGCAGCGTGTTCCCGCCGTTGACATAGGTCTTCAGCAGGCCACGCAGGCGGTCCTGGTGCGTCGTCAGGTCCTCCTCGCTGAAGCCCTCGCCGAACCGCACCGGCAGAAGCAGGGCGGGATTGCGCACCCAGCGGCCGTCGTCGGCCTGGATGCGGCGGACCAGCGCGCGGACGACGACGTCGTCGCCGGCCAGCAGACCCGGACCGCTTCCCTCGCCCAGCGGGTCCCGGGCCGGCACGTACCTCTCGGTCCACAGGGGCGACGCCGTGGCCTGCAGCCGTCGTGGACGCCATTGCTCGGGCCGCACCGGCGGCATGGGCCGCGGGACGGCGGTGAGGAATTCGCCGCCGCGCTCGTAGAGAACGACCCTGTCGGCGGCCGGACCGGAGCCGAAGGTGACGCTGGTGCCGTCCTCCTGTACCAGCGTCAACGGCACGCGCAGAGTACGGGCAGCGAGTTCGGCCGCGAGCCGGGCGGTGGCGCCGTCCCAGTGGCGGGCGGACCGGAGCTGCCTCCGCAGCAGAGCCTCCTCCCGGGCGCGCTCCTCGCTCACCCAGGCGGGCAGGCGTCCTCCCAAGCGGGCGACCTCGCGCCGCAGTTCCTCGCCGCGTGCCCGGTCCAGACCCAGTTCGCCGTCGTCGAGTTCCTCCGGCCGGAAGAGGGCCGCGGGATCCAGGCGGGCCGTGTCCGGCAGAGGTGCGGCGGCGACCCGGCCGGCGATGCCGGACGCGGTGTGCCGCGTCCGCCGCGGGCCGGGCCGGCCGTCGAGTGGTGCTGACCGCTGGCGCAGGGCCTCCGACAGAGCGGCGTGGAAGCGGTTGCCGTCGCCGGCCGGGGTGATGAGGTCGTAGACCCGCCCGTCGGGGCCGGTCAGGGTCGTGTGGTCGGTGGAGGCGTCATAGCGCCGCCCCGCCGGGTCCGGTGCGGCTGTTCCGGACGGTTCCGCCCAGGGAAGGGTGCGGTGCGCGGGGAGCGGGGGCAGATCCCGCGGCACCGCCGGTGTGGCCGTCGCGGGAGCGGGCAGGCCGGGCGCCGGCGAAGTCTGCGCCTGCTCCTCGGTCAGGGCGAGCTGGTAGTGGCGCTGGGCCAGGTGCAGGAGGACGTGGGGGAAGTCGCCCTCCGCGTGGGGCGGGGCGAAATCCTGGTGGATGCCGTCGGCGGTGACGACGGTGAGACGGATCCCGAAGGCGCGGGCCGCCAGGGCGGGGAGCAGGTCGGCCGCGCTGTGGTCCCATCCGGTGGCGTCCGGAGCGTTGCCGGGCCGCAGGATCTGCGCCACCGCCAGCGCGAGCCGGCTGCCGGCGGCGAGGGCCACGCTTCCCGGCAGCGTGCCGATCGCGTCGAACTCGCGGCGCTCCGGGCTGCCTTCAGGCAGGTGCACCGCCGCCCGCGCCAGGTCCTGCGCGGTGAAGGTGTCCCCCTCGTCCAGGGCCAGGACCTGGTGCAGGTCCTCGTTGTCCTGGTGGGCCAGGTGTGCGGCCAGCAGGGCTCGCAGGGAGCTGATCAGGGATGCGCGGTCGGTGGTGTCCAGCAGGGGCTGGTCGAGCAGGTCCGGGTTCGCACGGTGCAGCCCTTCGGCCAGCGAGTGGAAGAAGCAGTCACCGTCGCGCGGTACGTCCTGCAGGGTGTAGCGGACGTTCTGCGGGGAGACGAGTTCCGTACGTCCGGCCGGTGTCGTGGTGACGGTGTACCGGGACGGCTCGGGGCGGGGGGTGACGGTCGGCGCGGGCGGATCGGCCGTCACCGTGGGCTCGGGCGTGACGGCCGTCTGCTGGTGCAGGTGGGTCAGCCGGTCGGCGGCGGCGCGCACGCGGTGCAGTTCCGCGGCGGCCTGCTCCGCCTCCTCCCGCAGCGCCGCCAGTTCGGTGCGCAGCCGTTCCCGGTCCCCGCGTGCGAGGTCCAGGGCGGTCCGAGCGGCGTCGCGTTCGGCGTCGGTCGCCGCCGGGTCCGTCCCGGCGTGTGCGAGTGCCTCCTCCGCGGCGGTCAGGGCGGTGAAAGTGGCCGTACCTTCTCGGCGGCGCAGGTCCCAGTAGGCGGTGTCCGCCTTCTCCCACGCCTCGGCCGCGTCCTTCACCGCGTCCCAGGCGCGGGCCACCGGCTCGGGGAAGACGGTGTCGTCGATCAGACCGAGGGAACGGGCGACGTCCTCACGGACCGTCACCAGCGTCGTCGTGGTGGTCTCGAAGAACCGTGGACCGGTGCGGAGGGACCCGAACGGGCCGAGCGGTCTGCTGCCGTGTGCTTCGCCGTCTCCGCTCGCGTCCCGCGTGCGGGCGGTGGCCAGCCAGGACGTCGGCACGGCGAAGACGAAGGACCGTCCCGGCGCCGTTTTCCGGGTGGTCTTCAACTGTCCACCGGCCGAGGCCGTGAGGGCGTTGGACTCCGTGCCGTTCGGTCCCGGCACGGTGGCCGTGGGGATGACGGTGCTGTTCTGGCCCGCCCCGGTCATGGCGACGGCTCCGCCGGTGCCGCCGGTGCCGGCGCCCTCCTCGGCGGCGTGCGTCTCGTACTGGTCACCGCGCCGACTGGTGGGCGGCCAGACGCTGCTAGTCTGGCTCGCCTTCGGGATGACGGTCAGCAACAGCGCTTGGTCCAGGTGCGGCTTGCTGTGCAGGACCAGGTCACCCTCCGCGCCCTTGTCGCCGAGCCCCGGCACCGGGTAGCCGGTGACGGTCGACGCGTGGCCGAAGTAGGCGCTCAGGGCCGTGTTGCTGGTCGCGGCTTCCAGAATCTGCGCCGGGGTGCCGCCCGGCCGGGTCAGTCCGGTGTCTTGTGCCTGGTCCAGGCGGTCGGCGCCCTCGGGGTCGAACGACTTCCCGTAGGACAGCGCCAGCGCCAGCACGGCCGCGGCGTGCACCTGCTCCGGATCGATGACCTTGCGGACGGTGAAGCCCTCGCCGGGGAGGGTGAACGGCCCGTACGTGCCGTCCGGCCGCCGTACGGTGAGCCAGTCGGCGACGCTCCGCAAAGAGCCTTCCGCGAGGGGGCGCGGGGGTGTGCTCTCCGGCAGCCGGGGAGCCGTGGGGAGTGACTCGTCGGCTTCGGCGTCCCGCGGAGTGGGTGACTGTGCCTGCGGTGCCAGCAGACTGAGCGGGATGTCGCTGCGCAGGGTGCCCGCGTCGCCCTCGACGGTGATCCGCGGGCGGCGGGCAGGGCGGCCCCGGCGGCCGGGGCCCTCGAAGAACTCCAGGGTCAGGCGCAGCCGGTAGCGGGTGGTGAACTCGCCGTGCGGTTCCAAGGTGGTGATCGTGTGGGACGTGGTGACCGTGACCGGGCGGTTCGCCGTGACCGTCTTCTTCCGGGTGCCGGTCTCGGTGTAAGTGGGACCGGCCAACGGGGCCGCGGGGTCGCCGGTGTGCGCGTAGTGGGTGTGGATGAATCCGATCTCCGCCCCGCGGGAGCGGCTGAAGGTCTCGGTGACGGTCTCCGTGGCCGTCAGCTTCTCCTCCAGCTCCACGCCGTGCCCGAGTCCCTGGAACTCGGTTGTCCCGCCGATCAGTTCCGCCCGCACCCGGACCTGCCGGCCGTTGACGACCAGCACGTCGGTGACCCAGCCCAGAAGACGGGTAAGGGGTGGGGGAGAGCCGTCACCCTCCTGGCGCGCCCGGCTTCCCCGGTGCGCCACGGCGGGCAGGGACGAATGCCGTCCGGCCATCTCCTGACGCAGCGCGCGGACGACCCGGGTGGAGAGCAGTGCGCGGATATCCGCACGGTCGGCCTCCTCGACGCGCAGACGCCGTAGGACCGCGTCGAACTTCCTCAGCGCTTCGGTGGTGTCCAGCGAGTTGACCGGGAAGTCCCCGAAGGGCTGGGCGGCCAGCCAGGGCGGCAGGGTGTAGTCGTGCGCTCGGTAGTGGGGGACGCCGCCGAGGCCGTCGACGATGAGCCCGAGTTCCACGGCGCTCTTCTCGCCAAGTTCGGCCAGCCATCCGCCGGGGACGTGGACGCGGCGCCCTGCCGCGTCGGCGAGGGAGCGCGGTGCCCAGCGCGAGTCCAGCACCCCCAGGCCGAGCCGGCTCGACACGGCGGCGATGCTGTGCACGGTGTCCCCGGCGACCAGCACGTGACGGCCGCTGTCCTTGCGGTTGATCTCCGTACCGGCGGAGCGGACCACCGTCACACTGCGGTCCTGGCTGAAGGTCCAGGGCACGAAGGCCAGGGCGTAGAAGCCGTTGGTGTCCGTTCCTGTCCCCATGTGGTGGGCCTGGAACAGGCTTAGGCGCCCGCCGAAGAGCACACTGAAGCCCCGGGTGGTCCGGCCCGAGACGGCGCTGCTCGCGGAAAGCATCTCCGAGGCGTCGCCTTCGAGGGGCCCGGCCAGGACGTGCAGGCCGGTCACGCGCATCTGGTGGGTCAGGTCGCCACGACGGCTCAGGTAGGGCCCCACGGCCCACAGCCCGGTCAGCCGCCAGCCGGACGGCGCGGAGCTCTGGTCGGCGTTGCCGACCAGGTACTGCGACTGGAAGGGGCGCAGGGCGGCGTCGTGCGCGGCCGCCCCCGGCCTGGTGAGCTGCCAGGAACCATGGGATGCCTCGTCCAGGACCTGCTCGACCGCGTCGGTCAGGGCCGGCACGGTCACCACGTCGATGGTGCTGAAGGGGTGGCCGCCGAAGGGCTGCAGGGCCGTGCCGGCACCGCTGAGGACGGAGTCGGAGCCGCCGAGGACGAGGTCGCGGCTCTCTCGTCTGGACAGCGGCACGGATGTGACGGTCTGGGGGAGGTTGCGGTAGGGGTTGTCCGCGCCGGGGGCGTGGGGATCGGTGGCGGGAAGGTGCTCGGGGGGCACGCTGAGCGTCACCCGGCCCGTCGCCAGGGGACGGGGCGAGCCGTCGGCAGGGTCGACGGCCAAAGGCTCGGGGTCGTCGGTGAACACGAACGGCCCGGTGCCCAGCACTCCTGCGGTCAGCAGGCCCCGGAACAACGCGCGCGGCCGTCGGTAGCCACCGCGGGTGGCCGTGATGGTGAGATCGTATGTGAACAGGTGTGCGAACGACGTGCTCTCGGTCATCGACTCCTGCCCGGCCGAGCGCGCATGGCCGATGCCCTGGTCCTGACGGAAGCCTGCCTCGCCGCCGAGGAAGACGCCGGTGGTGCGGTACGACGTGCCGAGGCTGTCGGTGTGCGGGTCCTGGAAGGACAGTGTGCCCTCGGCACCCGCCCGGCTGGTGTGGCCGGCCGTCTGCCGGACATCGCTCTGCTCGGTGCCGGAGCGGCGGCTCCGGAGCAGGAAGTGGTCGGCGCCTGCGTAGCGCCGGCCGGTCAGGGCGGCCCGGAGCCACAGGTGGCGCCAGCCTGTGGTCAGGCGGCCCTTGTACCGCAGGTCGACGCGGATGCCGGTGTTGAGCATGGTCTCCAGATCGGCGACCAGGCGGTCCGGGGTGACGGCGGCGAGGACGGCGAGGGTGTTGCCGAGGACCAGCTCGAAGTGGTCGTCGTCGCGCCACCGGGGGTTGTCCGGGTACAGCTGGTCCAACGGGGCCACGAGATCGGGGTACTGCTCGGCCGCGTCTGTGAGCAGCCGGTCGGCCAGGTGCTCCAGCCAGGTGCGTTCGCCGTCGCCGGTGCCGCGGCCCGCGGAGCCATCGCCGAAGAGGAATTCGACCGGTCGGCTGCCACCGAGCGTCGGCGGGTGGTCGGGGGTCAGGTAGGCCGGGGCGAAGGGTTCCGGCGCCCCGGTGAGCCCCCGCAGCCCGCTGCCGTCGTCCCACCCGGCGAGGCGACGCGCCTCGGAACGGGGGATGCGGTCCAGGCTCCAGGTGGCGAACTCGGCCACCGGATGCAGTTGTCCGTCCTGGCGGGGGTGACCGTCGCCGTGACCGATCCTGCGCACCTGGACGCTCTGGGCGACCAGGTACAGCGCGGTCGGCTGCTTCCCCGACTTGGCCCCGACGTTCCGCCCGCCCGAGCCCTGGCCGGTTCTCGACCGGCCCTGGTGGTAACCGATCGATGCGCTCAGACCGGCCAGCAGCCGCAGATGGAAGGAGCCCTGGCCAAGGTTCAGCCAGCGGTACCCCGGCCCCAGAGCGCCCGTCAGGGTGATGGAGTGCGTCCGGCCACCGGTCGTCGTGACGCCGGAGACCACGCCGGAGGAACCCTCCACCTTCGTCCGGCCCGGTGTGTGCGTGTCCAGCAGCAGGGCCGCGCGCGGGACCACGCGCACCTCGAAGACACCTAGGGGGATCCGGTGGTCGTCGTCCGCGTACAGCGGCGGCGTCGTCACCCGGCCGGCCGCCAGGGCGCGGGAGATGCGGTGGAAGTTGCCGGAGGAGAAGAACGCCGCCAGCTGCCGGTAGGCGTCGCTGCCGGGAACCACCCCGAGCTGCGCGGCGGCCCAGTCCAGCACGTGTTCGACGGGGCCGAACTCCTCGGTGGCGGTCAGCCGGGCGAGAGGGCGCCGCCCGAAGCTCAGCGACCGGGGGATGTTCGGGGTACGGCCGCCCTCTTCGGTGGTGGCGCTGTCGGGCAGGGTCAGCAGCAGGCCGTTCCGGACGGCGAACCCGATGCCGGTGGCGCCGTCCTCGGCCCCCGGCGGGCCCAGCGGCACCGGGTGGCCCTCGGCGTCGGTCACGGCGAGGTCGTAGTAGACGTCGTCCAGGTGGATGTGGAGACCGCTCTTGTCGGTGACGGTCGTGTCGTTCGTCGTCTGGCCGGTGAGCGCGTAGCCCAGGCTCCAGGTGATGCCGAGCTGGACGCCGAGCCGGCCGAACACCTGCCAGGGTTGCATCGAGGACCACAGCGAACTGCCGCCCCCCGTGGTCAGTCCGCCCGCCGTGCTCCATTCACGGCCGTAGGCACGGTTGGAGCGCACTCCGCCAGCGAGTTCGGTCTCGCTTCCGCCGGGGAAGGTGAAGCGCTGCCACCGTCCGTACGGGCGCACCCTCAGACGCAGTACTCGTGTCTCCCCGCGGGAGTTGCGATAGGTAAGAGCGATGTCCTCGCCGGCCGGCGCGCCGAGGTCGTCGTTGAGCGCGGCGTCGACGTCCGCCAGCAGGCCTGTGCCGCGCGGGGCGCCGCGAGGCGGCGCGGCCGGACGCGTGCCCGGGTCCGCCGCGAGTAGACGTGAGATCTCCGCCAGCACCTGCGGCCGGCCACGCAGTACAGAGTCTTTCAGTCCGGCCGCCAGCGTTCGCCCGCTCCCCTCCGGGCCAACGGGGTCCAGCGGCAGACGGCTTCCGTCGGTGAAGTGGGCGTGCTGCGGAACGGCCGACGGGGGTGGCAGGTCGCGGTCCAGCCGCGGCGGGCGCCGCAGGTCGAGTTGGGCCTCGATGGGCAAGAGGGCGGAGCGCGACCCGGCCGATGCCGGGGAGAGGACGAGGGAGGTCTCCGCCGTGGTGGGGGTGACCATGTCGTCGACCGGAGCGACCAGTCCCTCGACGGGAACCACCGTCCCGTCTCCGGGGGCGACCGGGCCCTCGACTGAAGCCGCCGTCCCCTCGACCGGAGCCACCATCTCCCCGGCCGGGACTGCTGTGACGCCGGCGGGCTGCTGCGGCGCGGCAGCTGCCGGGCCGCTGCGTGGCCGGGGGATGCTGCCGGTCGCGGACTCCGCATCGATCGCCTCCAGGTACGCCGCCAGAGCGCTGCCCGGCGCGGTACCGCGGCGGGGGGAGGCAGGGGTCGGCAGGGCGTCGGAGACCTTCTGCCTGGAGGCAAGCAGTGGACCGTCCGCCTGCTGGTGAACGGGGGCGGCAGAAGCATGCACCGCCGGCGGAGCCGCGTCCACGCCGGCCTCCGTCAGGAAGGCGGTGAGTGTCATGTTCCGGTTGGTCCGGCCCGCCGTCCGCGCATCCCGCAACATGATCCCCAGGCGGCGGGAGAAGCGGATCGCCCCCAGGCTGGGCCGGGACTGAGTGAACGTGTCGATGAGCTCCCTGAACAGCGACCAGGTCAGAGGACCCTCGCGGCTCCCTGTATAGGCGGGGTCGGCAAGCCTCATCCGCTCCAGTGCCACCGCGCCCAGCAGCAGGTCCCGCGTCCCTTGCTGGGACGCGTCCAGCCCCGGCGTCAGCAATCCCTCTCGCAGGGCCGTCAGCCACCGGGAGACACGCTGTCGCAGCAGCCCCGGGGAGTCCGTCAGGTAGTGCTCGCGGCCGTTCCCGTCGCGCCACCGCAGTGTCGACAGTCCCGTGTCGCGGACCAACTCGTCCAGCTCGGCGTTTGTCGGTTCCGGCCACGCCTCCGCCCAGGGAGCCGGGTGGAGCGGATCGCCGTGCCGGACCAGGAGGCCCTGCTCGAAGGTCACCGCTTGGTCCCCGGCCGTGCCGATCACCCTGACCTGGAGGCGGTTGGCCAGTTCCTGGGCTGGGGAACGGCTCACCAGGCGGTCGGCACCCGCCGGACGGCTCATGAAGCCGGGGGCCAGCACCAGCAGGTAGCCGTGGCTGCCGTACTGCTCAAGATTGCGCAGGGCGGCCAGTCCGTGCAGGTATCTCATCGTCTCGTCGACGTCCAGCGTGACCCGCAGGCCGTTGCTGAGATAGAAGTCGAAGCTGCCGGAACCACCTTCCAACGCCAGGACGCCGATAAGCGGACGGGGGAAGGTGAACAGCGAGTTGGCAGAGGTCTGGGGGTCGACCTCCTGGAAGCTCGTGACGGCGTCCACTCCGTCGAGCCTGGAGGCGTCGTCCTGGAAGTACGCCTCGTCAAGCAGGGACACACCGAACGTGCGAGTGCCGTCCGCAGTCAACAGGGTCCGGGACTGTACCTCGCTCCGCATGAAGTGGTGTCGGGTCGACGCGTCCTCATACAACGACAGGCTGCTGGGCGGCTCCTCACCCGGCTCGGTCGGGAGCCACCGCCCCGGCGGAACGGAAGATCGCATACCGTTCTGGACGATGGTCGCGTACGTGTCGCCCGACCCGGCGGGTACGACGTCCAGGGCGCCGTCGAAGGACCACACGCGCAGGCCGAACATGTTGGCCATCTCCTGGAGCTCCGCCTGCTCCCCGGCTCCCAGGTGGGACACCACCAGCAGCATCTCGGCCGCCCCCGTGCGCACCGGGTCCCGTCGGATCAGCTCCCTGACCACGTCGGGCCGCACCCAGTGACCAAGGATGCGGATATGGCCGGACGGGCTGCCCGGCGCCAGCACCACATACGGCCGCCGTAGCCACTTGGACGTCTCTGTCTTCTCGTACGTCGTGCCCTTCACGGAGTCGGTACCGGTCACCACGGTCCACGTCAGGCGCAGCGCGTCGATGCCGTGGTCGAGCCAGTTGCGTCCCGGCACCGGCCCGGCGGGGGTGTCGAAGCTACCCGGTGTGTGCAGCGCCCCAAGGGTGTGGAGGTGGTAGGCCGCCAGCGCCGCCACGTCGCTCCCCCATCCCGCTGCCTCGGGCTGCCCGATCAGATAGAGCAGTGTCCTCAGATCCGCGTCGGTCACCGGCCGTGAGGTGTCCTCGGTGTGCAGGACGATCTCACGCGCGAGCCCGTGGAGATCCAGTGGCCCCTGTGCCATGACCGGATGGTGCAGGCGAGCCTTGTCGAGGACTTCGGCCGCCTTCAGGAAGAAGGCGAACTCGTCCGAGCTCTCCTGGGGCGGGCTGTCGAACGCGTTCCGCAGGGCGGCTGTCAGAACCGCCGCAGGATCAGCGGCCGCGGGATCGGCTAGAGCTGGGGGAACGGGCGTGGGGTCGGCGGACACCGGCGCGATGGACAGCTGGGACACCGGTCCCGGGCCGAGGAAGTCCGTCAGGGTCTGCGCGCTCGAATCGACCTGGGGTTGCGCAGCACTCAGGAGCACGGCCAGCAGCCGGTAGTCCCAGTCATAGGTCGCGATGAGGGCGTTGTTGGCGGTGGCCCTCTCGATTATCTCCTCCAGGAGTTCCCAGGTCAGGGGTCCCGCGCGGTCACCGTCGAAGTCGGGGTCGGCGAGCCGCATCTCCTCCAGCGCGGCGGCGCCGCGCAGCAGATCACGCAGTTCGTCGAGTTGACCGAAGGCACCGAGGTCGTACTTCTTCAGGCCCAAGCGCAGGGCACGCACCCAGCGCAGCACCCGGCGCTGGGCGACCGTCAATGTCTCCTCAAATGTCCCGATGTCGCCGCCCAGGGCTTCGTCATTGGCCGCAAGAATTCGATCCAGGCCCAGGTCATGGACCAGGACGTCGAGTTCGGCCGGTGACGGCAGTGGATGGGCCACGACCCAATCCGTCTCGGGGTGGTGAGGAGAGTCCTCCTTGAAGATTGTCTTGTCTGAGAGCTTCCACTTCTGTTTCCCCACCGGTTTCTCGCTGCCGAGCACCCGGTACCCGAGCCTGGTGGCCAGCTCGTGTCCGACCGAGTCCCGTACCAGCCGGTCTTGGTCTGGAGGGGCGCCCATGACCAGGCAGCCGAGCAGAAGCAACTGCCCGTCCGGCGCGGCCTGTGTCCGGCGCTGGAAACTCGGCCTCCGTTTGATCAGGCGAACGGTGTTCTGGGCATTGAGAGGGACCCGTTTCCGCCTCTTGTCGGCCAGGGTGAAGAACATCTGCTGGCCGTGCGCGTCGAGTGCATACACAACCTTGTAGGGAAAGGGAAGCAGCGGGCCGGGCAGTTTGCTCTGCTCATCCCGGTCGACGTAGCCGACGATGCGGTCCAGGCCGTCGGAGTCACTCGCGCCGGTCAGCTCGGCGTGATCCGGGTTACGCAAGAACCGTTCGCCGAACGACGCGATACCCATCACGTCGTCTCCCTCATGATCCAGGTTGTTGCGGATCAACAGGTCGCGCACCCGCAGCCGCTCGCCGGTTCCCGACTCGAGAAGGGTGTCCCGGTAGCCGGGCGGGAAGGCGTCCGCGGCTTCGGTCGGGATCCAGCGCCCCATCGCCTTGTCCGTGTGCGGGCGGTGATAGGTGACGATCAAGGCGTCCGGCAGGCCCGGACGGCTCAGGACGCCCACCGCACCGTCGTTGGCCCACACGCGGATTCCGTTGTCCTGGCCGTCGGATTCGGCCAGCCGTGCCGCCAGACGGCGGGGGAACTCGCGGTCCTCCTCAGCGGCGTAGGAGATCAGCGGAACCACCGCGGTGGTCCCCGCCCGGGCCGGGTCGTGGAGGATCAGCTCCTCCACCACCCTCAGGTCGACCTCGTAGCCGAGCACCCACGCCCGTCCGTTCCCCGTGCTGGGGGCGACGGCCAGATAGGCGCCGTCGGGCCACTTGGCCGGGAGCGACACCACGTCACCCGCCTCGTCGATCCGCCTTTTCAGTACACCCGTCAGACCGACGTCGACGATCTCGGTCCGTGCGGGATCCAGACCGGTGATCCTGCCGAGGCTCCAGTTGCGCGCCATGCCGCTGGTGTTCTTCGCCAGCGGCACCAGGGTGGACGGGCCGTAGGCGCCGATCCGCTCCAGGTGGAAGGCCTCCAGGGCGTAGAGACTGCTCGCCCGTCCGGTCGCCCCGGCTCGCGCCGTCAGACGCAGCAGTTCCCTGCGATCGTCCGCGGTCACCGTCGTGGCGGCGTCCAGGTGGAGGACGCGGCGGGTCAGCGCGTCCAGGTCGAACGGCTTGTCCGGCCCCATGCGGTCGTCGTGCGCCCGTGCCGCCTCCAGTGTGAGCACCGCCGCCAGGTCATCGGCGAGCTGCGCTCCGGTCGCCATACCGGCCCTCCCGAAGGCGGACTTCAGCACGTTCCTCGCGTCCGCCTTCGTGATCGGGGGCGCGACGGGGACCGAGGCCGGTTTCGGCGCCTGTGGCACCGTGTCCAACGTCCGGTACTGGCTCAGAAAACCGGTCAGGGTGAGGCCCGGGGTCGCCTCGCCCTCGAACGCGGCCCGGTCGAGCAGGGCTTGCAAGGAGACGCTGACGTCCGGGCCCTGAAGCGCGGACGGGTCCACCAGCGTGAGCATGTCGAGCAGCATCAGCCAGGTCAGCGGCCCCGCGCGGTTGCCGGTGTACAAGGGATCGGCCAGCCGCATCCGCTCCAGGGCCGCGGGCCCGCGCAGCATGCTCACCATTTCCTCGTGAGAGGAGCCCAGGTCGGGCATCTCCAGGCCCAGGCGCAGGGCCCTCAGCCAACGCGACACGCGCAGCCGCAGCACATCGGCGGGTTCGGGCGACGTGGCACTGTACGCATGCCAGTGCAGCGTCGCGAAACCGGTCGCGGCGACCAGCCGGTCGAGCTCGTCGTCCGTCGGTTCCGGCCATACCTCGATCCACCCAGCGGCGGCATCCGGTTCGTCGAACTTCAGCAGCAGCCCGTCCTTGACGGCGACTTCGGTGCTCCCGGCGGCACCGACGACCGGGTTCCTCAGCGCAGTGGCCAGTTTCTGGCCGGGGGACCGATACGCCAGACGGTCGGTACCCGGGGCATGGGCCATGAACTGCGCCGCCGTCACCAGCAGACGGCCGCGTTTCCCCGTCTGCACCGCCTGCCGCAGGGCAGGCAGCGACGCGAGGAACCTCACGGCCTCGTCGACGCCCACGACGGCCCGCCGGCCGTCCCGCAGGAGTAGCGTGACCGTGCCGGACCCGCCCTCGAGAAGGAGCAGCGCAGACACCGGGAAGGGAAGCGGCCGTGGCGCACTCCGTGTCGATGTGACCGGAGAGACGTCCTGGTAGGTGATGACGGCGTCGAACCCGTCCGGCCCCCCGTCACCGGCCGCGGCGGAGCCCACGGGCAGCAGGAGTCCGAGGAGCCGCCGTCCGTTGCCGGTCAGCAAGGGACGTGAGACCACGTCCCGGTGTGTGAAGGCGTCACCGTCCACGTCCTGGTACGGAGCGTCCGGGTCCGCCGGCACGGGGCCGGGCAAGCTCGGCAGCCAGCGTTCTCGCGGTCCGCCGGAACCCCGCTCGACGGCGTGGATCGTCGTGTACTTTCCGTCGACCTCCGACGGGACCAGGGCGAGTTCGCCCTCGAAGGACCACACCCGCACCTTGAACCGGTGGGCCATCGCCTGCGCGTGCAGCTGGCCGTCACCGGTGCCCGCGTAAGACAGGCCCAGGATCAGCTCCGTGACGCCGGTGAACGACGCGTCGTGGTCCAGCAGCGCCAGCAGGACGTCCAGACGGACCTCAAAACCGGCGACCTCGGCATGGCCAGGACGGGTGCCGCTTGCCAGCACCACGAACACCTTGCGCCGGTCCCACTTGCCCGGCTCGGACAGCGGCTCACCGCCCGGGGAATTGCGTTGCGCGGTGAGCTTCCCCGTCACCGGGTCCACGGCCGACCTGCCGGTCCAGCGCAGGTCGAGCGCGGGAATGTAGTAGCCGAGCAGGTTGCGGCCCTGCGCCCGCCCCAGCGGGGTATCGAATCCGTCCTGCCCGTCGAGCGCCCCCAGGGTGTACAGGTGGTAGGCGGCCAGCTCCGGCACACTCGACGCCCAGCCCTGCAACCTGGCTTCCGTCACCAGGTCCAGCAGGTGGTGCACCATCCGCTGGTCCACCGGGGCCGAGGCGTCCTCGGTGTGCAGCAGGATCTCCCGCGCCATGGCGTGCAGGTCCAGCGGGCCCCGGGCCAGCCGCGGGTGGCCCGCCCTCAGGCGTTCCAGCACGTCGGCCGCCTTCACGAGGTTCCTGAACCGACGTCCCTGATCGCGGACCTCTTCGCCCAGGGCGGCGACCACGACGTCCTCGGCGGCGTAGGGGGCGGCGGGCACCGTGCCGGCCGGGGCGGACGGCACGGCGGCCGCCGCGGCGCTCTGCGCCGGGCCGTACTGCGGCGGACTGCCACCGCCCGGCACGGCGGACCCGGTCTGCGAGGGGGCGGACGGCGCGGGCGTGGTGAGGAACGCGGTCAGGGTCAGGCCCGGCCGGGCCGCGTACGCACGTCCCGCTTCGAGCAGCAGGTCGCGGAAGGAATCGGGGTACTCCCGAAGCGCGGACTCGGGCCGGTACTGACGGTAGGCGTGGATGTGTTCCCAGAGCATCGCCCAGGTCAGCGGAGCCTTGCGGCGTCCTGTGTAGGCGGCGTCGGCCAGCCGCATCCGCTCCAGCGCGGCGGCGCCGGCCAGCAGGTCCGGGAGTTCGGCCGCCCGCTGCCTGGTGCCCTCGTGCTCCTGCTGCGGGGCGGTGATGTCCGGGCCGAAGAGGGCGCGCAGGGCCATCACCCATCGCTGCGCCCTGCGCTGGACCATCGAGAGCTGTGCGTCGCCCCACGAAACGGCGGCGCCGGGCACCTTCAGATCCGCCTGCGGATCGTCGGCCAGGCCCGTGTGCTGCATGAGCAGGGTGAGGCGCCGGGCCGACGGTCGCGGGAACCTGACCAGCAGGTGGGTGCCCGTCGTGCCGTCGGTGAGGACAGGCCAGACGCGCACGGTTCCGCCGTGCTCCGTCGTGGCGGGCAGGCTCCCGTTGGCCGTTCCCACGACCGGCATCCCGATCTCGTCGGCCAGTTCCTGCAGGTGGTCGCCGGCCAGGAGGTCGAAGTCGGTTCCCGGTGCCTGCCCGTGGTGCGAGTCAATCAGCAGGATCCCGTCCGGGTGCCGTTCGCGCCGCCTGAGGAAGGCCGGCTGGGTCTTCAGGTACTGGCCCAGCCCCCGGCCGGTGAGTCCGCGCAGGTAGTCGGTCCCCGTGTGGACACCCCACTTGAAGGTGATCGGGCCGTAGGACGGGAATGGCTTCGACGGGCCCAGATTGCGCAGCAGCTGGTCCAGGGTTCCGCCCTCGCGCAGGTGCCGCAGGTAGCTGCGGCGGTCGAGAGGCGCGTAGTGGGTCAGGGTGTCCCAGTCGGCCAGGGCGACGACGGGATCGGCCAGTTCGCTCCCCGGGAGGGCGTCCAGGCCGGCGATCTCCTGGCCGTCGTCGCTCAATACGGGGTGGGCGGGGATGTCGCGGACGCGTCGGCCGCGGCCGTCGGTGGTGGGCACGGTGGCGGGCTCGGACACGGCCGGGGGCGTCTCGTCGGGATACGTGGGGATCCAGCGCCCCAGTCGGCCCCCGTCGGGGCGCTCGTCCCGGACGGCGAGGTGGAGGAGAGCCGGCGGTGTGCCCTGCGCGTCCGGACTGGCGAAGGACACGATGCCGTCCGTGCTGAGCACCTTGCTTCCGGTGAAGCCGGCGATCAGCAGCGGCAGGCTGCGGTTGTCCCCGGCCGCACCGGACGTCACCAGGACCAGGTCCGCCCCGCGGGGACGCTTCGGGTCGTGCTGGACGACCCGCGCGTACACCTCGGGGCGGACGGTGTGCCCGAGCATGCGGATGCCGCGCGGGCCGCCCTTGGCGATGAGGAGGTAGGGAGCGGTGCCCCACTTCGCCGGATGCGTGACCGGCCCGCCCTGAGCGTCGCGCGCGAGGACGCTCCGGCCGGAGGCGTCCCGGCGCGTGACGATCGTGCGGCCCAGGGCAAGGGTGCGCAGGTTGTATCCCGCCCAGTCCCGTGCCCACAGGCTCCGGCCGTCCTCCGTGTTCAGCTGCACGGCCGAGTGCCCGTAGGCCCCGCCCGCCCTGCTCAGGTGGAACGCCTCCAGGTCCGCCACGTCCGCTGTCCGCAGCGCGGCGAACGCCGCCCCCACCAGACGCAGCATCGCGACGACGTCGTCGTTCGTGACCGTTCTGGTGGAGTCATCGGTGTGGAAGAGGATCTGCCGGGTCATCCGGCGCAGGTTCAGGGGGGTGCCGGAGAACGCCGGGTCCCCTTGGCGCACTGTCTCCAGCAGGGTGGTCCAGCGCAACAGGTCGCGGTACGTGCCGGGATCGCGGCTGGCGATGTCGTGGCCTAAGGTCGCCTTGAGGGCGGTCTCCTCCAGGGATGCGGAGGAGTGGGAGGGCCGTCCGGAGTTGAAGGAGGGCGACGGTGGTTGCGCCGGGTCCGTGCCTGCCACGGTCGGCGCGTTCCGGTTCGCCACGGACGGGGGCGCCTGCGCCGGGAGATGGAGGAAGGGAGCGCCCTCGCGGGTGACGGTGACGAGACGGTACGGCGGCTGGTGCCGGACGACCAGTTCGACGCCGCCGAGCTCGACGACGTCACGGCCCGAGGTGTGCGGCGCCTTCCCGGGCCGCACCGCGGGGTGTGAGATCTCCACCCGCAGCGGGACGTAGCCGGGCGTGTCGCGGTTGCGGTCGTTGATCAACTCGATCTGGGCCGCCAGCACCTCGGCCTGGCTGCCGCCGGCCATCTCGTTGTCGGTGAGGACGTGGGCGGTGCTGTGGGGGCCCATGACGTAATCGAGACAGTGCGCAAGGCTGGTGGGCTCTTCGCTCCGGGCCCAGGGACCGGGGTGGGGAATGATCAGGTCGGTGTACGGCACGTGGTGTCCGAACGCGGTGACCGAGTCGGCGGCCAATGACAGGTTCCCCGCGTCCGCCGCCTGTCCCAGCATCTGGTCCAGGACCGGGTACATGGCCGGGTCGTAGGCGCTGACGTTGGCCCTGAGGGCCAGGGCGTCGGCGAGGAAGCGCACGTCGTGCTGACCGGCGCCGCCGTCGACGGCGGCGACGACAGTGTTGCGGGTCTCCTCAAGGGCATCCGTTAGCACGGTGTAGTCCTCGACGGACCGCAGCCGCCGACGGTGCGCGGGGTGCAGTTGCTGGTACCACGGGGAGGCGACGATGTCCGTCCAGGCCAGCTCCACGGCCTCGCCGTCAGCGTCGAAGCCGATGAGGGTGGGCAGGTCGCCGTCGTCTTCTTCCAGCACGGTGTCGACGACCGGCTGATGTGCGGCGTTGACGACCGGTTCTGGCGGGGTGTCGACGACCGGCTGCTGTGCGGCGTTGACGGCCGGCGCCTGCACGGTGTCGACACCCGGCTCCTGCACGCCGAGGTCGTCGAGGGGCGGGAGGAAGGCGGTCAGGGTGGCGGTGCCCGGGTCGGCCAGCGTGAACTGGGCCGCGTCGGCCAGCAGCCTCCTCAGGTCGGGTGCGACGGCGCCTGTACGAATCCGGTGTCGGCTCAGGAGGTCGGCCAGTTCGGACGCGGTGAGCGGGCCGGGCCGCTCACCGCTGGCGGCGGCATCGGCCAGCCGCAGGGTCTCCAGCGCGCCGAACCCACGGATCAGCTCCAGGTAGTCCTCACCGGTGCGCAGCACCGAGGGGTCGGTCCAGTCCGAATCGCCTTCCGCGGCCAGCCCCAGGTCCGCGTCCCAGCGGATGGCCCGCACCCAACTGCTGACCCGCCGATGCAGTTCATCCCGGCTCTCCCCCTCCACGACAAGACCCGAGACCGCCAGCAGACGATCCAGCTCCTCCGCGCGGGGACGGGGCCAGTACTCGCGGTACTGCGCGGTGGGACGGTCGATGTCGTCCTCGGCCTCCAGCAGGACGCCTGGCATCACCGCCACGTCGGCGGTGTCCTCGAACCACCGGCGGCCGGCCTCGGTGGCCATCTCCTCCACCGGGTGATCGACCAGCAGCCGGTCCTGCGTCCGCCACCACTGCTCGGTCTTCGCCCCGCAGAACCCGCTGTGCACCGCCGCCCCCGGCCGCAGCCCGCTGAAACTGGCACGCCGCATCAGCCGACCCACGGTTTCCTTGGCGCTGACCGTGACGGTGCGCAGCGCGGGTGCGCCTTCGGCAGTTTCCCGGACGACGTGCTGGTAGCCGTCCTGGTCGCGGTGTCCGACGAAGTAGTAGTCGCTCTGGCGGCGGGGCAGCGGGCGCGGCCTGCCCCGGCGTTTCATGTCCTTCTTGTCGACCGGCGCCGCCTGCTGCACGGTGTCCACCGCCTGGTAGGCCGCTTCGCGCTCGGCCATGTCCTGCCAGTCGAACGAGGTGTGTCCGGTGGTCCGCCGGCCGCCGAAGCCCACCAGGGTGTGTTCCAGTACCGCCGAGTCCGGGATCACCTCACCCGTGACGGTGACCATCGCGCCGGGACCCCGCTTCGCCGTGGAACCGAACCAGGGGTCACCGGGAACCCACTGACCGGCCGGCCTCCCGGGCAGGTGCTGGAAGGCCAGCACCTGATACGGGGAGTTCTTCCGGCCGGTCGGCCGTACCGTGCCCGTCGGCGCCCACGCCCGCTCACCGGTGCCCTCGGCGAGCGTCCGGGGCAGTTCCGGGCCGTGTCCGGCCACCGACACGTCGGTGAGTACCTGTGCGTCCTGGGGCCGCCACCGGTCGTGGCGCAGTAGTTCCCGCACCGTCGGCGCATCCACCCGCACCACGCGGCCGGCCGGGGTGGTGACCAGCAGCCCGTCGGCACCGGACCCCTCCATGCCCAGTAGCGGGTACACCTGGTGTCCCGTCCAGGGGGCGGGCCGGACGATCAGCCGGCCCTTGTCGTCGACCGTTCCCACCGACGTCAGGTCCAGTCCCGGCAGCGGCTCACCCGACCAGTTCCGTACCCGGACCGGGCCTTGCGGGGTGTCGACGACGTCCTGGGCGTCGAGTACGCCCAGGCGGTGTTCCAGGTGGTAGGCATCCAGTGCCGGGACGCTGTGCGCCCGCCCCGCGTCGTGGGCCTCGGCGACCAGGCGCAGCAGGTCGCGGTGCCGTTCCGAGTCCACCGGCGCGTCGTGGTCCAGCCGCAGGATGGTCCGTGCCAGCCGGTCCAGGTCCAGTGGACCGGCGGAGAAACGCTCGTCCGCCAGCCGTGCGGCGTCCAGCGCGCCGAGGGCGCGCTCCCACCGGGCTGCCTGCGCGCCGCTCACCTGTGGGAACAGCTGCCGGACCAGGGCGGCGGCGTCCAGGAAGACGGTCCGCTCGTCGTCGGCCGGGAACTCGGCCAGGGTGTCGTCGCCGAACGCGCTCGCCGCCAGAGCCGACACGTCGGGTCCGCGGGCCCCCGCGGGGGGCATCCCCGGCGGGGGAGCCTGGTGATGGGGTCCGTCGGCATCAGCGGCCCGCGCCCCCGGACCGGACGGGGTGTCGTCCGGGGTCGTCGTGCTGCCCGATCCGGCCGGCGACCCGTCGGAACTGCCCAGAGCCATCGGGTCGTAGTCGGAATCCATGACGTACGGCGCGTCGGTGTCGCTCAGCCCGTCGACGTCCATCAGCGACCCCGGCTCCCCGGGCGGCGGTGCAGCCCCCCGGCCGGTGTCCGGCGACGGCGCGGGGGCGTCGGCCGGGTCCCGGAGAGCCGGTGCGAGGGCGTGCGGGCGGGGAGCAGGGTCGTTCTCGACCCGGTCCCACAATGCCCGGTAGGCGTCGTAGGCGTCGTTCTCCGTCGCGGTGGCATGGACCGGGTTGGCCGGTTCAGTGCCGGCCGGCTCACTGCCGAAAAGCCGCTCCAGGATCGGCGTGAGCGCCGGTTCGTGGTCGCGGACCCAGGCCGCGCCGTTGTTGCGCGGCCTGCCCGTGTACGGGTCGGTGCCGGTGTTGGTGCCCAGGTAGGCGTTGACGGCCTGGGCGAAGTACTCGCCGGCGCTGGTGGCGGAGTAGTTGTCCACGGCGCGGCCGTTCAGATCCCGGCGCGGGCCGTCCGGCCACTGCACACCGTCGCCGGCGGCCCGCTTCCGCTGGTAGGACGCCCCGACCGCGCGGCGCTCCTCGTCGTTCAACGCGTACTCGTAGAGGGTGTGCGCGAACTCGTGGGTGGTGATCGAGTAGCCGTCGGCGTACTCGGCGCGGTCGCCGACGACGCCGGTCTCACCGAGCAGGTTCTCCTCGGTGACCGCGGTCTGCGCCATGCCGCCCGTGCCGCGCACGTCGTCCCAGACACGGTCCCGGTTCCCGCCTCCCGGCACCTTGCGGCCGCGCAGGTGCCGGAAGGGCGACAACGAGGTCATCGCCTCCTGACGCGGCACCACCGTCACCCGGACACCGCTCGCCAGCAGTCGCTCCGCCGCCTGCGGGTCGGCCAGCATCCGCGTCAGCTGCGCCAGCACAGCGCGCCGCGCGGACACGGGGCGCTCCACCGACTGTGGCACCCGCACCATCAGGTGGGCGGCGACCTGAGCGAACTCTCCCGCAGGCAGTGAGACGCGCAGCGACCGCCGCACCAGCGCATCGTCCGCCAGCCAGTCCAAGTCGGCAGGCGAGGCGTATGTCAGCGCCGCCTCGCGGGCCTGCGGTGACATACGCGGCAGGTGGGTGGCCGGGTCGCGCCGCCAGTCGCCTGGCACCTCGTCGTCGTCCGGGCTGGGCACGGCCGCCTCCGGCAGCTCATCCGCTTCGGTCGGCTCGGAGCCGGTGGCGGTGACCTGTCGCGGCGCTGGGGCGGATACGTCCGCCCCCTCTGTGGTGAGCACGGAGGCAGGCAGGACAGACGGTACGTCCGCCTGCGAAAGGGATGCCGGCCGCGGGTCACCGTCTGCCTCGGCACTCAGGGCCTGGAACACATCACCCGACAGGACTGACAGGTCGACCGGTGTCGTGCCGGCCGTGTCCTCGTCGGCCGCTATGCCAGCGGGGACGCTGCCGCTGGTGGGCAGCGGGGTGGGAGGTTCCACGTGGTAGCTGTCGATGACCTCCGGGCGGAACAGCGGATGCTTGAGCGGGTTGGAGGAGAAGATCAGTCCGGCGAGCCTGCCGATCTCGTAGGCGTAGTCCTCCGCGGAGGCGTCGGTGTGCCAGACATGGTGGGTCATCTCCTGGCCGGATGCGGGGTCGACCAGGCGGGCCGTGATGTGCGGCTCCGTGCCGGGCACGGCGGGGGTCACCGTCAGGTGCAGGCGGTCACCGGCGGGCGTGCGGTGCCCGGCGGCGTTGAGTTGCTCCACGCCCTCGTCGATGCGCTGCCATATCGCCTCCAGTTCCGGCCGCGGCACCGGCTGGTCGCTGACGAGGTCCACCGTCATGGTCAGGTCGGTGACCGGCTGGCCGTCGACCGCCATCCGGCGGATGTCGAAGGCGGAGTGCACCGGCAGCATCTCCGGCTGGACGTCGTCTGCGGCAAAGGGGTCCACCGCGACCGGTGACTGCCAGGTGTGTTCCTGGCGCACCGCCGGAGTCCGCTCCCGGGTCTCGGCCCAGTTCGGCGACGCGGCGGGATCGCCGGCAGCGGAAGGGGTCGGCGCCGACTCGGGGGCGCGGGCATCCTCGTGGCGGGGCGGTGCCGTCTCGTTCCCGTCCTGGGCGGGTGCCTGGCCGTTCTGCCCGGTGGGCGCCTGTCCCGTGGCCGGGGACTGCCCAGTGCCGGTACCGATGCCGGAGCCGGAGGAGGCTCCCGCCCCGCCGGTGCCGGTGGCGCCGCCGACGGTGGGGACGCCGCGGCTGCCGGTGGCCGGAGCATCGGTGAGGGAGCCGCCGGTGGCCGGCGGAGCGTGGGGGGTGGTGGCGGGCACGTTCTGGGGACCGGTGGTGAGAAGCTCGGGGGCGAGACCGTCGTCCGTGGCCGAGAAGGGGTCGGTGACGTCCGTGGGCGGCATGAGGCCGTCGTCGGCCGGGAGGAACTCGTAAGGGTTGGTGGCCGTCGGACTCCCGGTGGTGACAGGTGCCTTGAAGACTCCCGCGTCGGCGCCGCCGAAGCCGGTTCCGCTCCCGGTTCCGGTTGTGGTTCCCGTACCGGAACCGATGGTGGTGCCGGAGCCCCTGCCGGTGATGGGTGCCGTGGTGTTGCTGGTGCCCGCGGTGTTCCCGGCACCGATCGTGTTCCCGGTACCGGTCGGGTTCCCGATGCCTGTGGTGTTTCCGGCACCGTTGGTGTTCAAGAAGCCCGTGGTGTCACCGCTTCCCCCGGTCGACCCCGTGCCCTCGGCGGGAGTACGGAACAGGTCGGCGGGGTCGTCGCTGTCGAGGGCGAAACGGGTGGACGGGTAGGGCTGCACCGGCTTGGGCGACACCAGCGCCGGGGGCGGCCCGAGCGGGGTCAGCGGCGGCCGGTCGGCCGTGGTCGTATCGGTGCCGGTAAAGGGGCCGCCGACGGTGTTGACCATGCCGGTGGGCGGGGGTGTCGGATGCTGGGGGAACTCCTGCTGGACCTGGTCCTTGAAGACGGGCGGGCTCTGCGAGGCCGGCGGGCCGGCGACCTCGTGGGAGAGGTTGACAGCGCCCGACGGCGAAGTGAGGGAGGGCAGGTTCGGGCCGTTCAGGTGCGAGGCCGGCAGGCCACCGCTCAGACCCACCGCGGTGCCCCCACCGGCGGCCGGTCCGACGTTGTTGCCGTGCGGGCCGGTGCCGGCCGGGCCCGGGGACGGGACGTTCTTGAAGCTGTCCGGGAGATTCTTGAGCCACTGGCTGGCATGCAGGGTGAAGCCACCGAGGTTCTGCATCACCACATTGCTGGCACCGCCGCCGAGCAGCGTGTCGCCGTCGACCTGCCACTTGCCGTCGAACAAGCCGTTGGTGAAGAACTCCGCCCCGCCCTCGCCCAACCCGCCGGTGCCGAACGCGCTGACGTTGTCCGCGAACTTGTGCGGCCACTTCCCGAAGTCCTTGAAGACATGAACCACCGGGTTGAACGCGCGTTTGAGGATGTCGCCGAATCCGCCCATGAGGAAACCGGCGACGAAGTCCCGGGCCAGCGAGTCGCCGTCGATGCGGGTCCGCCTGCGGTCCGGCGGGTTGATGAACATTGACGACAACTGCACGGCCAGCCCGGTGAGCATCTCCTGCAGGCCCTCGGTGATCGGCTGCGTCAGTAGTCCGAGCAGGGACAGCATGCTGAGGATGCGCATCACCCGCAGCCGGAACCCCAGTTTCACCAGGGCGATCTTGGCTGCGGACAGTCCGGCGCTGAAGAACACCGTCGCGGCGAGGAACGCGATCTCCGCCAAGGCGATGAAACCCTCGGTGATGATCTCCCGGTGGGACTCCTCGATGGACATCGAGATGTCGGCTATCTGCTCCTTCATTCGTTGCAGTTCGTCGTGGAACTGCCGCAGATACCCGTTGTTGTCGTCGCCGGTGAACAGCCCCAGCAGCGAGGAGAACTGGCCTGCCGCCTGCTCGGGCAACGCTTCCTGGGTGTGCTGCTGGGCCTCCCGCATGCCCTCGGCCACCACGAGCAGGCGCTCCGCCGTCTCCTCGAGCAGGCGCGCGAACTGCAGCGCCTTGTCGGAGTTGGCCTGCAGGGGGCGTTCGCCGAGCACGACGAGGAAGAACTCGTCGAGAGCGGGAGGTATGTAGACCAACTCAGTTCTTCCTGGTGTCCGAGTCGTTGCCGAAGCCGGTGCCGGACAGCCACTGTTCCTGTTCCAGACCGGTTCTCACGATGTCGTCCACCGCGTCATGGACCGGAAGCTCCGTTTGCTTGCCCACTTCCACGGCCTGGAACCACGCGCCCTCGACGGCCTCCACCAGGGGCTTGAGCGTGTCGGTCACACTCCGGTCGAACTTCTGCGCCTGCATCTGCCGGGCGAAGCCGTCGGTCCACCCCATCCAGTCCGATATCGGCTCGTAACCGTCCCCGAAGTCGGTCAGCACTCCGCGGAAGCCCTCGACGACCGACTGGATCGCCTCCTGGGCCCTCTTCTGCCGCGCTCTGTCACTGTGGTACGACCCGCTGTCCGGCACCTTTCCTCCTGTTGTCGTGTGCGCGTGTCCCGGTCCCGGGTCTTGTCCTAGTCCTCGTGCAGTTCGTCGTGCAGCGGCCTGGCCGGCCGCTTCGCCGGGACGCCCCGTCCGTCGGCCGACAGGCCCAAAAGCCGGTCCAGGTCCAGGTCCAGCCCGCCGCCCAGCCCGGGCATACTCTGGGCCAGCCCCTGGAACGTGTCGGCGACCCTGCGGGTCATGCGCTCACGGGCCTTCTCCGCCGCCTCCAGCACTGCCGCGGACAGGGCGGTGGCGCTCATGGTGCGGTGCTTGCCGTCGAGGAACTTCACCGCGGTCAGGTTGCCCTGGGGGCCGACCGTGACCTCCACGGTGCGGTCCCGCGATACCGCGGTCTCCTTGGAGGCCAGCAGTTCGTTCTCGACCTGTACCGTGGCCGCCCGCACCGCCTCGTACTCGGCCTCCATACGGGCGATCTGCTGTTCCAGCGTCTCCTTCACTGCGTCCTCCTCTCATCCGCGACAACGCGGCGCGGACGGTTCCGGTTCACCTGCCGTGTCATCGGCCGATCACCGCCGGGGCGCCTCCCTCGTCGGTGCCCCAGACGTCCTCCTCCTCGGAGACCCAGGCGGAGCGTTCGCGGTCACCGCGGTCGCCGCCCTGCTGCGGGGGCGCGCCACCCATGGGCGGCATCATCGGCGGCATCGGGGAGCCGGTGGTGGTACCGCGCTGCGGTGCTCCGACCTCCTCGTCGTACACGCCGGAGGACAGGTGACGAGGCCGACCCGTGACGATGTCGCCGTTGATCACGTTGCGGGAGCGCTCTCCGTTGGAGCCGCTCTCACCCCCCACGACGCCCACCCGGGGCGGCATCATGCCCGGCATCATCGGGGAGCCGCCGGTGTGCTGGCCGCCCGTGGGGTCCGAGGCGCTGTGCAGCGAGGCGGGCGGGGCCAGGGGGTCGCTGTAGGGGTCGTACAGCTCCTCCTCGTACGGGGAGGGCGAGTTCCAGGCGGTGCGGCCGGTGGAGGAACCCTGGGAGAAGCCCTGGGAGGACCCGTGGGGGGAGGCGGTGAGCGGGTCGGTGACGGTAGTGCCGTCGGGGTAGACGGTGGTGAGGGTCCTGTCGTCAGGGTCGACGACCGTCGAGGTGCCGTCGCGATGGTCCGTGACGAGGGAGCCTGCCTCGTTGACCGAGGAGACGCTGCCGTCGGGGTTGTAGATCAGGTCGCCGTCGTCCAGCTCGACGGTGTCCGTACTGCCGTCGGAGCGCACCGTGGTCACGGTGTCGCCGTCCGGGCCGACGGTCGTGCTGGTGCCGTCGGGGTAGAGCGTGGTGATGGAGCCGTCGTCGTTGACCTGGGCGGTGCCGGTCCCGGTATCGGTCAGCGGGCCACCGCCGAAGGGGTCCGACACGAGAGAACCGCTGGGGCCGTTGGGCGTGGTGAGCGGCTGCCCGATCTCCTGCCGGGCCTGGTCGTACGCCTGCCTGGCCTCGGTCTCCTTGCGCTCGGCCTCCGCCTTCTGCTCCTCGTAGCGTCTTTGCTGCTCGGCCTCCCGGCGCTGGGCCTCGGCCTTGGCCTCGGTCTCCTTGCGCTCGGCCTCCGCCTTCTGCTCCTCGTAGCGCCTTTGCTGCTCCGCCTCCCGGCGGGCGGCCTCGGCCTTGGCCTCGGCCTCCTTGCGTTCCGCCTCCGCCTTGGCCTCCGCCTCCTTGCGTTCCGCCTCCGCCTTGGCCTCGGCCTCCTTGCGTTCCTGTTCCGCCTTGGCCTCCGCCTCCTTGCGCTCGGCCTCCGCCTTCTGCTCCCCGTAAAGCTTCTGCTGCTCGGCCTCGCGGCGGGCGGCCTCCGCCTTGGCCTCCTTCTCCTTGCGTTCCGCTTCCGCCTTAGCCTCCGCCTCCTTGCGTTCCGCCTCCGCCTTGGCCTCCGCCTCCTTGCGCTCGGCCTCCGCTTCCCGGCGGGCCGCCTCCGCCTTGGCCTCGGCCTCCTTGCGTTCCGCCTCCGCCTTGGCCTCGGCCTCTTTCTGCTCGGCCTCGGCCTTCTCCTGCTCCCGTTCGGCCTTGGCCTCCGCCTCCTTCTGCTCGGCTTCCGCCTTGGCCTGCTCCCGCTCGGCCTTGGCCTCCTTCTCCCGGCGGTCCGCGTCGAGCCGGGCGAGGTAGGCCTGTTGCTGCTGCTCCTGGCGCTGTTCCTCGTAACGCTTCTGCTGCTCGGCCTCCCGGCGGGCGGCCTCCTCCTTGGCCTCCTTCTCCTGGCGCTCGGCCTCCGCCCTGGCCTCGGCCTCCTTGCGCTCGGCCTCCGCCTTGGCGGCGGCCTCCTTCTCAGCCGCCTCGCGCTTGTCCCGCTCGTACCGCTCCAGCGCCTCCTTCTCCCGGCGGGCGGCCTCCTCCTTGGCCTCCTTCTCCCGGCGCTCGGCCTCCGCCCTGGCCTCGGCCTCCTTGCGGGCGGCTTCCGCCTTGGCCTCCGCCTCCTTGCGCTCGGCCTCCGCCTTGGCGGCGGCCTCCTTCTCAGCCGCCTCGCGCTTGTCCCGCTCGTACCGCTCCAGCGCCTCCTTCTCCCGGCGGGCGGCCTCCTCCTTGGCCTCCTTCTCCCGGCGCTCGGCCTCCGCCTTGGCGGCGGCCTCCTTCTCAGCCGCCTCGCGCTTGTCCCGCTCGTACCGCTCCAGCGCCTCCTTCTCCCTGCGAGCGGCCTCCTCCTCGGCCTCCCGCTGCCGGCGGGCGGCCTCCTCCTTGTCCCGCTCGTACCGCTCCAGCGCCTCACGCTCCCGCCGCTCCTGCTCCTCGAGCCGCCGGCGGTTCTCCTCCTCGTCCTTCTCCGCCTTGTCCTTGTTGAGTTCGTTCTCGGCGTTGTAGCTCTTAGTGCGGATCTCGGGGAAGGTCCCGATGTTGTTCCACGTGTTGAAGATCGAGGCGTTCGCCCGCTGCGCAGGGGGGACGAGAGCCCTGTCGATGGACTCTTCCCACTGCTGGATGGCGCGCTTGCCGATCGCCTTCCACGTGCTCAGTTCGTGCAGCGGCCCATAGTTGTTGCCTTCGGCGTCGACGGCGTCCTCGGAGAAGAAACTGTAGGCGTACGGCTCGATGCTGCTGGAGGACTCGGGCGCGTTCGGATAGAGGTCTTGCTGTTGCACTGCGCGGTACCCGACGGCACCGAGATTGGTGCTCAGGGACCGCATGAAGATGTTGTCGATGAGTTTGCGCAGCCAGTTGAGCGGATGGCCGTCGGTGACGTGCCACGTGAGCCAGGCGGACCACATGTCGAAGGCGTTGTCGCGGAGTTCGTCCTTCGCCAGGTGCAGGTTCTCGGCCTGGACGGAGCGGCCGCTGGTGACCCGCAGGTCGGTGGCGAACTTCTCGTAGCTGCGGTTCAGGTGGTGGATCAGGTCGCGGAATACGCCCGCGGCCTGACCAAGCCAAGCCGCGTCCTCCTTGCCCAGCGACTCCTCCCACCGCTTCAACTGCTCCGAGTGCTGGTGGAAGGAGTGCGCGACCCGGTCGAAGGCCTCGCCCGCCCTGTCGAAAGTGCTGAGCTTCACCTGGTCGTGCGGGAGGACCGTCTCCCCGCCCCAGGAGGTGCCCCTCGTCCCCTCCGGCTTGGTCACCAAATCGGTCAGGGCTATACCGGAGCCGTAGATGTACTGGTACAGCTTTATGTTGTCCCATTCCCCCGCGCTGCCGAGATGCTTTCCCAGATGACTGCGGAACGAACCACCCGGCGTGACACCATCGGGAACCACGACCTCTTCCTTGCCCGTGGAGTCCTTGACGGTCAAGGTTCCCAGGAAAGATATGCGGGCCTTGTAGTAGTCGAGGCTGTCGCCGTTCCTGCGGTGAAATGGGAAAACGTAGTCCGTGTTGTCCGCGCGCCATCCAATATTGCCCGGGAACTCGTCCTCGGGAACCTTGGTAATCTCCACCAGCATGAGCGGGATACCGTCATTTCCCTCAAGGCTGGTGAAGACCTCCGTCCGCTCCGGAACCTTGTACCCGGTCATGTCGGTGACGACTTCCCGCCAGGGGTCCGGGGGGCCTTGCTCGTCTTCATTCGGCACGCGGGTTCTCTTTTCCTGCTACTTCGTCGCGTCCGGGCCGCCGGAGCTGTTGATAATGTCCTGGACGTCCTCAAGCTGGTCGAGGAAGTCCCTGCCGTCGATCTTCGCCAGCGACTGGTTCTGGGTGTCGAAAAGCTCGTCGATGACCTGGCGGATGTTCACCTCGACGGCTTTAAAGAGCTCCACCTGTTGCTTCACCGTCTCGTGGATGCTCTGCGCCGACATGCGCACCTTGTCGTTCAGGGACTTTCCGGCGTATCTGTCGTCCCCCGCCAGTTGGCCGATGGCCAGCGGTTTGACCTCATCGAGGGTTTCGGGATCGACCACTCCACCGATGAGCTTCCACATTGACGGTATGCCCGTACTCGGATCGTCCTCCAGCAACGCTTCCAGCTTCTGGCGGAAGGGGATCACTTCGTCGTTGAGGAACCGCTCCAGCCACTTGCGGTCCAGGTGGACGGTCTCCTGGTCGTTCGGCATGGCTCACACCTGTCCTTCTTGCGCTTCAAGGCCCCCGGAGCTGTTCGCATGCGTGGGCAAGGGACTTACCGGGCTGCGACGGCGGACGCCGCAGGCACTGGCGGGGCCGGGTCTGCGGCGTCCGATGTCCTCCCCCGTCCGATTGGCTCAAATGGGCAGGTCCCTGAACGCGTCGGCGAGCCGCTGTTCGTTCCGCTTGTAATTGGCGGCGATCTCCTCGAGCAGGTGGCTGTTGTCCTTCAGGATCTGCCCCATGGCGCGGACTGCGCTGTCCCACCTCTTCTGCTGCGTTTCGTATTCGATTTTGTCCTCACCCAGCCAGGTGATGAGCGCCTGAAGCTCCATCTCCAGGTTGTCGAGAGTGGTCTCGATCGCGACGGTCTGCGTCATGAGATTGTCGGCGGCGTTCGCGGTGTGCGCGTATTCGATATGAATGATGCCGTCTGTGTAATCGGGCATGCGTGACTCCTCGCCTCTATGAAGTCGGTCGGGGCTGTTTACGGTGGTGCGGGACGCGACGGTCGCTCAGCGCCCGCCGATCATCTCGTCGAACACCGCGTCGGAGCGGGCGGAACGCTCGCTGATCGCGTCGACGTTGGCGCCCTGCTCCTGCTGCTTCTGCCGGATACCCTCCTCCAGCTGACTCCGCAGCGCGCGCACCGCGTCCTGGATCCTCTGTGCCTGTCCCTGCCACTTTTCGACGAGCCCACCGAACCGCTCGCCGTCGGAGCCTGTGTAGTGGGAGGCGAGGTCATGCCGCGTCGCATCGACGTCGGCCCTGATCCGGGTCACGCCCTCGTCCGCCATGTTGAGCGCGTTGACAGCGGCCTGCAGATCCCTCACATTTGACTGCTGTACACCCGTGTCGGGCATCTCTCTTCCTTTCTCTCGGTATGCACCCGAACCATTTCGGTCCGGCGTCGGCAGGATGGGTGGTCTTTTTTATTCGGTGCCTGGCGCACCTCTCTCCGCGCAGCGCGGGGCGCTCGACCCGCCCTTGCCCGACAGCGCGGCCTGTGTGCTCAGGTCGGGTCCGGTGGGCAGCATCGCCAGGAGCAGCGCGGGTAGGGGCCGCGGTTCGGCTCCCGCGTAGCCGAGCGCCTGCATCGCCTCGGCGTCGCGTACCCGGTACTTCATTCCGGTGTCCGTCACCAGGTAGGCGGTGCTCCCCACGTCGGCGCCGCCGGCGCCGAGCACGTGCACCAGCGCCCCACCGCCCGCGGGCACGGTGATTCGGTCCACTGGCAGGCAGGCCGGGACCAGCCCTTCGCGGGGAGGCTGCGCGACCGGGCCCAGCGAACCGTCCTCGGCCAGGGTCACCCGCATCCGCGTACCGTCTCGCCCCGGCTGGATGCGCACGCACGGCACCCATTGGCCGGCCACTTCCGCCAGCTTGGGGGGCGAGGGAGGAAGGCCGGTTCCGAGGACGGCTCCATCGGTGCCGGCCGCCAGGTTCCCGGTCAGGGCGTCGGCCCCGATCTGCCGTACGACCGTAGTGCCGCCCCCGTATGCCGACGTGCGGGTGGCCGGGTCGCCGAGCAGCAGCGCGGCGGCCGTGTCGGTCAGCGGGACCAGCCCGTCCTGGCGCAGCAGGTGCATCTGAGGGGCCGATCCGGGAACCGTGACCCGGAAGACCTGGCCCACCTTGGTGGGGTGTCCGCCGAGTTGCGGGCCGGGCTTGCCGCGGCCCGGTACCGGAACGGGTTCGAGGTCGGGCCCGGCCTGCAGGGCGGAGAGGAAGGACGCCGAGATCTGCAACGGGACGGTGGAGCCGTACCCCAGCGCCTCGGCAACGTTCGTGGCGCGGTCTAGGCGCAGCCGGTTTCCCTGCCACACGAGGTACTGGGTGGTCCGGTCGGGGCCGGTCACCAGCAGTGCCTCGTCGTCGCCCAGGACCCGGCCGGCGGTGTCGGTGCCCACGGCGAGCGTGGTGGTGGCGTCCTGGCGGGCGGCCGTGGTGCCGGTGCCGTTCGCGGGCCGGGAGCACACGTGCCAGGGGCCCGCCGCCAGTTCACCGGCGGACGGCAGGGCATCGGGCGCGCCGGGCAGGCCCACCGGCGGACCGTGCGGGACACCACGCAACGACGCCGATCCGACCGCGGTGGTCTTCATGTCCGCGCCCACCAGCAGGCGTGCGGAGGCGTAGTTCCGCACAGGGTGCAGCCGACCCTCCAGGTACAGGTACCGGGAACCGGTGTCCTTGTTGACGACCAGGGTGCCGGGGGTGCGCCACGTCGTTTTCGCGCCGGGCTTGATCAACCCGAGGACGAAGGCGCCCGCGCAGATGATGATGGCGATGAGCACGCCGACGGCCGTGCCGCGATTGGTACGGCCCTGTGGGCTCTCCGGAGCGTCCGGATCGGCTCTGAGCATGCTGGAGGTCAGGCGTCCCACGACGAACATGTGAGCCTGGACCTGGTCCCTCTTGTTCTGCATCGTCGTCCGACTCCCGGGTCACCCGTTGATGGAGCGCAGCGCGCCGTAGACGCCCAGTCCCCACAGGGTGAGCGGGAGCAGGCTGATGGCCGTGAGCGAGTGCAGCAGTTCGGCGGCGCGGCCCCAGTACGGCACCATCCGGCGGCCGGGCACCGTCCAGGACGCGATGGCCAGCGCGGCCGTCGTGGCGAGCAGACCCGCGGCCAGCATCAGCCGTCCGCCGGGGCCCAGGGCCAGTCCGCCGACCAGCGCCAGCAGGACCACCCCGAGGACTCCGGGGACGGTCAGCGACAGGCGCTGCCAGACGTTGCCCAGCCCCCGGGCGTGCAACAGCAGCAGCAGCGACAGCGCCACCGTGATCCACACCTCGGGCGCCCTCGGCCGGTCCGCCAGCAACGTCAGGCAGGCGGCGCAGATGGCGCCGGCCGCCCCGTACAGCGCCGTCATCCAGCCGTCGGCCAGCACCGAGCGCGTCGCCACCTCCGAGGTGGGATAGGGCTCGATGCCCTCCTGGAGCTGTTCAGCGTTCGTGGGCAGCGGCGGCATGCGCAGTCCCGACAGCCGGAACGCCAGCGACGGCACGAAGGCCCCGAACACCACCGCCACCAGGGCGACGATGCCCGCGCAGTCCCGTGCCGGCAGATCGGCGAAAAGCATGAGAGCACCGGTGAGCGCACCGGCGACGGCCACCACTCCCAGGCCGAGGTAGAGCGCCGCGTACGCGGCCACGGCGGCCAGGGCCAGGACCGCGGCGCCGGCGGAGGCAGCCGAGGCGGCCAGCAGCCGGGCCCCGGCTACCTCCCAGACGAACGGCCCCGCCAGGGTGCCGCCCGGCAGCAGCCAGCCCGCCAGGGCGAGATAGGGCACGGCCATGCAGCCCAGGACCGCGCCCGCGCCGGCGTCGCCCACCGCGCGGCTGGCGGCGCCTGCCCCGGCGACCAGCAACAGGCCCGCCGCGGTGGCCGCCACGGCGCGGGCGAGGGCACCGGAGCCTGGCAGGGCCAGCATGACCAGGCCCGCGGTCAGTGCGGTCACCGCCATGCCGAGCAGCAGTCGGCGGCTCGCCGGGGGCGACCATCCGTGCGGACGCTGCTGCATGGTGGTGGCGATGCCGTCCACCAGATCGTCCAAGTGGACCTCGGGCATGGTCTCGGCCCGTGGCCGCAAGTGCAGGGTCTCGCCGTCGCGCACGCCCAGCGTCTCCAGCGGGGCCTCCTCGTCCAGCGGCGCCCCGCCCAGCCGCTGGAGCACCCAGCCGCCGTGATCGGGGCCGGCCTCCTCCGTGTCCTCTCCGCAGTAGCGCAGCAGGACCGGCAGCAGGTCGGCCACGGGGATGTCCTCGGGGACCGACAGGTCGATGCTCTTGGCCGGGGCGCGCACAGTGAGGTGGCACAGCACCGGTGCCTGACTGTCCGTCATAAAGGCTGGCCCCTGCCCTTCCTGTGGTTCATGAGATCCAAAGTGTCGATGTTCGCCTGGTATGCGTAATATGCGGTACGCATCGCCGATCGGGTGTGCGGACCGGCCTGCCAGAGCCGGTGCTCTTCTCCCATTGCCATCTGCTGGGGAGAACGGGCGTACGGACGCCGCGGTTCGACAGCGGCGGAAATCAACTTCGTTCCGGACGCCGTCCGGTGCGCGCCCCAACCGCGTCGCGCCCCGCCACCGCAGCAGCGTGATCCCGCCGGCCCCACCATCGCGGCCGGGCCTCGCGCACCGGACACCGACGTCGTGAAGGAGATGCACCGTTGAGTGTGGTCCTGTTCCGCAGACCAGCCCGCCGCCGCGGTCCCGACATGCCCGAGGGCGAACTGAGCCTGCAGGAACCACCCCTGCTGGCCGAGATGGTGCCGGACAGCTCAGCGGTGTGGAACTACCTGCCCACCGCGCTGATGTCGGTGTCGATGATGCTGATGTTCATCCGGCCCGGCGCGGTCGGGGGCTTCATGTACCTGGCCATCGGCCTGATGGTGCTGTCCGCCGCGGCCATGATGATCGGCCAGTTCATGCGCCGCGCCAGTGAGCGCAAGCAACGACTCAAGGGAGAACGCCGGGACTACCTGCGATATCTGTCCCAGATCAGGCGCAAGGTACGCGGCGCCGTCGCCGACCAGCAGCGGGCCCTGGCCTGGCGGCACCCGGCCCCCGTCGTCCTGCCGACGGTGGTACGCACCTCACGCCTGTGGGAACGCCGGGCCACCGACGAGGACTTCAGCGAGGTGCGCCTCGCGGTCGGCGAGCAGAAGCTGGGCCTGCGGTTGGCCCCGATGTCCACCAATCCGGTCGAGGACCTGGAACCGCTCAGCGCCCACGCACTGCGCAGCTTCATCCGCGCCTACTCGACGGTGCCCGATCAGCCGATCGCCATCTACCTGCGGTCCTGGGCGCGGGTACTGTTCCGCGGCGACGAGGAACAAGTGCGCGGCCTGATCCGTGCCATGCTCTCCCAGCTGGCCGCCTTCCACTCCCCCGAGGACCTGTGGATCGCCCTGTGCGTGGCGGACGAGCGCCGGGCCGAATGGGAGTGGGCCAAGTGGCTGCCGCACGTGCTGCACCGCGAGGAGCACGACGGCGCCGGCCCCGCCCGGATGATCGTCTCCGCCTTCGGCGAACTTGAGAACCTGCTGGGGGCCGAGTTCACCGAGCGGCCCCCGTTCGACCCGGACACGCCGCCGGGGCGGGAGGAGCCGTTCACCGTGCTCGTCGTCGACGGCGTGCCCGTCCCCGCAGGCCACCGGTTGGACGGACATGGTTTCCGCAACACCGTCGTACTGGACCTGGGCGGCAGCCTCAACTGGCGCCCCGGGCGCACCACGCTGCGCCTGCAGGTCACCGAGGATGCCGTCAGCCTGGTGCGCACCGACCGCGACCGCAAGGAACAGTCGACCTTTCTCGGCCGCCCCGACGACCTGGGCATGAACAGCGCCACGGCGCTGTCCCGCACGCTCGCGCCCTACCGGCTCAGCCTCGGCGGGGACTCCTCCCAGCCGCTGACCAACGACACCGAACTGACCACCCTGCTGGGCATTCCCGACCTGCACCGGCACGAGCCCCGACATTTGTGGGAGCGGACCACCGGCAGCGGCCGGCTGCGCGTGCCCATCGCGGTCGGCCCGGACGGCGGCCCGGTGGAGCTGGACATCAAGGAATCCGCCCAGGGCGGCTCCGGCCCGCACGGCATGCTGATCGGCGCCACCGGCTCCGGCAAGAGCGAGCTGCTGCGCACACTGGTGCTGGGTCTGGCACTGACCAACTCCTCGGAGGTGCTGAACTTCGTCCTGGTCGACTTCAAGGGCGGCGCCACCTTCCTCGGCCTTGACGAACTACCCCACACCTCCGCGGTGATCACCAACCTGGCCGACGAGGTGGCCCTGGTCTCACGGATGCAGGACGCCCTGCACGGCGAACTGATGCGCCGCCAGGAGCTGCTGCGCGCCGCAGGCAACTACACCTCCGCGCTGGAGTACGAGAAGGCCAGGGCAGCGGGCGCCCCACTGGCCCCCCTGCCCAGCCTGTTCGTCGTCGTCGACGAGTTCAGCGAACTGCTCGCCGCGCACCGCGACTTCATGGAGCTGTTCGTCATGATCGGCCGCCTCGGGCGCAGCCTCGGGGTGCACCTGTTGCTCGCCTCCCAGCGCCTGGACGAGGGCCGGGTGCACCAATTGGAGGGCCACCTGTCCTACCGGATCGGCCTGCGCACCTTCTCCGCCATGGAGAGCCGCGGAGTCCTCGGCGTGCCGGACGCCTACCAGCTGCCGCCCCAGCCCGGCGGCGGCTACCTCAAGACGGGCGTGGAGGAACTGACCCGCTTCCGGGCCGCCTACGTGTCGGGGCCCTACCGACGGCGCGGCGGCGTCAACCGGGCCCGGGTCGCCAGTCAGGTCGTCCCCTGGACGGCCGACTGGGTGGTACCACGCCAGCTCCCCGACCAGCCCGACCAGCCCGACCAGTCGGCGGACGACCAGGACGACGAGTCGCTGCTGTCGGTCGCCGTGCAGCGGCTGCGCGACGCAGGGCCGCCAGCCCACCAGGTGTGGCTGCCGCCGCTGGGCTCGCCCCCGTCCCTCGACCAGCTGCTGCCACCGCTCGCCCCGGATCCCGAGTACGGCCTGACCACAACCGACTGGCCCGACCGGGGACACCTGACGGTGCCAGTGGGCATCGTCGACCGGCCCTTCGACCAGATCCGCGAACTGCTCACGGTGGACCTGTCCGGCGCCGGCGGCCACGTCGCCATCGCCGGCGGCCCACAGAGCGGCAAGAGCACCCTGGTGCGTACGCTGATCACCGCGCTGGCGCTCACCCACACCCCGCGCGAGGTGCAGTTCTACTGCCTCGACTTCGGCGGCGGCTCCCTGGCCGGACTGGCGGACCTGCCGCACGTCAGCGGTGTCGCTCCGCGCCTTGACACCGAACGGGTGGGACGCGTCGTCTCCGAGGTCAACGCGCTGCTGTCCCACCGGGAGCAGTTCTTCCTCACCCACGGCATCGACTCCATGGCCGCCTACCGGCGCCGCCGGGCCGCCGGCGAGTTTCCCGAGGAGGCGCACGGCGACGTCTTCCTCGTCATCGACGGCTGGTCGACGGTGCGGCAGGACTTCGACGCGCACATCCACACCTTCAGCGCGCTGTCCACCCGCGGTCTGAACTACGGCATCCACCTGATCACGACGACCGCCCGCTGGGTCGAGCTGCCCTCGGCCGTGCGCGACCAGGCCGCCACCCACCTGGAGCTGCGGATGGGCGACCCGGTGGACTCCGAGTTCACCTCACGGCGTGCCGCGGCCGTCCCCCGCGTCCCCGGCCGGGGCCTGACCGGGGAGAACCTGCACTATCTGACGGCGCTGCCGAGGATCGACGGTGTGGAAAGCGCCGACGACCTCGCCGAGGGGTTCGCCGCCCTGGTCGCCGCGGTGACGGAGAACTGGCCGGGTCCGCCCGCCCCGGCGCTGCGCATGCTGCCGACGGAGCTGCCCGTCACCGAACTGCCCTCCCCCGAAGGCGACTTCCGGGTGCCGCTGGGCCTGGAGGAAGAGCGGCTCTCCCCGGTGTGGCACGACTTCTCCGAGTCACCGCACCTGATCGCGGTCGGCGACAGCGAAAGCGGCAAGACCAACCTGCTGCGGCTGCTGACGCGGGCCATCACCGAGCGGTACACGCCCGCCGAGGCCCGCATCATGGTGGTGGACTACCGCCGCGACCTGGTGGAGCACATCCCCGAGGAGTACCGCCTGGGGCACGCGGTGTCGGTCGACGGGCTCAGGGAACTGGTCGACGGAGTAGCACGGGCGGTACGAACCCGAATGCCCGGCCCGGAGATCGCCCCGGCCCAGATGAAGCGCTGCGACTGGTGGGCCGGACCCCGGCTGTTCGTCCTCGTCGACGACTACGACATGGTCGGCGGCAACGTGGCGAACCAGCCCTTCGCCCCGCTCCTCGAACACCTGCAGCTGGGCTGGGAGACCGGCCTGCACCTGATCGTCACCCGCGCCGCCAACGGCGCCTCGAGGGGCATGGGCGAAGCCATGATGCGACGGCTGACGGAGATGAACACTCCGGCGCTGCAACTGTCCTGTCCCCCGTCGGAGGGGTACGTGTTCGGCAGCCTCAAGGGCCGTATCCTCCCGCCGGGCCGAGCCGTCCTCATCGCCCGCCGCAGGGCGATGCAGATCCAGACCGCGCTCGTGGACCCCGACGCGCCACGCTGACCGGCGGGGCCGCGCGCAGCCCGCTCCGCCGGACGGGGATGCACGGCCCCACCCGGGTCGCTCCGGCGGAGACCGGGTCCGTCCTGTGCGGACGGCCGGCGGCGCGGCAGACCTGAAGGCCGGCAGGCGGTGCCCCGGCAAGGCAGAGAACGACAGCAGCGGCTCCGGCCTGGCGATCCAGCGATCGACGGGCCGGAGCCGCCCCCGTATCAGCCGGCAGCGTCGCCGGCCGGAGCCGGAGGCCCTCGACGGGACGGACGGCCGGCGAGTGCACGCGTTCGGCGCCAAGGGTGTGCCGAAGCACGGTAGTTGTCGCCACCAAGTGCCGCCGACCCGCGAACTCCCTTGAGCGAGGCACCGTCGTTGTCACTGGCGCAGCAAGGTACCTGTCACCAGCCCGGGCGAAGCAGACCTATCCTCACGGAGCGCCACGCTGACCTGTTCAATTGTCACTGGATGTCCCGTAGCGTTCCGGTCTGGACGGCGAGCGGCTGCCGCCGCGACGCTCGCCACTGCCTCCGTTTCCGGGATGCAGAGGTTGGTTAGGTCGAGCGGGCTGTCAGCGATGTCCTGGCGGGAGGGCGGCAAATGGTATTGCGCTGGACCAGGCGGCGTGACGCGGGGCCTCTTGTGTTTCTGCGTCTGCTGATTCTCGCGGCCTCAGTGTCAGGGCTTGTCGTGTGTGCGGATCGTGTCGAAGCGCACTCTCAGACTGTCAGGGTATTGAGGAACGCTTCCCTGTGTCCCGCCGGCGCACGGTGGGAGACGGCCGACCATTGTGTCGCGGAGACCATTGGCAAGGTCATCGCCACGCACTGGAGCGAGTCGTGCACCACGGACAGCAGCGGGCTCAGATCGTGCACCACCGACTACAGCGTGAGCGTACGTTTTGGGCAGCGCACTCAGTCGCTGAACGTCGACGAGAGCACCTATCGCGCGGTGGACCGTGGAGACCCGGCCAAGCTGCGCATCTGGCGCAAAGAAGTGGTCCGGATGGTGACCCAAGGCCACACCGAGATCTTTTTGACCTCCTCCGAGGAGGCGTCCGCAGCGTGGCTGCTCCTCGGGTGGATCCTGCTGGGAACCGCGTGGCTGGCCGTTTTCGGGTTGTGGTTGTTCCCGCTGCTGGGGGCCTGGCTGGTACTGGCCGTGCCCTATGGGATGGTGGCGTACAACATGCTGGGGCTCAACCCGATGGGAACGGTGGGTTGGAGCACCGCGGGCGTGCTCACCGTGGCGGGGGTCTGGCTCATGGGCCGATCGTTGTCCAATGCAGTGGAGTGAACGTAACCCGTGCAGCTGGCGCGGTTCACGTGAGGCCGACCACCCGCCGGTCCTGATCGAGCAGCATCGCCCGGCCCCGCCCCGACCACGTAGTTAGGCACCCGCTCCAGCGACCGGGGTGACAACGAGCCCGCCCATGTGGCAACTACCGTGCTTTCGGCTCACGGGGCAGGGAGGCCGAAGGCGTGCGCCCTGTCTCGTCCCCTCCGTGCCCCGCCCCGATGCTCCCGCCGGTCCCTACGTCCGCGGAGCCGCGCCGCCGGAGGCGGCCGTCGTCCAGCGCTCCCCGGGACGCCAGCCCCGGGCCCGGCCCCTGGGTATCACGGCGCCCAGCGCCGCCACCAGGAGCACCAGCGCCGTGCCCACCGCCGCGACCACCAGCGCCCGGGTCCGGGGGGCGGTGGCGGGCCGCTCGGGCGGGGTGACGTCAGCCAGGTTGGGGCGGCGGCCGGGAGCACCGGCTGGTACCGCCGTGAGGGCGGCGTACGGGTCGAGCTGGGGGACGTCCGCGGGGTAGCCGAACGCCACGAGCCGGCGGGAGACCTCGGCGGCGTCCAGTCGCGGGTGGTAGGCGCGCAGCAGGGCCGCGGCGCCGGCGACATGAGCCGCGGCCAGCGACGAACCGGAGCCGATGTAGTGCCCCGCGCCCCGCGGCCCGAGGCTCACCACCGCACCACCGGGCGCCGCCAGGTCCGCGGCGAACACCTCCGGCGCCTCCTGCGGCCGGGCGCCGCCCGGACCATGGTCCACGACGGACAGCACGCGCGGTGCGAACGCGGGCCAGTAGGGCCGCGGGCGGATGGGCTCGCCGGTGTCCGCGTCATCGGGGACGGAGTCGGGCACCGCAGGGGCCACCACGAGCGCGTCGCGGCCGGCCGCGTACGCCGCGGCCCGGGTCAGTTCGGCCCGGCCCGTGGTCAAGGCGCTCGCGACGTAGATCACCTCGGCCCCGGCGTCCGCGGCTTGCCGGATGCCCAGCGCCACGCGGCCGGCGGTGGCGTCGCCTCTCAGGTCGGTGCCGCGCACGGCCAGCACCCGCACCCGGGGCGCCACCCCGGCGAAGCCCACGCCGGGAAGCTGCGCGGCGCCGATGAGCCCGGCGGCGAAGGTGCCGTGCCCCACGCAGTCCTCCCCGGCGTCGGCGAGCGCGGTCACCCGGCCGGCCAGCGCGGGCACCGCGCCGCCGACCCCGGTGTCCACCACCGCCACGGTGACGCCCTCGCCCCTGGACAGTCGCCAGACCCGGTCGAGCGCGAGGGCCCGGTACGGCCACGGCGGCCGGTCGGCGGACGTCTTCGAAGCCTTCGCGCACGGCTGGTCCGGTTCCAGCCGGGAGCGGACCTGAGGCAGCCTCACCTCACCGTCCGCACCGGGTGCGGCGGCGGCGGGCAGGGGGACAGCCAGCAGCGCGGTGGCGGACAGAGCCACCGCGGCGGCGCGGGGCCGGTATCTGCGGCGAAGGACGCGAGTGCGGGCGCGGCACATGACGGGCATACCTGTGGCAACGTGCCCCGCCCGGTCTTGGGTTCAAACCGGCGGCGAAGCGACACGAAGTCGTCCCCTCCCTCGAACTGGAACCCCCGCTCCCTCGTAGCCATCACCAGAGGCACTCTCGTCCGCCACACGGGGCTGCGCGGCGAGCGGGCCGCCCCGGGCAAGGCGGGAGACGGCACGAGGAGAGAAGAGGTCGAGCGTGTCACGGCAGTTGCTCACGGTCTGCCCGGAGGAACCGGGCAGCTTCCGGACCATCGGCGAGGCGTTGGCCAAGGCCCGGACCGGTGCCGTGGTCCGCGTCCGTCCGGGCCGCTACGCGGAAAACCTCATCATTCGTACCCGGGTGACCATCGTGGCCGACGGTGACCAGGGCACGGTCGAGATCTGCCCCCGCCGCGGCAGCGCCGTCACCCTGGTCGCGGACGCGGTGATGCTCACCGACCTGGTGCTGCGCGGCGGCCAGGAGGACCTGCCGGTGGTGGACGCGGCGCGCGGCGAGGCCGCCCTGGACAACTGCGTCGTCATCGGCTCGGGCTGGGCCGCGGTCCTCGCCCGGGAGACCGGATCGCTGGCCATGCGGAGCTGCCGCGTCACCAACCCCGCCGGAGCCGGCGTGGTGATCACCGCACCGACCGGCAACGTGGTGGAGGACTGCCTGGTGGAACACGTGGGCACCTCCGGCATCGTGGTGAGCGAGCGGGGGCAGGCCACCGTCCGGGGCTGCCGACTGCGCGACGCACGCGGCAACGGGCTGCTGTGCAACGGCGAGTCCGAGGTGTCAGTCGCCGGGTGCGACGTCACCACCACCGACAAGCCGTCCCTGGCGCTGGAAGGACGGTGCGCGGTCACCGTCCGCGACACCACCGTCCATGACACGTCGGTGGGGGTGTTCATCACCAGCGAGGCGCAGCAGACGCTAGAAGACGTGTCCGTCGTCGACACCACCGGCCCCGCCATCGTACTGTCCTCCGGCACCGACCCGATACTGATCCGCTGCCGCACCGAACGGACCAAGGACAGCGGCCTGGTGGTGACCGACCGGGCCAGGGGCACCTTCCGCGACTGCTCCTTCACCTCGGCGCAGGCACCGGCGCTGCGCATCGGCGCCGGGGCACCGTCGTTCCACGGCACGGCCGTGCGTGACTGCGCCAGTGCCACGGCGGCGGTATGGCTGACCGACGAGACCGCCGCGGAGTTCGACCTGCTCCAGGTCACCGACTGCGCTGGGGCGGGCGTCTCGATCCGCTCGGGCGCCAACCCCCTGCTGCGCCGGGTCACCATCACCGACGCACGCGGTCACGGCGTCGAGGTCACGGAGAGCGGCCGTGGCCGGCTGGAGGACAGCGAGATCCACCAGGCAGGCGGTTCGGCGGTGCACATCTCCGACGGCGGCAACCCCTACATCGGCGACTGCCTGCTGCGGTCGTCCGCGCAGTCCGGTGTGACCGCCGCCCAGGACGCCCTGGGAACGGTGCGCGACTGCGAGATCTCCTCCGCCGGCGCCTCCGGCATCACGGTCGCCCAGGGAGCCGACCTCACGGTGACCCGTACCCGGGTGCTGGCCTCGGCAGGTCACGGCGTGCTGGTGACCGCGGGCGGCCGCACTGCCCTGAACTCCTGCGAGGTCACCGGCAGCACCGGCGACGGCGTGCGCGTCGACAGCGGCGAACCGGTCTCGGTCCTCAACTGCACCGTGCGCGACAACAAGGGGTACGGGCTGCGGGCCACCAAGGGAAGCGACCGGCTGGCCGTGGAAAACCTCCTCGACAGCGGCAACCGGCTCCCCGCCGCCGGCGACGAAGGCTCCGCCGGGGCGGCGCCGGGGACAGACGGTGCCGGCGGTGCCTCCGCGGGCCACGTGGAGACGATCCCGGAAGGGCCGCTGACCGAACTGGAGCAACTCATCGGCCTGCAGGACGTCAAGGCCCAGGTGCGCACCCTGGTCAACCTGAACGAGATGGCCCAGCGCCGCGCGCGGCTGGGCATGCCCGTTCCCCGGATGAGCCGCCACATCGTCTTCGCCGGACCGCCCGGCACCGGCAAGACCACCGTGGCCCGCCTGTACGGCAGCATCCTGGCCGAGCTGGGTGTGCTGCGTTCCGGGCACCTGGTGGAGGTCTCCCGCGCCGACCTCGTGGCCCAGATCGTCGGCGGCACCGCCATCAAGACCACCGAGGCGTTCACCAAGGCCCTGGGCGGAGTGCTGTTCATCGACGAGGCGTACACCCTCAGCTCCGGCGGCAGGGGTTCCGGCCCGGACTTCGGCCGCGAGGCCATCGACACCCTGATGAAGCTGATGGAGGACCACCGCGACGACGTCGTGGTGGTGGCCGCCGGCTACTCGGAGGAGATGCAGGGCTTCCTGTCGGCCAACCCGGGCCTGGCGTCCCGGTTCACCCGCACCATCGAGTTCGGCAACTACTCCGTCGACGAACTGGTGACGATCACCGCGCACATGTGCGAGGCCCACCAGTACACCCTGAGCCCGGAGACCCTCCAGGCACTGGCCTTGCGGTACGAGCAGATGCCGCGGGACGCCACCTTCGGCAACGGCCGTGCCGCACGGCAGGTGTTCGAGGAGATGATCGACCGGCAGGCCTCCCGGCTGGCGTCGGTGTCCGACGCGGGCGAAGCGGACCTGTCGCTGCTGCTGCCCGAGGACACCGGAGCCACGCCGGCGACAGCGCCGGCCACCGATGCCAAGGAACTGCTGGAGCGTCTGGAGGGGATGATCGGGCTCGCCGCCGTCAAGCGCGAGGTCAGAGACCTGGTCGACCTGCTGGCCACGGCGCGGCAGCGCAAGGCCGCCGGCCTGCCCACGCCGAGGATCAGCCAGCACCTCGTCTTCGCCGGCCCGCCCGGCACCGGCAAGACCACCGTGGCCCGCCTCTACGCGGACCTGCTGCGCTCCCTGGGCGTCCTGCCGCAGGGGCAGTTGGTCGAGGTCGCCCGGCCGGACCTGGTCGGCCGGTACATCGGCCACACCGCCCAGCTGACGAAGGAGGCGTTCGAACGGGCGATGGGCGGCGTGCTGTTCGTCGACGAGGCGTACACCCTCACCCCTGAGAACTCCCCTTCCGACTTCGGCAGGGAGGCGGTGGACACGCTGCTGAAGCTGATGGAGGACCACCGCGACGAGGTGGTGGTCATCGTCGCCGGCTACACCGGGGAGATGGAGCGGTTCCTGGCCTCCAACCCGGGCCTGGCATCACGTTTCTCCCGGCACGTCAGGTTCGACAACTACTCCACACCGGAACTGATCTCCATCATGAAGCGGCACGCGGCGGACTCCGGGTACGAGCTGGCGCCCGCCACAGCCGAGACACTGCGCCGGCACGTCGACGCCCTGCCCCGGGACCGGTCCTTCGGCAACGCCCGTCTGGCACGGCAACTGCTGGAGTCGATGATGACCCAGCACGCCAGGCGGCTCAGCGCGCTGGAAGCGCCCAGCCTGCAGGACCTTCGCCTGCTGCTGCCCGAGGACGTTGCGGCCGGGGCTGTCACCGCCTGAGGGCACCGCCCCCGCCCGGGCAGAAGCGGAGGGCGGGGGCGGCCGGTACCGGAACCGACCGGTCAGGAGATGATGAGCATCCAGATCGGCTGGCCGCCCAGAGTTCCCATGTACTGGCAGGTGAAGCCGGTCAACTTGCCCTGCTGCGCCAGCTGGTTGCCCTTGGTCTGACACTCGAGCTGCGAGCCGTACGTGCCGTAGACCTCAGAGGCGTGGCCGGTGCCGGTTCCGGCCACGCACAGTACGGCGGCTATCGCCACCACCGCGAGGTGCGGCAACCGCAGGGGGACCTTCCTCTTCATCAGCAGCCGCCCAGGGACGGGATCCGCCACCGGCGCTTGTCCGCCTTGTCGATGGTGGTGGACGCCGCCAGACTGGCGGAGCCGTCGTTCCAGCCGGTGAGGTACTTACCGAAGGGCACGCTGGACAGGGAGACGACGCAGCCCTCGGTGACGGTCGGCCGCCAGAGCTGGCCGGTGTCCTTCGTGGTGCAGCTGGAGACGTAGAGGTTCTGGCCGTTGGTGTCGAGGCAGCGGTTGGCGGCCTTGTGCTTCAGCAGGTATGTGCCGTCGCCCACCACGTAACGCGCCCAGGTGTCGCCGCACGATCCGGTCCTGACCGTACGGCTGGCGGAGTCCTTCGTGAGGCACTTGCCGGTGGCCTGGTTGGTCAGCTTGTGGGAGGTGGTTTCCCAGTACCTGGCGGGACTTTCCGGCCGGGTGACCTTGGCGTCCTGCAGGGCACTCGTCTTCGGCTCGGCCGCGCCGTCGCTGTCCTGGTCGGAGTCGGTGTCCTGGTCCGTGCGCTCGTCGCTGCCGCTTCCGCTGTCCTCGTCGCCGCCGTCACCACCGCCGGTGGTGGTAACGACGGCGTCGTCCGTGTCCGGGCCCACACCGGATCCGGCTTCCTGCTTGGAGCCGCCTTTGGGTTCCTTGCCGCCGGACGTGCCGTCCGAGGACTTCACGGGCTGCTTGTCCACCGGCTTCTCCGCCACGAAGGCTCCGGCCTCCTGCGCGTTGGGGCCACCGTCCGTCAGCAGGAGGTCGTGGGAGGCGCCATCCCGCGCGGTCGCGCGGCTGTCCCCCTCCTCGCCTCCTGCGGCCAACAGGAACGGCACTGCGAGCAGGACCGCGCCGACCAGCCCGGCGGCCGCCAGCATCGGCTTCTTCGGTCTGCCCGGTGACGCCACGTCGCCCTCGCCGGGTGCGGGACCGTCGCCCCCGCCCGACGCTGTCCGCGCGCTCCCCGCCCGTTCGACGTCGGTCCCGGCTTCAGCTTCGGCCTCGGCCTCGGTGGTGTCCGGGACGGGCGCGGCCGCCGTCGCGGTGGCTATGGAGACGAGGGGCTCAGCCGTGGTCCCGGGCGCGGTTGCCTCGTCAGCCGTCCGGCCGGCCGCCGTGACGCCGGTGAGGGCCGCACCCCGTACGGCGCCCTGCGCCGGAACAACAGCCGCGGCCGGCTCCGGTTCGGCCGAGCCGTCGGCGGCGACCGCGCGCGCCCTCGCGCGTGAGCGCAGCGCCGTGTTCCAGGCATCGCCCGGATCACCGGCCGACGCCGTCAACGGGACAGCGCGGCGGACCCCTTCCGGCCGGTTGCCGGTGTCACCCGCCGCCTCGGTTCGGGGCAGCTCACTGCTGCCGGAATCCTGTCCAGGGGGCATGCATCCTCCACATGGTCGAATCCGGGCGGGCGGGCACCCGCCCTGCGCTCGGGTACAGCACCGCCGCCGCACCAAAGGGGCCAGAGGGTGGTCTTCGTGTCCGGGCGGAGGGGACCGACCGGGCGCCAGGGGCGGGACGGGCGCGGAACCGGGTCCACGCACTGGAACAACGCGGAATTCCGGGCACCGGTTCGACGGCCGCACGGCACGGACGGGAACGGCCGGCGCGCCGGGCGGTGTCCGCCGGGCCCGGACGGATCAGCGGTTTCTTCGTCCTCGACGGGATCGTCGCGCTGGAGCAACCGCGGACTGCGACAGATGACCTGCTCCTCCCCCGTGCCGCACCCCGGCGCTCCCCTCCGGTGAACCGCGGCATGGTCCCGGTCGTAGGGCAGGGCGTCGCAGATGTGCCCATGTCGAGAGGGACAGCATGCCCATTCGCCTGAGAGTCCTCGTGGTCGGCGCCGGCATCGCCGGACTGGCCACCGCAGCCGCGCTGCACCGCCGCGGCGCGCTCGTCGATGTGGTGGAGCACCTACCCGGCCTTTCCTTGGAGGGCGCCGGGCTGTTCCTGCCCGGTAATGCCGTCCGTTCCCTGGAGGCCCTCGGGCTGCGCGATCGGCTGGACGCCCTCGGGGCACCCGTTCCCGGCCAGCGGTTGCTTGACCAGCAGGGCAGGCTGATTGCCGACATCGACACGTCGGAGCTGTGGCAAGGGGTGGGCGACTGTCTGGGGATTGCGCGCGCCGACCTGCACGCCGCCCTGTACGGCGCGTTGCCGGTGCCGGTGCAGCATGGCATCACCGTCAGCCGCCTGCACCAGTCGGACAGAGAGGCGGACGTCGAGTTCGACGACGGCGTGGTGGAGCGGTACGACGTGGTGGTGGGCGCGGACGGGATCCGCTCACGGGTACGCCAGTTACTCGACAAGACATCCGTCCCTCGTTACGTCGGGCAGGTCGCCTGGCGGTTTCTCAGCGACGACGCCGACGGCATCGACCGGTGGACGGTGTGGCTCGGCCGGGGCACGACGTTCCTGGCCTATCCCGTCGGCGGCGGCCGGATCTGCTGCTACGCGGACGTCTCGGCGCCCGCTCCCCCGAACTTCACCGGGGACACTTCCGAGATGGTTTCCGCGTTCACCGGGTTCAACGAGCGGGTGCGGAACCTGCTGGCCGGGCCGGCGGCCCGCACGACCCACTTCACGCCGGTGCAGGAGGTGAACGGCACGCGCTGGGTACAGGGCCGCGTCGTACTCGTCGGCGACGCGGCACATGCTAGCTCGCCCAACCTCGCCCAGGGTGTCGCGATGGCCGTGGAGGACGCCCTGGTTCTCGCCGAGGAACTGGCCGACGGTGCCGACGTCCCCCCAGACCTGCTCCGGTACGCCGGACGCAGGCTCCCTCGCGTCCAGGCCATGCAGCAGCGCACGCACCGGCGCGACCGCGCCCGGTCCACCCCTCCAGCCCTCCGCAACCCCCTGCTGCGCCGCGGGGCACGACGGCTGTACGAACGCGACTACGCCGCCCTGCGTGACCTGCCCTGACCGCAGGGCGAAGTGCAACGCGCCGAAGAACCCCGGTGCGCATCGCACGCACATCGAAGCAGATGAACCGGATGGCCCGGGCCGCGTGGACGACCAAGCCCTCGCCACTCGCACAACGGCCCAGCACCCAACGCCGCCGGCACGGCACAGCACGAACATAGTGGAGGACGAATGGAGACCGCAGCAGGCCCCTACCGACGGCCGCGCCGACGGATGGGAAAGGGTGGGGGAAGCCGGTGAACGCCGTCCTCATCACCGTGGAGACCCTGCTCGCCGCCATGTTCCTCGTCAGCGGAACCGGTCACCTCGTGGGCCGCTCCCTGCTGTCCACACCTGTCGGCCGCCTCGGCTTCACCCCGGCCGGACGCCGCGGGGTCGGTGCGCTGGAAGGCATGGCAGGGGCCGCACTGCTCGCCGGGACGTGGCTTCCCGCCCCGGAACTGGGGGTGGCGGCTGCGGTGAGCCTGTTCCTCCTGGCGGGCGGTGCCCTGTCCTACCACCACTGGACGCAGGACAACGTCCTCAGGTGTATGCCGGCGGCCACAGTCACCGTGGTGGCGCTCGTGGACGCCTCTGTTCGCTTCCTGCTCTGACGGGCCGGGGCTCCAGAAACGTCGCACGTTGACGCGGGGTCCCGGTACGTGGTTCACCCGCGCGGCCATCTGCCCGAGGGGTTACCTGCAGCTCACCACCTGAGAAAAAAGTGCGGTCTTGGGCATCCCAGGTCAGTTGCCTAGCCTCCTGTTGTCACTGTTGGTTACCTGCTGCGGGAGATACGCGTGGCCGTCGTACATGCCTCGATACCCATCGGCGCACACCGTCTCGAGGTGGAACTCCGCCGGGTCAAAGTCAATGACGTCGAGCTGAATGTGGCGACGGCGGGACGAGGACCGGCCGTGCTGCTCCTGCACGGTTTCCCGCACACCTGGCGTCTGTGGACCCACATCATGGGCGACCTGGCCTCGCAGTACCGGGTCATCGCCCCCGACCTGCGCGGCTTCGGAGACAGCGCCCGGCCTGCGCAGGGGTACGACGGCGGAACGCTGGCGAGCGACGCCGAGGAGCTGCTGCGAGCGCTCGGCGTAGTCTCCGCGACGGTGGTGGGCATCGATGCCGGTGCCCCGCCGGCGTTTCTGCTGGCCATGCGCAGACCCGGCCTCGTGCGGCGACTGGTGCTCATGGAGTCCCTGCTGGGACGTCTGCCCGGAGCCGAGGAATTCCTCGCCGGCGGCCCGCCGTGGTGGTTCGGCTTCCACGGCCAGGACGGCCTGGCGGAGTCCGTTCTCCTGGGCCATGAGGAGACGTACGTCGGATGGTTCCTGGACCACGGCACGCTCGGACGCGGGGTGCGGCCCGACATACGTGCCGAGATCGTCCGGACCTATGTCGGTCGTGAAGCGTTGCGCGGTGCGTTCGGCCCCTATCGCGCCACGGCCTCCACCGGCCGGCAGATCGAGGCCGCCGTCGCCTCATCTCGCCTTACTGTCCCCACGATGACGATCGGCGCCCACCCCGTGGGGCCCGCACTCGAGCGCCAACTGCGCCCTCACGCCGAGCATCTGGAGACCCACCTCATGAAGGACTGCGGCCACATCATCCCGCTGGACCGTCCCGAAGCCCTGCTGGACCTCCTGCGACCGTTTCTCGCCGCGGCCTGAGCCCTGTTCTCCCGACGGCGGGGGTACACCCGGTCACACGGGCCGGGCGGGCGCACTTGTCGCTGCGCGCCCTGGCGGTCGGCGGCCAGGGATGCACCTGGATCAGGCACCCTGCTCACGGCCTACTCCCCCGCCTTGTCTTGCCAAGCCAGACCGTGAGTGGTTGAATACTCACATGACCGACGAACGACGCCGCCTTTCCACCGCCGAAGAACGCAGGCACACCGTCCTGCGCACCGCGATCGGAGCCTTCGCCGCGCGGGGCTACTTCGGCACCACCACCTCGGAAGTGGCCAAGGCGGCCGGAATCTCGCAGGCGTACGTCTACCGCCTCTTCCCGAATAAGGAAGCACTGTTCACCGCGGTCGTCGAGCACTGCTTCGTCCAGGTGCGCGCCGCCCTGGAGGAAGGGGCCGCGAAGGCCGAGGGCAGCTCGGCCGAGGCGGTCCTGCGCTCCATGGGAGATGCCTACGCGCGCCTCATCAGCGACAATGACCTCCTGCTCGTACAGTTGCACGCCCAGGCGGCCGCCGTCTCCGAACCCGCCGTCCGGGAGGCGGTGCGCGCGGGATACGCGCGCATCGTCGAGTACGTCCGCGGCGCGTCCGGCGGCAGCGAAGAGCAGGTCCAGCAGTTCTTCGCCACCGGCATGCTCTGCCACCTGCTGGTCTCCATCGACGTCGACGGCGTCGACGCCCCGTGGACCCGCACCCTGGCCTCGGGGATCGCACACTACTGACCATGCGAGACGGGCGACCGTCCAGGACTTCCGCAGCCCTACAGCTGCCCGTCTTCTGAGATCAAAAGTGAGTGTTCAACCACTCCCACGGCACTGTCCGTAAGAAACACTGTGAGCGAAAGAGGGACCCTCATGACCGCGAAGCCCTACTTGACCGGCCACTACGCCCCGGTCGCCGACGAGATCACGGCCACCGACCTGACGGTCGAGGGCCACTTGCCCCCTGAGCTGACCGGCCGTCTGGTCCGCAACAGTCACAATCCCAAGCCCGGTGTCACACCGGCCCACTGGTTCAAGGGCAGTGGGATGGTGCACGGCATACGGCTGCGGGACGGACGCGCCGAGTGGTACCGCAACCGCTGGGTGCACACCCCCGCCCTTGAGGGCGCGCCGTACATGACGGACCAGGGCCCTGACCTGGCCGTCAGCACCGCCGGCACCCACGTCATCGAGCACGGCGGGCGCCTGCTCGCCCTGAGCGAGGCCGCCCTGCCCTTCGAACTCGACGCGGACCTGCGCACCGTAGGCGCCTACGACTTCGGCGGCAAGCTCACCTCCGCCATGACCGCACACCCCAAGCAGGACTCCCGTACCGGTGAGCTGCACTTCTTCGCCTCCTCCCCCTTCCCGCCCTACCTGATCCACCACGTCGCCTCGGAAGACGGCCACGTCCTGCGCAGTCAGGAGGTGCCCGGGGCGAGTGCCGCCCTCAAGCACGACTTCGCCATCACCGAGCACTACGTCGTCTTCTTCGAGGGCGCGGTCACCTTCGATCCCCGTGAGCACTCCGGCATCCCCTACGCCTGGAGCGACGGCCAGCAGGCACGTGTCGGTGTCCTGCCCCGCAGCGCGGACGGCGCCGCGAACGTGCGCTGGTTCGAGATCCCGCAGGGCTACGCCATGCACTTCGCCAACGCCTACGAGGACGCCGACGGGCGCATCGTGGTGGAAGGACCGTCGGTGGGCCGCACCGGATGGCAGCGCTCCTGGAACTGGTGGGTCGGCGCTCCGGACCGCGGCGCAGAACCGAACTCCCTGGCCCACCAGTTGCGCTGGACCGTGGACCTGCTGAACGGGCGGGTCACGCAGGAACAGATCGACGATCTGGTCACCGAGTTCCCCACTATCAACGACGACTACACCGGCCGCGAGCACCGCTACAGTTACGCGCTCTCCTTCCCCGACGACCGGGGCGTGGGCAACCACGCACTCGTCAAGTACGACCGCGCCACCGGCGCCCGCCAACTGCTGCCCGTGGGCACGGGGCAGCTGCCGAGCGAGGCGGTGTTCGTGCCGGCCACGGACGCCTCGGACGAAGACGCGGGGTATCTGCTCACTGTCGTCAGCGACCTCAACGCCGACGCCTCCCGGCTGCTGGTGCTGGACGCCTCTGACCTGTCGCTCGCACCGGTCGCCACGGTCCACCTGCCCCGCCGCGTCCCGGCGATGATCCACGGCTCGTGGATCCCGGACGCCCGCCTGTGAACCCCGGCACCCACCCCTCAGCCCACCCCCTCCAAGGAGCAGTCATGCAGACCACCGAGATCATCCTCCCCGCCGTCGGCGAGCCCGAGAGCCTCGAACTCCGCGTCCGGGACCTGCCGAAGCCCGGCCCCGGCCAGGCACTCGTCCGGGTGGAAGCCAGTGGCGTGAGCTTTGCCGAGCAGCAGATGCGGCGGGGAAAGTACTACGACATGCCGAAGTTCCCCTTCGTCCCCGGCTATGACCTGGTCGGCGTGATCGAGGAGTTGGGGCCGCAGGGAAGCGGACAGCACGGTCCCGCCGTGGGGCAGCGGGTCGCCGCGCTCACCAAGACCGGCGGCTGGGCCGGTCACGTTCTTCTGGAGGCGGCCGACCTGGTGCCGGTTCCCGACGGGGTGAGCGCAGCACAGGCCGAGACACTGGTGACCAACGGCGCCACGGCCTGGCGCATGCTCCACCGCACGGCGAAGGTCCGCGCGGGCGACACGATCGTGGTGCACGGGGCGAACGGCGGCGTCGGCAGCGTGTTGACGCAGCTCGCCCGGGCCGACGGCATCCGGGTCATCGGTACCGCCTCGGCCCGTAACCAGCAGGCCGTCGCCGCCCTGGGCGCCGAACCCCTCGACTACCGCCACGACCTGTACGCCCGCGTCCGTGAACTGGCCCCGCAGGGGGTCGCGGCGGTCTTCGACCATGTCGGCGGCGAGGGCATCCGGGACTCCTGGCGCATGCTGGCCCCCGGCGGCACTCTCGTCTCCTACGGCAGTGCCTCCACCCGCGACCAGTCCGGCAACGGCACGTTCACGGTGCTCTCGCTGGTCGCCCGGCTCGCCCTGTGGAATGCGCTGCCCAATGGGCGCAGCGCTCACTTCTTCAACCTGTGGGCCGGAAAGGCACGCAACCCGCACAAGTACCGGGAAGAGCTGCGTGAGGACCTCACGCGGGTGTTCGCGCTGCTGCGGGACGGTGCGATCGAGACCAGGATCGACCGGGTCTTCCCGCTGCGGGAGGCCGCCGCCGCGCTGCGGCACGCCGAGTCGGGCACCGTCGTCGGCAAGGTCGTCATCACCCCGAGCGGACAGGATGCCGCATAAGCGTCACTTGCGGCCCCGAAAGTGAGTGATTAAACAAACACTGCAGTTCTCCGGTACGTCCGTCCATCCCTCGCCTTCCCTTCCCCCCGGCTCACTCCTGGAGGTCACCATGTCCAGCACCACCCACACTCCCGCCGTATCCGCCACTTCCTCGCCCCCCGCCCGCCTCGTCCTGAACAACCGGGCCTCCTACCTGAGCTTCGGTCTCGCCTGGCTTGTCGGGCACGGTGCTAGTGCCCTCGCGTACGGCGACGACCCCATCGTCGGCATGCCGTCCGCGGTACCCAACCTGCTGCTGACCGTCGGCCTGCTTGGGGCCGTCGCCGTCACCAGCGCGGTCACCGCCAAGGCCCAGCGCGGAGCACAAGGCCGGCAGGCGGTCATCGGGAACCTGCTGGCCGGTTCATGGCTGGTCGGATTCGGCGCGCTCTTCCTGATCATCACCGCCCTGAGTGAGGCCCTGGGCGAGCAGGAAGTGCACACCCTCATGTGGCCCACCGCTTCCGGGCTCGTCGTCGGGCTGCTGTATCTCGCCTCCGGCGCCGTCTACCGCGACACGCTCCAGTACGCCCTCGGCAGCTGGCTCGCGCTGGCCTCCTCGGCCGCCCTGTTCCTCGACGGCGCGAGCCTGTACTGGGCCCTGGCCCTGGCCGGAGGCGGTGCCTACCTCATCGCCGCCGCACGGGAGACCCGCCGCTACGACGCCGCCCTGCGCGGGGCATGACGCAGGGCTGTCGCAGCACCGCGAGACCCGAGCGAACCGGGCAACACCCCGCGACGTCAGGAACCCCTTCCCCGGCAGGGGTGGGAGTCCTGGCGTCGCGTCACGTCGTCCCGGGACCTGCGGATCACCTCCCTGCGCCGGGCCGGACCAGGCGAGCCGCGCCACCCGCCACCGACGATCCGGCGGTCAGTGGCCTGCCGGGCCCAAGGGCGCCAGCGTTCCGCGACGCCCGGACCGAAGCTGAAGGGCTCAGCCACCGGCCATGGTCCCGCCGCTCACGCAGGGCTGCACCGGTCTCGACGCCGTCGCCGTGAGGCAGCCGGCGGCCAGGTGGTGGCCATGTGTTCCCACCGCCGTCAGGAGGCTGCACCCGCTGTCGGCCGCGGCGTCCTCGCCACTGTGTTGTCCGGGGAACTGCCCCAACTCACCCACCGCATCGTCGGATCGACACACCGGCTCAACCCAGCACGCCCGCAACGGGTCTCTACGGCTGGTGCCCCGCGGAAGCCGCCCTACCGCTTTCCGGCACCTCCCGACCCAAGGAGCGTCTTCGTTGTCCACCGTCCGTCCCCAGTCCTCGTCCGGCCTCGCTGCCCCCGCAGGCCCGGCGGCACTCCTCGAAACCCGCAACGTCACCAAGTCCTACGGCCCCAGCCCGGCCTTGCACGGCCTGTCCGTGGCGCTGCGGAAGGGGGAGATCGTCGCCGTCACCGGCCCCAGCGGTTGCGGCAAGACCACGCTCCTGCACCTGATGGCGGGCATCCTCCGCCCGGACACCGGGGAGATCCACTACAACGGCGCGCGTATCGACGACCAGAGCGAGGCCCGGCGCTCGCTGCTGCGACGCACCGACTTCGGTGTGCTGTTCCAGTTCGGTCAGCTCGTCGCCGAACTGCCGGCCGAGGAGAACGTCGCCCTGCCCCTGTTGCTGGGGGGCACCGGCCGCCGGCCTGCCCTGGCCCAGGCCGCGCAATGGCTGGAGCGGCTCGGTGTGGCCGAACTGGCCAAGCGACTGCCCGGCGAGATGTCCGGCGGCCAGCAACAACGCGTCGCGCTCGCCCGCGCCTTGGTGTCCGGCCCCAGCGTGCTGTTCGCCGACGAACCCACCGGCGCCCTGGACTCCAAGGCCGGTGAACTGGTGCTCCGGCACCTCGTCGGCGCCGCCCGCACCCAGGGCACTAGCGTGCTGCTCATCACGCACGACAGCACGGTCGCCGCCCACGCCGACCGCGTGATCCGCCTGCGCGACGGCGCCTTAGACACCACCGACGCCACCAACGCACCGACGGGAACCGGCCGATGACCCTGCGCACCACGCTGCGTCTCGCGCTCGTCGGCACCCGCTCCGACCGGGCCCGCATCACCCTGACCGCGGCCGGCGCGGTGATCGGCACGCTCACCCTGCTCTGCGCCGCCACCGTCGCCGCCATACCCACGGGACAGGAAGTCCGCTACACCAACGCCCTCCTCCAGGAGGACGGACTGCGCCCGGGCGTCGTCCTCGCCCTGGTGCTGCTGACCATCCCGGCCCTGACTCTGGTCGCCCAGTGCAGCCGCCTCGGCGCACCCGCCCGGGAACGGCGGCTGGCCGCGATCCGGCTGGCCGGCGCCGTCCCGCGTCAGGTGGTCAGGCTCGTCACGGTGGAAACCGCCCTGGCCTCCGTCCCCGGCGTCGCCGCCGGATTCGCCGTCTATCTCACCGGCCGCGCCCTTCTGGACACCACGGACGCGCGAGGAGTGCGCTCCCTGCCGACGGACGTCATGCCGCACGCCGTGCCCATGGTCCTCATCGCCCTTGGTGTACCGGCGCTCGTCGCCGCCCTCACCGTCCGCACACTCCGCAGGGCCGCCCTGTCGCCACTCACCGTCGTTCGCGCCACCCGCCGTCCGCGTCCACGTGCCCTACCCGGCGTCCTTATCGTGGTCGGCCTGGGCTGCTGCGCTGTGGTGGAACCGCTGTACCACTGGTTCACCCGGCATCCGCAGACCAACGACGCGCCCTCCCTGATCACGGGCGCCCTGGTCATCGTCGGCGTCACCTCCGTCGCCGTGGGAGTCGTCACCGGAACAGGCTGGATCACCTACACCAGCGGCCGCGTCCTCGTCCGGCACGCCCGCCGGCCCGCCGTCCTCCTGGCCGGCCGGCGCATGATGGCCGACCCGTGGTCCGGCAGCCGCACCCTCTCCGCGCTGCTCATCGCCCTGCTCATCGGCTCGGCGGCGGCGGGCCTCGCCGCCTTCACTGTGGCCACGGTGAGCGCCCAGGAGGAGAACACCCGCCGTTTCGCCCGCCTGGCCGGAGAGCGTTACGTCCCCGAAGGCACCGGGTTCTACGAGCGTGCCTACGAGCTCGTAGGCTACGCCTCCCTGGTCGCACTCCTCATCGCTGTGGCCGGCCTGCTGGTGGCCCTCGCCGACACCGTCCTCGCCCAACGCCGCACGTTCGTCTCCTTCGTGGCGGCGGGCACACCCCGCTCCGTCCTGTCCAAGGCGGTGTGCTGGCAGACCCTCACCCCCGCCGTCCCGGCGGTGCTCCTGGCCGTCCTGGCCGGCGTCCTGCTGCCCCGGCTCGCCGTGCCGAGCGGTCAGGACACCGCCGCCATGCAGGCCTGGCGCTGCTCGCCCCTGCCCGGCGACACGATGGCGGCCTGCAAGGACGCGACCTACGCCGAGGCGCACGGTGCCTTCGTCACGGCCGAGAAGGTTCCGGTCGTCGTCCACATGCCCTGGGCCCAGCTCGCCCTCCTCACCACCACGGCACTCACCGCAACCGTCCTGATCACGCTGGTCGGGCTGCTCTTCCTCCGGGGAAGCACCCGGCTCACCGAACTGCGCACCGCCTGACCGACACCGTGGCGGGGCGAAGGGTGATCCCCACCCGAAGGGTGCTGCCCGTTGGCCGCCCGGTCACCCCAAGGGCAGGAACGTCTTCGCTCCCCCACGCGGAAGTTTGCTCACGCACCGACGGGCCAGACGGACAGTGCGTGATCACCACGACGAAGTCCCGATAAAAAAGGAGCAGTTGAGTGCTGAAGCGAACGAGGCCCGTCGTCGTCACAGCGGCCGTGGCTCTGCTACCGGTCACAGGATGCGGCCAGGCCGAGGACATGCGCGACGCCAACCTGCGGACCCTCACCTCCAGGCTGGGAGCGGCCGCCTTCGAGGATGTCGGTCACCCCGTCAAGGGCGAACTGTCCTGCGACACCGCCGACAAGGACGCCTACAAGGTCACGTGCGACGGTGAGGACACACGGAACCGGTCGGTGAGTCTCGTGCTGCGGGCGGACGAGAACACGGCGTCCGAGGGCAACTCCCGGCTGAAGGGAACGATCGTGGGCAAGGTCGAGGACAAGGAAGTGTTCCGCAAGGAGTGCCTCGGGCAGTGCTGACCCCAGCGCATCCGTCACGTCACGGACCGCACCGGTCAGGCCCGGTCTCCGCTCGAGCTCCCAGGCCTACCCGCTGACGGATGCGTATGGTTCGCTGTCACGGGCCCGCACACACACTCAGCGGAGCGAACAGCGCGAGCGCCTCGACGTACTCAGGACCCTGAGCTCCGCTGGGTACGCGAGGCGACGCGCCGGAGGTGGGCGCCGCGACACCGGGGAGGGAGCCTCGCCGCCGTCCGGCCGAAGCAGCTCGCCGTGCGGCACGTCGCCACCCGTCCCCCGCCCCCGCCCCCGCGGCCGGACGTTCGCGACCGACCTGCTGGCGAGCCGGGCAAGAGGCCGCCAAGACGTAGCTGGCACGATGCGTCCCGTCGTGCGGCCGCCGCCGGACCGTCCGGCACGCCACGCGGAGTACTTCCCGTGGCGACCCGACAGGAGAAGCAGACGTGCACACACCCCGAAGCACCCATGACCGTACGGAGCAGACCGGCGCGGGCTGCCTGGTCGGCCTGTTCTGGATCACCTCCGCCGGCGTGTTCGCAGGAGGTCCCGCTCACGGACCCACGACGACCGAGGTATTGCTCACCGAGGACGGCATAGGGTTCAAGGGCCCGCTCGAGCGCCGGTGGCCCTGGCAGGAGGTGCGGGCCGTCGAGGTCGTCGATCCCCCGGTGCGATCGCTGCGACGCATTCTCGGCGCCGCGCTGGACATGGTGTCAGCCCTCGCCTCACCCGGTCTCGATGCGCGCTTGATGACGGTGACCGTCCGCACGGCCACAGAGGCGTTCCTCGTCGAGGTGGAGCCCGCGGTGGCCGTCGCCTACAGCGAGCGTGAGACCGAACTCTCGCAGCAGCTGCTGGACCGGCTCGTCTGGGAAACCTTCTCCGTCAGGACGATGACCGCCTGGTTCGGTTCGCGGACCGACACCGGGGCGCTGAAGACGGCCGAGCGCGAGGAACTGTTGTCGCGCTGGCTCTCGTCGGACTGACAGCCTCCGCACTCCTGACCGCCGCGCGGCCGGCGTCCCAGCCGATCCGGGTGCCAGGCTGCAGAATCGCGGGACGCGGGACGCCCTGAAGATACTCGAACGGGCCGACCGACCGGAGAACCTCCCGCATTCGCGGGCCCTGGGGCACGGGCAGGAGCCACACCCCCGAGACCCTCGGACACCATGCGGCCGAGGCTGTCCTGACCCTCTCCTGAAGGCTTCGCGGAGTCTCACCCGGCCCCGGGGTGACCAGGTCGCCGCGCCAGCGGTCGGGACGGCGACGGACCGCCGCGGATGAGGTACCACGGTGCTCGTCCCGGGACCTCGCCCGTGAACCGCAGAGCGGTCCCGGCCGTAGGGCATGGCGTCACACGCATGCCCATCTCGAAAGGGTCCACATGTCCGTTCACCTCAACGTCCTCGTGGTCGGCGCCGGCATCGCCGGACTGGTCACCGCAACCGAGTTGCACCACCGCGGAGCGCTCGTGGACGTGGTCGAGCACGAGCCGGGCCCCTCTTCGGAGGGCGCCGGGCTGTTCCTGCCCGGCAACGCCGTGCGCGCCCTGGAGTCCCTCGGGCTGCGCGACCGACTGGACGCCCTCGCGGCGCCCGTCCCCGGACAACGGCTGCTCGACCAGCGAGGCGGTCTGCTGGCCGACATCGACACAGCAAAGCTGTGGCAGGGGGTGGGTGACTGTCTGGGGATCACCCGCCCCGACCTGCACGCCGCTCTGTACGACGCGCTGGAGGTACCGGTACGGCACGGTGTCACCGTCAGCTCTCTGCACCAGTCGGACAACGGGGTGGACGTCGAGTTCGACGACGGCACGGTGGGACACTACGAGGTGGTGGTCGGAGCGGACGGGATCCGCTCGCGGATACGTCAGATGGCCGACGCGACGGCCGTGCCCCGCTACCTCGGACAGGTCGCCTGGCGGTTCCTCAGCGACGACGCCGGCGACATCGACCGGTGGACGGTGTGGCTCGGCCGGGGCACGACCTTTTTGGCCTATCCCGTCGGCGCCGGCCGGATCTGCTGCTACGCCGACGTGTCCGCGGCCACGCCCCTGGATCCCACCAGGGGCAGCGCCGAACTCTCCCCCGCCTTCGCCGGGTTCGACATCAGGGTGCGAGACCTGCTGGTCGGGCCGGCCGCCCGCGCGGCTCACTTCACCCCGGTGGAGGAAGTGAACGGTACCCACTGGGTGTACGGGCGTGTCGTGCTCGTCGGTGACGCCGCCCACGCCAGTTCGCCCAACCTCGCCCAGGGCGTTGCGATGGCCGTGGAGGACGCGCAGGTGCTCGCCGAAGAACTGGCCGGAGACGGCGACGTCGCCACGCTCCTTTCGCGGTACGTCCAGCGGAGGATGCCGCGTGTGCAGGCCATGCAGAAGCGCACGCACCGACGTGACCGCGCCCGGTTCACCCCTCCTGTCCTGCGCAATCCCCTGCTGCGCTACGGGGCACGGCGGCTGTACGAGCGGGACTACGCAGCTCTGCGGGACCGACCCTGACATGTGACCGCGCGTGCGGACCCGTGCGGGACCGGCCACCTGCTCCTGCCCTCCTCGCTCCGTCGGACTCGCGCTCGCGACGGTCGCGTTCAGGCCCTCATCATTACGCCGGAGCCGTCGGCGGTGACAGCCTTGGCCGTCACCGCCGTCACCGCGCTGCCGGTCCACAGGACCGGGGCTTCCGCCGCCATCCCGTACGCGGGCCGGTTCTCGTTGTGACCACGGCGGGCCGGGCGAGGCCGGTGGTCGGCCCGGAGCCGGCGGACGCTCGCGTGAGGATCCTGCCCGCCGCGTCGCCCTCAGGGCGCGGGGCGCGGCGCGTCCACCGGGCGGATGTCCGTGTGCTCACCGGTCCGCCCGTCGGCGTCCTTGACGGCCGACCCTCGCAGCCGGTGATACACGGGGGCGGCCAGGACGGCCACGAGCAGACCGCAGGACACCTGGAACAGCCAGCGGACCCAACCGCCGGGGGCGTCCTCGACGCGGTCCATGAGGGTGTGGGAGAAGGGGTAGGCCACCAAGGTGCCGATGACCACCAGCCACCACGGGCCGGACCAGCGGCCCCGGGCGACCATGGAGGAACCAAGGGCGATCACGATGACCGCGGCCATCAGAGCGGTGAGGTTGAGCTGCATCGATTCATCGCTTCCTGCCCTGTGCGGGCTGATCGAGTGGCGGGGCCCGGCGTCCGGCCGGGAGGGACAAAGCGCGGATCAGGCACGTACCGGACTCCCCCGGCGCACGCGACGCACCGCCGCGCCGATCAGGAAGGCGTTCAGCAGGGCCGCGCCCAGCGTCGGCGCGATGTGCAGCAGGAGTCCGGCCGCTCCTTCTCCCTCTGGGAGGAACGTGAGCGCCAGACTCGTCGGGGCGGTGACGAGCCACAGCCACACCACCGCGAATGAGCTGTCCTGGTGCTGGACCAGCGTGGAGTCCCACACCGACCACGCCAGGAGCGCCGCCCACAGCATCAGGTAGCTCCGGCTGATCCAGTTATCCGTAATCCGCCCGAGGATGTGCCGCTTACCGTCTCGTCCGTTCGCCATCCTGTTGCCTCTTCTGCCGGGCACCCCGGCGCTGGCTAGTGAAGTCGCTGCGCGTCTGAGCAGCTGCCTTCAGGTTTCCGCCCCTGGGCCGCCGGTTCATCACCCGGCGGCACGAGCCCGGCCTCTATCCCTGGATGGAGCCGGCCGTCCGCCGGGAGGTCGGGAAGGTGCGCACCGCATCCCATGGGTGCCTCCTCGACGCCACCGCACCGGAAGGACACGGGTCGCAAGACGACCGGCCGGCGTCGCCCGTCCGGCGTTCACGCCATCTTGTGCGCGTGAGCACCGTCCTGTTCTCTCCACGGCGAAACCGGGCCGTCGGTTCACCCACCCAACGCGGCAGACGCGTCCACATCGCGGACCGGAGTGGTCCGCCTCGAACCGGACGCGCTTCTTCCTCGTAGAGCCGAGCAAGAACGAGAAGACCGGGGCAAAGCGACCGCTGGCGGCGTACACGGCGGGCCGGCACCGACACCGCCCCTGGACTTCTCATAGGGACACACTGTGGAGTGCACGACGGAGAAGGAGATGCACAGCACGACGAACGGCCTGTGGTGCGGGCTTTTGGGACCCCTGACGATCCGGCGGGCGGGAACCGCCCTGGACCTCGGTCCTCCCAAGCAACGGGTGCTCGCTCTGCATCTGCTCCTTCAGGACGGACGCGCCGTCTCCACCGACCGGCTCTGTGAGGACCTGTGGCCGGGACGCCCGACACCCCGGGCGGTGGTCTCCCTCCAAGCCCACATCAGTCGGCTGCGCGCGGTACTGGAACCCGGACGCCCCCGGCACGGCAAAGCGGGTCTGCTGGTGCGGGAATCCCACGGCTACGCCCTGAGAGTGCCCGCTGAGGTCCGGGACACCGTGCGGTTCGAGCAGGTGGTGGTCCGCGCCAGACATTCACTCGCCGACGGACGTGCCCAGGCGGCCCGCAAGGAGATCGAGTACGCGCTGTCCCTGTGGCGAGGTGCGGCTCTGCAGGACGCCCGGGACTACATGTTCGCCCAGCGACAGGCGGCCCGGCTGGAAGCAGCCAGGGCCGCCGCCGAGGAGATGTATGTCTGCACCCTCCTGCACGACGGCGATGTGCAGCGCGCCATCGGTGTGGCCGAGGTGCTGACGGCCCGCCATCCTCTGCGTGAGGTCGCCTGGGGGCTGCTCATGTGCGGGCTGTACCTCACCGGCCGCCACGCGGACGCGCTGGCGCGGTTTCAGGAACTGCGGGGGCACCTGGCCGAGGAACTGGGACTGCAGCCGAGCCCGGCGATCGGTGCCCTGCAAGAAGCGATACTGCGGCACGACGTCGAGGGCGTCCGGCGCACGGCGCGGTCGTTCGTCACCGCCGGATGCGGCCACCTCAGCGAATCGGCGGACCTGCCAGGGGCATCGTCCTCTCCGAGTGCTGCCAGGGGTTGTCCCGTGCGGCTGACGCCGACCGGGGCGGCGCCACCGGACGACGCGCGGCAGGAGACGCCGCTGCCTGGCCACCTCACCGTACGTCCCGCCCAACTGCCCGCCGATCCAGCCTTTTTCGTCGGTCGCCGGGCAGAACTGGCCGCCATGCACGACATGGCCGGGACTTCTCGGCCAGACATCGCGGCACCGCCCGTCCTCCTGGTCGGCGGGGTACCGGGCGTCGGGAAGACGACGTTCGCTCTGCGGTTCGCCCACCAGGTGGCGCACCGGTTCCCCGACGGTCAGCTCTTTGCCGATCTGTGCGGTTTCGATTCCAGCGGCTCCGTAGCGGATCCGGCGGATATCCTGCAAGAGTTTCTGAGCGCCCTCGGAGTCGCCCCTACGGCCATACCCACGGCACTGAGCACCCGAACGGCGTTGCTGCGCACCGTGCTGTCCCAGCGGCGAGTGCTGCTCGTGCTGGACAACGCCCGGGACGAAGCCCAAATCCGGCCGCTGCTGCCGGCAGCGCCCGGCTGTCTGACCATCGTCACCAGCCGCAACGAGCTGCACGGCCTGGTCACCAGCGAGGGAGCCGGCGCACTGACCCTGGACGTGCCGTCCGCGCAGGAGGGCACAGACGCGCTGACGCGGCGGCTGGGCTCGCGGCGGGTGCGCGCCGAGCCGCAGGCCGCCGAGGACATCGTCCGGCTGTGCGCGCGCCTGCCGCTGGCCCTGGCGATCGCAGCCGCCCGGGCCACGCTGCATCCCGAGTTCTCGCTGCGTGAGCTGGCCGACGAGCTGCGTGCCGCCGAAGGCAGCCTCGACGCCTTCTCCGGCACCGACGACAGCACCGACGTCCGGGCCGTTTTCTCGTGGTCGTACCGCGCGTTGTCCCCACAGGCCGCCCGCCTCTTCAGACTGCTGGCTCTGCACCCGGGCCCTGCCGTCTCGGCCCCTGCCGCGGCGAGCCTGGCCCGGCTGACGGCCCCCGAAGCCCGCGCCGCGCTGGTCGAACTGACCCGTGCCCGCATGGTCGGCGAACCCGCAGCGGGCCGGTATGCGCTGCACGACCTGCTGCGCGTCTACGCCGGGGAACTGGTCCGCGAGCACGACACGGAACAGGAACGCACAGCGGCGCTGCACCGGATGTACGACCATTACCTGTACACCGCCGTCACCGGCGGCCCGAGCCTGAGCCATTCTCCAGCGGGTCCCCCGCCCCCGCCTCCGGCGGCCGGCGTCACGCCGGAACTCCTCATGGATATCGGCCACATCCTGCGCTGGTATGCAACCGAGCAGTACGTGCTGCGGGGCATCCTGCGCCAGGCCGCGGACACCGGATTCACCGCACACGCCTGCGGGATCGCCTGGTCACTGCACGGTTACCTGGACGCGCAGGGCCGCTCTGGTGAGGCGGCCGCTGTACTGTCCGTGGCCCTGAAGGCGGCCGAGGACGCCGCGGACCGCGGCGAGCAGGCGCGGCTGCACCGGGCGGTCGCCGGCTGCCTGGGCAGGATGGGCCTGCACGTCGAGGGCATGAAGCACCTTGACACGGCGACGGAACTACTGGACGGGCTCGACGACCTGGAGGAAGAAGCACGCGTCCACCTGTCGTTCGCGTCACTGTTGCACCGCGAGGGCCGCAACCAGGCGGCGCTCCGCCGAGCCATGGAGAGCCTGCGGGCCGCCCGGCGCTGCGACGACCCTGAGACGGAGGCGGACGCCTGCAACGGAGTCGGCTGGCTCCTGACACTGGTGGACCGCGACGAGGAGGCGCTCTCGTACTGCCGGCGTTCGATCGCGCTGTTCCACCGTCTCGGCATCCGCCTGCGCGAGGCCCATGCCTGGGACAGTCTCGCCCACGCCCACCACCATCTCGGCCAGTACCGCCGTGCCACCGACTGCTATGACACCGCGCTGGAGCTGATGGAGGCGTGTGGCGACGTCTACACCAGGGTGGGCACATTGATCAGGCTCGGAGACACCCACCTCGCGGCGGGCTCTCCGGAAGCGGCCCGGGCCACCTGGCTCCGTGCGCTGCGGCTGGCCGAGGAACAGCCGGACGTGCATCCGATCGACGGCATTCGCGAGCGGCTGAGCGTCTGAGCACGGCCCTCGTCACCGGATGGATGCCCCGCACCACCACGGAAGGACATTCGGGGTTGCGAGCGGGATCAGTCGACCCGACGGCGGCCGATACGCCGTCGCCTTGCTCGCCGCTCCGCGTCCACCGGCGGCGGCCTGCCGAACGCGAGCGCGGTCACCGGTACCCCGGCGCGCAGGGCGGTGGACACCCTGCGCTCCCGCTGATCCGTACTCAGACGGCCGGGACGGCGTCCGCCGGGCTGGTGTGCCAGTTCGTGACGACGGGCTCGTCGACGAGGACGCTGCCGACGTTGAGAGAGATGGGGTTGGGGTCGCCTTCGCTGACGGAGACGATGACCGTGGTGTACTCCGCGCCGTGATCGTCGTTGGTCGTCTTCGGGCTGACCCCCGCGTACACCGTCTTGCCGCCGCTGAGGGTGATCTCGTCGCCGGCGACCTGCTCGGCATTGCTTGCCTGTGTCCCGCCGGAGCCGAAGGCGATCACGGGCAGGCCGCCGGGCAGTACACAGGTGATGCCCGGCTTGGCCTTGACACTGATCTGGTAGTGGCCCCCGCCCTGGGTCATGGCCTTGGCGGACCACTGCAGGTCGTTGGTTCCGCAACCCTGGCCGTAGCCGGTCTTGTCACCCGCCCGGTCATCGGAGGAGGAAGCCGGGCCGGACCCGCTGCCGGACTGGGCCCCGCTGTCGTCGCCGGCCTTCGAACCGCCGCCGGATGAGGTCTTGTTCGCGCCTTCGGACCCTTCGGTGCCCTGCGTGCCGCCCTGGCCGTCGCTGCCCGCCGTCGAGCTCGGGGCGGCGACAGAGGCCGAAGCGGATGTCGACGGCGTGTCGGTCGCCTTGGTGGGACTGCCGGCGGGGTCGCCCTCACAGGCGGTCATGAGCAGTCCGGCACCCAGAGCGGCGGAGACGGCGAGGGTCGTGCGCATGCGACGGTTCATGGTGAGTTCCCCTGGATTGTTGCGTGGTGACGAAGAATGATCTGCTTTTGCGTTCTCGATCGGAGTGACGGCGGGATGCGCCACCGGGTTCGATGGGGTCACCCGACCAGGACCTTCCTGACACAAGCCCGTGACATGTACGCCCGAACCGTGACCGGCGCCGGACCCTGAACGCCGCCCCGGCGGCGTGCCGGAGCCGGCTCACCCGCGTGAACGTCAGGCAGCTGCGTCCACGACGTCGTCCAGGTCGTCCGAGCCCTGGCCAACGGCCGGCATCACAGCTGGACGCAAGCCGTCGTGTCGCGCGTCAGCCTCGCCGTCACGCACTCCTCATGTACGGCGGACCCACACACGCCTCTTGTGTCAAGAAAGCAGGCATGTCAGTACGCGACGAGGGCAGCCGATCACCACACCTCGCAGAAAGGCAGTCACCATGACATCGCTGCAAGGACACTACGAAACCAACCAGGCGGGGGCCGCTACAACGGCCGAGCGTCGCAACGGATTCGGGATCGCGGCACTGGTGCTCGGGCTGATCGGCATCGCCACGTTCTGGACCGTCATCGGCGGGGCGGCACTCGGCCTTCTTGCCGTCATCTTCGGCGTTCTCGGCTATCGCCGCAAAAGGCGCGGCCTGGCCACCAACGGGGTCATGGCCATCATTGGCGCCATCTTTGGCGCCCTCGCCCTCATAGCGTCGGCGATCGTTCTGGCAGCGGGCGTGGCTGTGTTCAACTCGGACGAGTTCAAGAACTACTCGGACTGCATCAAGCACGCGGACACCCAGGCGGAGCAGGACAACTGCGCTCAGGACTTCGACAAGGAGAAGCCGTCCGGCGTCGGTCAAGGCACCAAGCGCTGACCCAGCCGCCGATGTGATGGCTGCGCCGAGCGCAGGAGTCGCTCCCGTTTCCGTGGAAGCGGGGAGAGGGAAGTGACGGATGGCGGTAGGGAAGCGCTGCTCGTCCAGGCTGTTCATTGTGGCCGCTGATCGGGGGGCGGCTTCGATGTCCGTGCCGCACGAGGCTCCCGCGCCCTGGAGAGAGTTGTTCGACATCTCGACTCACCTGCGCGGGAGCCTCGCCTGTTTCCTCTCCCGCTCCACACGGCGTCGGCACGGAACGACGCACGTGGTCACCGGATCCGATCGGACGGCCGCTGCCAGTCTCGCCCTCACCGCTCGGCCGCGCTCACAACCTCACCACGCCCCTCCCCCACCCACCGGAAGGTCAAGGCCGGTTACGCGCCCCCGTCGCCGACCGCCTGTGCGCCACGTGAAACATGAGGTGCGGCGGATGAACCTGACCCGCCGAGAGCACGTTGGACGGGTGAACGGGTTATGGGGCCCGACCTGTGGATCCCGGTCTCCTGGGGAGGGGGCCGGGATTCCACGGACCCGCCCAGTGCGGGCTGCGGAGCCGTCCGTCACTCGATGCCGTGGTGTGCGGGCTGACACACAGCGTCAGCGGTGTTCCGCCTGTGCCGATCCTCACCACGCGGGCGAGGCGAGCACCCTGCCAGACGTGCGCGTTGTCCCCAGTTTGTCGTGGCTTCCTTCGGCCGGTGCCCGGACCGCGATGTCGCACGCCGCCCACTGTCACATCCTTTGGCGCACCGTCGTCATGCGTGTGGACGTCCGGCAAGCCCATCGTCGTGCACACATCACCGCGCGCCTCGCCGACCGCTGACGGCGTCCGCGGCGGGCCGGTGCGGCCCCGGCACCGGCTGCCTGGGCAGCTCAAGGGCGCCTCAGGCGAGGGCGAGTTGGGGGGTCAGTGAGTGACGCCGCGGTCGTGCAGGGCCTTCTTCAGGGCCCGCAGAGCGTAGTAGGAGCGGGACTTGACGGTGCCGGGGGGTATACCGAGGTGCTCGGAAACCTCGGCGACACTGCACTGCAGGTAGTACATGAGCTTGATGATATCGCGGTGCTGCTCGGTGAGGTCCTCGAAGGCCTCCAGGACGGCGTGCCGGGCCAGAAGACGCTCGGTCGGATCGTGGTGGGGGGTGGGGATGTCGAGCGTGTCCGAGGTGGGGTGCTCGGGCGGGCGGATGCTGCGGGCACGCCGGTAATCGATGACGAGGTTCTTGACGACGGTGAACATCCAGGGGCGGGCTTCGTGGACGTCCAGGCCGAGAGTGGTGGCGTGTTTCCAGGCGCGCAGGGCTGCCTCTTGGAGGATGTCCTCCGCGCGGTGCCAGTCGCCGCCCAGGAGACGGGCGGCGTAGCGCAGCAGGAGGGTGCCGTGTTCGGCGTAGAGCCGGCGGATGAAGTCCTCGCCGCTGATGCCGTTGGCGTCGTCGTGGGTGGTGCTGGGTGTGCCGGGAGCACTCGGTCCGGGCACGAGGTCCGTGGTCCGCCTCATGGGGTGGCGTCCTCATCCGTGATCAGTGTGTTTCTGGGGCGAGTTCACACTGAAGGCAAGGACTTGGACGAACCTTGTCGCAATCTTGTCGAAGGGGGGCGGCACCGCTGCGCGCCGCCACCGCCAACCGTCATCCTCCCCTCGCCACCGCCCCTTCAACCAACCGACCACGAGATTTCCGGATGCTCATCGTCCGTACGACACTCGTGGGCTGACGCCTGGCTAACCTCATCGCACAGCAGTGCCTGTGGGGAGGGGACACCGTCAAAACGATTCCGTGCAACGACGCCAATGTGGGGCAACGCTGGGACTGCGGAGGAGTTCACGAAATCCCAGCGCGCATACTGGCCAGCCCGCCAAGTACCTGACCGGCTGGACCACCGGCAATGACGTCGGTCTCGCCCCCTACTGTCGGTGAGGCGTACTGGTGCAGCGTCCGGTCGTCCTCGTGATCGTCGCGGTGAGTGCACCATCGTGTGCGGTACTGGCGTCTCTCGGCCGCATCGAGTGCATCGACGGGCAGCGGCTGTGTCCCAGGTAGCGCACGCACAGCACATAGGCGGCCGTTGTGGACGGTCCCCCGTCCACCTGGCAATCTCCAGCATGGCGACCAGGGCCCTCACCGCTGTCAGCGCAACGGTCGGCTCCAGCCGCAAGAAGCCTCCCCGGTCCACGTCCCGGTCGATCTCTGACGGTTCTGCAACCGCCGCGGTGGCCGATACCCCTCCTTCACGAGGTGGGGAAGCGCTGCGTGAGGTGGGGAAGCGCTGCGGACTGAGGGCGGGGCTCCATCGCGGGAGCGGTGCCCGCCGCGCTGATGGGTTTCCGCAACGGGACCGGTCTGCACGGGTATGCAGACTCACACACTCAAGACAGCCGACGTGGACCTCGTTTATGACGTTCGCGGGCCGCTGCCGACCACAGACGGACGCCCGCCGTTGTTCATGATCGGGCAGCCCACGAACGCCACGGGCTTCGCCCGGCTCGCGGCGCGCTTCTCGGAGCGGACCGCTGCCATCTATGACCCGCGCGGGCTCGGTCGCAGCACGCGCAAGGACGGGCGGGTCGACCACCGCCGCAGATCCAGGCCGACGACGTGCACGCCTTCGGCGAGGCGCTTAGAGGGCATCTGATCAAAGTTCACGCTGTTGTGACGGTCATGTCCGTTTCGATTCGCCACGTTGGCGTGGATTCTCCCGTCAGCTCGCGGGACAT
>NZ_JBEOTZ010000020.1:0-153926 GCF_040303825.1 Streptomyces sp. NPDC094143
GGTTACATTCCGAACCCGGAAGCTAAGCCTTACAGCGCCGATGGTACTGCAGGGGGGACCCTGTGGGAGAGTAGGACGCCGCCGAACAATCATTGAAAGGGTTGGACCCGGAACTTCGGTTCTGGGTCCAACCCTTTTTTGTTGTGCGTCACTTGAAGTTCACGTTGCGCAACCAGCATTCACAGCATGGGTACTGCTGCAATGCTCAGGGCCGCCGGTGTCGGACTCGGTGACGAGGTCGTCGTGCCGGCCTTCGGGAACGTCGAGGTCGCCGAGGCCGTGGCCATGTCCGGGGCGCTGCCGGTGTTCGCCGACATAGATCCCGTCACCTACTGCCTGGATGCCGCCGCCGTGGAAGCGGCGGTGACTCCGCGGACCGCGGCCGTCGTCGTCGTGCACCGCTTCGGTCGGCTCGCCGACATCGCGCGGCTGCACGATGTGGGACAGCGGCACGGGTTGCTCGTCCTGGAGCAGGGTGAGTCCGAGGCGCCCTACGACGAGATAGCCCAGCGTCGGGAGCGCGCGGCGTATCTCGACGCGAAGTTGCGGGGCGTGCGGACGCCGGACGATGGAGACGGGCACACGTATCAGCGGTACGTCGTGCGGGTGCCGGGCAACGGGCGCCCCGACCGGGACGCTTTCGCTCGGGCCGTGCGGGCCAGGGGAGTCGAGGCCCGGGTGCCGGTGAAGACGCCGGTGCACAGGCTGCCCGAGTTCCGGCGATGTGTGTCCCTGCCGGAGACGGAGCGAGCTGCCGACGAGACGCTGGCGCTGCCGGTGCACGCCGCACTCACCAAGCGGGACATGCAGCGGATCGTGTCCGCGTGCAACGCCCTCGGAGGGCTGCTGCAGCCCGCCTTCTGACGTGGTTGGGAGCACGCGTGAGTTCGGGGTATGATCTATTCCGTTGCCGCGGGGAAAACCCGGAAAGCAACAGGCCCCTATAGCTCAGTCGGCAGAGCGTCTCCATGGTAAGGAGAAGGTCAACGGTTCGATTCCGTTTGGGGGCTCCAGTTGAAAAGGCCCCACCCTGACGGGTGGGGCCTTTTCCGTTGTCCTAGTCCTTTTGGAGACCCGGGACGCGCATCGCCAGGATCGCCATGTCGTCGGACGGGGCGTCCGAGGCGAAGCGCTCCACCGCGCGCATGATGCGGGCCGCGACCGCGCCGGCCGTGAGGCCCGTGCAGGTCGTGAGGACGTCGGCGAGGCCGTCGTCGCCGAGCATGCGGGTGCCCTCGCGGCGTTCGGTGACGCCGTCGGTGACGCACAGCAGGACATCGCCCGGGTCGAGGGTGACGGTCTGCTCGTAGAGCTCCAGGTCGTCGATGACGCCGAGGAGCGGCTGGGGTTCGGCGGCCGGTTCGACCGTGCCGTCCTGGCGCAGGCGCAGCGGCAGCGGGTGGCCGGCACAGACGACCTTCAGCTCGGCGCTGCCGTCCTCCTGGGGCCGCATCTCGCCGTAGAGGAGGGTGAGGAAGCGGCTGCGGGCGCCCTCGTCGAGGATGGCGGAGTTCAGGCGTTCCAGGACCGCGGGGCCGCTGAGGCCTTCGCGGGCGAGGAGGCGCAGGGCGTGCCGGGCCAGGCCGGTCACCGCCGCCGCGTTGGGGCCCGTACCGCAGACGTCGCCGATGGCGAAGCCGTAGGCGCCGTCGCGGATGGGGAAGACGTCGTAGAAGTCGCCGCCGACCTCGTTGCCCTCGCCCGCGGCGCGGTAGATGACCTCGACCTCGACGCCCTCGATCGCGGGGAGTTCCGGGGGCAGGAGGCTGCGCTGGAGGGACTGGCTGATGGCCGTGCGCTCGGAGTAGAGGCGGGCGTTGTCCAGGGCCAGAGCGGCGCGGCGGGAGAGGTCCTCGGCGAGTTCCAGGATCTCCTGGCGGAAGTGCTCGTCGGTGGGCTTGCCGAGGGTGAGCATGCCGATGACGCGGTTGCGGGCGACCAGTGGGAGGACGACCGTCTCGCCGCCGACGGCGGAGGCCGTGGCGAGGGTCGGGCCGATACCGGTGGTGACCTGGCGGGTGGGGCCGCCGCTGAGGCCGAGACTGCGCATGGAACTGCGCAGGGCGGCCTGGTGGGCGATCTCGGCGGGGGCCGTCCAGACGCGGGCGCCCGGGGTGGGGACCGGGTCGGGCGGGGGGACCTTCGACAGCAGGGACTTGATGCCGTCGATGAGTTCCTCGTCCTCGTGCAGGACGTAGGAGAGGTACGGCTCGGAGGCCTGGTCGGCGATCGTGTAGACGGCGCACCAAGTGGCGAGGGTCGGGACGGTCATCTGGGCCATCAGGGCCAGGGTCTGGTCGCGGTCCAGGGTGCCGGCCAGCAGGTCGGAGGCCTCGACCAGGAAGCTGAGGGAGCCGCGGCGCAGCCGTTCCAGTTCGCCCAGGCGGGCCGATTCGACGGCCAGGGCGATGCGGTCCGCGGCGAACTGCAGGCGCAGGGCCTCTTCGTTGGAGTATCTGCCGGGGGCCTCGGCGGCGACGCCGAGGGAGCCGGTGAGGCGGCCCTCGACCTTGAGCGGGACCGTGACGACCGAGCGCATGCCCGTGCCGTTGAGCAGGGGCACCGCGCCGGAGACCGCCGTGAGGTCGTCGTGCACGGCGGGCATGCGGGCGGAGCCGTAGCGGCCGGTGCCCGCTTCGACGGGGACGCGGGCGAAGCGCTGGCGGGCCGAGGGGAGGCCGGTGGAGGCGCGGACCTCCAGTTCCGTCTCGTCGTCCGTGGCGAGCAGCAGGAAGGCCGAGTCGCCGTCGAGCATGTCGCGGGCGCGTTCGACCGTGCGCTGCAGGAGGCCGTCGAGGTCGTCCGGGGCGGGGGAGCCGATGAACACCTCGAAGGGGTCGGTGCTCTGGCCCTCGGAGCCGGTCGAGGTGTCGGAGGCGGGGATGCGCAGGGGTGTCTGCAGAACGGCCCGTTCGTGGTCCCGTACCAGGAGGCACACGGTTGACGGTTCGCCGCCGGTGTCGCGGACGCGCAGGTGGGAGGCGTAGACGGGGGTGACGCGGCCGTTCGCGTCGCGGATGCCGTAACTGCCCTCCCAGCGGGAGAGCCGGAGTGCCTCCGCGATGCCGGTGCTGGTGCCGGGGGTGTGCGGCCAGGCGGCGAGGTCGGTTAGGGGCTTGCCCGTGACCTGCTCGGCCGGGTAGCCGAAGAGTTCCTCGGCGTCCTCGTTCCAGGCGCTGATGTGGCCGGTGCGGTCGACCTGGACGACGGCCACGCGGACGCGGCTGTCGGCGAGGGGGAGGAGGTCGGCCGGGAGGGCGGGGCCGGCGGCGCGGGTGCCGACCGTGCGGGCCGGGAGGTCGAGCTGGAACCAGACGGTCTTGTGGGTGGGGGTGTACTCGACGCCCCAGCGGCCGGCGAGGGCCGCGCAGAGCTGGAGGCCGCGGCCGCCCTCGCGGTCGGGGTTGCCCATGGTGACGGCCGCGCCCTGGAGCGGGACCTCGCGCTCGGGGTAGCGGTCGGCCACCTCGACGCGGACGCCCTCGTCGCTGCGCAGGCACAGCACGTCGGCGGAGGTGCCGGCGTGGACCACGGCGTTGGTCACCAGTTCGCTGGTGAGAACCACGGCGTCGTCGACGATGTCGGCGAAGCCCCAGCCCTGGAGGGTGTCGCGGACGAAGGAGCGGGCGCTCGCGACCGAGCGCCCGACGGGCTCGAAACTGGCGGCCGCGCGCGCGGTGATCACAGAACTCCTCGACCGGTTCTCGACGTGCTGGGCTGCGGGGCCGACCGGCTCGTGCCGCTGATGCGGCAGGCCGCCCGTCGGCCGGGGGTCCGGGGGCTGTCCCCCCGGGATCAGTCCGGTGGTCATGTGTGCGGCCGCCCCTCCGATGCCCGCTCGTCTTCGTGCCACCGCCCAGGCCGGACGGACCGGCGCGGCTGGACAGCCGGATGCAAGGTTACTTACCTTCGCGGTCCATGCGGATGCCGGTCTGCAGTGTTTCCGTCCGGAGGGTGTGCGGACGGTGTGCGAAGCTGCCGAACTGTTATGGCCTGGTTGGGCGGGGGTGAAACACTGGGCAGGCTTCTTGTAAAGGTCCGGGCAGGCTGAGTGCACAAGGCGTATGGCGGGCAGCAGCCCCGTGGGACGGGCCCGGTGTGCAGGGCAGAGAATACGCGGTAGTGACTGGTACGCCGAGCGGTACCGCGAGCACAGAGTGACGGTCGACCCCTGCGGGAGGGACACAGTGGAGTCTGGCGCAGCGACGCGTGGCACGAAGACGCGCGCGAAAGGCGGACAGTCCCCTAGCAAGCACGGCAGGGCGCGGGGTGGCACGACCGAGGTGGACACCGCGGCCCTGAACCGGCTGATGGCGGCCCTGGTGTCCATGCGGGACGGGAACTTCCGCAAGAGGCTGACGGTGTCCGGCGACGGCGTGATGGCCGAGATCGCGGCGGTCTTCAACGAGGTGGCCGACCGCAATCTGCATCTGACGGGTGAGCTGTCGCGGGTGCGGCGCATGGTGGGTCGCGAGGGCAAGCTGACCGAGCGGCTGGAGACGGGTGCCTGCGAGGGCTCCTGGGCGACCGCGATCGACCACTCGAACGCCCTGGTGGACGACCTGGTCCGGCCGGTTTCCGAGGTCGGCCGGGTGCTGTCGGCGGTGGCGGAGGGCGATCTGTCGCCGCGCATGGAGCTGCGCACCCAGGCGGCGGACGGGAACAGCCAGCCGCTGCGGGGCGAGTTCCTGAAGGTCGGGCGGACCGTCAACAACCTGGTCGACCAGCTGTCGACGTTCACCGACGAGGTCACGCGCGTGGCCAGTGAGGTGGGCACCGAGGGCAAGCTGGGCGGCCAGGCACGCGTGCGTGGCATGTCGGGTTCGTGGCGGGACCTCACCGACTCCGTCAACACGATGGCGAACCGGCTCACCGCTCAGGTGAGGGACATCGCGCTGGTGACGACGGCGGTCGCCAAGGGCGATCTGTCCCGGAAGGTCACGGTCCAGGTGGCCGGGGAGATGCTGGAGCTGAAGAACACCGTCAACACGATGGTGGACCAGCTGTCGGCGTTCTCCTCCGAGGTGACCCGGGTGGCCCGTGAGGTGGGCACCGAGGGTGCGCTGGGCGGGCAGGCGCAGGTGCCCGGGGTGGACGGGGTGTGGAAGGAGCTCACCGACTCCGTCAACACCATGGCGGGGAACCTCACGGCCCAGGTGCGCGGGATCGCCGAGGTGACGACGGCGGTCGCCAACGGCGACCTGTCCCGCAAGGTGACCGTGCCGGCGCGCGGCGAGGTCGCGCAGCTCGCCGACACGATCAACCAGATGACCGAGACGCTGCGGATCTTCGCGGACGAGGTCACGCGCGTGGCCAACGAGGTCGGCGCCGAGGGGCGGCTGGGCGGTCAGGCGAACGTGCCGGGCGCGGCCGGGACGTGGAAGGACCTCACCGATTCGGTGAACACGGTCTTCCGGAACCTCACCACTCAGGTGCGGGACATCGCCGCCGTGACCACGGCCGTGGCCAACGGTGATCTGTCGCAGAAGGTCACCGTCGACGTGGCCGGGGAGATGCTGGAGCTGAAGAACACCGTCAACACGATGGTGGACCAGCTGTCCTCCTTCGGTGCCGAAGTGACGCGTGTGGCGCGGGAGATCGGTGTCGAGGGCGAGCTGGGCGGTCAGGCGCAGGTGCCGGGCGCGGCGGGGACGTGGAAGGACCTGACCGACTCCGTCAACACCGCGTTCCGGAACCTCACCGGCCAGGTGCGCAACATCGCGCAGGTGACGACGGCGGTGGCCAACGGCGACCTGTCGCAGAAGGTCACGGTCGACGTCTCCGGCGAGATGCTCAAACTGAAGAACACCGTGAACACGATGGTGGACCAGCTGTCGAGCTTCGCCGACCAGGTGACGCGGATGGCTCGGGACGTGGGCACGGAGGGCCGGCTCGGCGGTCAGGCCCGGGTCGACGGAGTGTCGGGCACCTGGAAGGAGCTCACCGACTCCGTCAACTCGATGGCCGGCAACCTCACCTCCCAGGTGCGCAACATCGCGCAGGTGACGACGGCAGTGGCCCGGGGCGACCTGTCGCAGAAGATCGACGTGGACGCGCGCGGCGAGATCCTGGAGCTGAAGAACACCATCAACACGATGGTCGACCAGCTCTCGGCCTTCGCCGATCAGGTGACGCGGGTGGCCCGTGAGGTGGGTACGGACGGGCGGCTGGGCGGTCAGGCGCAGGTGCCGGGCGTCGCCGGTGTGTGGCGCGACCTGACCGACTCGGTGAACGGCATGGCCGGCAACCTCACCGCGCAGGTGCGCAACATCGCCCAGGTGGCGACCGCGGTGGCCCGGGGTGACCTCTCCCAGAAGATCACCGTGGACGCGCGCGGCGAGATCCTGGAGCTGAAGAACACCCTGAACACGATGGTGGACCAGCTGTCGTCGTTCGCCCAGGAGGTCACGCGTGTGGCCCGTGAGGTGGGGACCGAGGGCATCCTGGGCGGTCAGGCCGAGGTGCAGGGTGTCTCCGGCACCTGGAAGGACCTCACCCAGTCGGTGAACGGCATGGCGAACAACCTGACCATCCAGGTGCGCAACATCGCCGAGGTCACGACCGCGGTCGCCCGGGGCGATCTGTCGAAGAAGATCACCGTCGACGCCAAGGGCGAGATCCTGGAGCTGGTGACGACGGTCAACACGATGGTCGACCAGCTGTCCTCGTTCGCGGAGCAGGTGACGCGGGTGGCCCGTGAGGTGGGCACCGAGGGCATCCTGGGCGGACAGGCGCACGTGCCCGGTGTCACGGGCATCTGGAAGGACCTGAGCGACAACGTCAACCTGATGGCGAAGAACCTCACCACCCAGGTGCGCAACATCTCCCAGGTCTCGGCGGCGGTCGCCAACGGTGACCTGACGCGGCAGGTCACCATCGAGGCCCGCGGTGAGGTCGCCCAGCTCGCCGACACCATCAACACGATGGTGAAGACGCTGAGTTCGTTCGCCGAGCAGGTCACCAAGGTGGCCCGTGAGGTGGGCACGGACGGCATCCTCGGCGGCCAGGCGCACGTGCCGGGCGTGGCCGGGACGTGGAAGGACCTCACCGAGTCGGTGAACCAGATGGCGTCCAACCTGACCGGCCAGGTGCGCAACATCGCCATGGTGACCACGGCCATCGCCAAGGGCGACCTGACGAAGAAGATCGACATCGACGCGCGCGGCGAGATCCTGGAGCTGAAGACGACCATCAACACGATGGTCGACCAGCTGTCGTCGTTCGCCGAGGAGGTCACCCGGGTCGCCCGTGAGGTGGGCACCGAAGGGCAGCTGGGCGGTCAGGCACGCGTGCGTGACGTGGACGGCACCTGGCGGGACCTGACGGAGTCCGTGAACGAGATGGCCGGGAACCTGACCCGGCAGGTGCGGGCCATCGCGCGCGTGGCGACCGCGGTGACCCGGGGCGATCTGAACCTGAAGATCGACGTGGACGCGTCCGGGGAGATCCAGGAGCTCCAGGACTACATCAACAAGATGATCGCCAACCTGCGCGACACCACCATCGCCAACAAGGAGCAGGACTGGCTCAAGGGCAACCTGGCCCGCATCTCGGCGCTGATGCAGGGCCGGCGGGACCTGGAGGACGTGGCCTCGCTGATCATGAGTGAGCTGACGCCGGTGGTCTCGGCGCAGCACGGGGCGTTCTTCCTGGCCATGCCGCTGGTCGACGGCGAGGACATCAGTGCCGCGGACGAGGACCAGTACGAGCTGCGGATGCTCGGCAGTTACGGCTACTCGATGGGCTCGATGCCGACGTCGTTCCGGCCCGGTGAGGCGCTGATCGGCACGGCCGCCACGGAGAAGCGCACGATCCTGGTGGAGAACGCGCCCAGCGGCTATCTGAAGATCTCCTCGGGGCTCGGCGAGGCACCCCCGGCGCAGGTGATCGTGCTGCCGGTGCTGTTCGAGGGCAAGGTGCTCGGCGTGATCGAGCTGGCGTCGTTCACGCCGTTCACGCAGATCCAGAAGGACTTCCTGAACCAGATCGCGGAGATGATCGCCACCAGCGTCAACACCATCTCCGTCAACACCAAGACGGAGCTGCTGCTGGCGCAGTCGCAGGAGCTGACCGAGCAACTGCGCGAGCGTTCCGCCGAGCTGGAGCAGCGGCAGAAGGCCCTGCAGGCGTCCAACGCCGAACTGGAGGAGAAGGCCGAGCTGCTGGCGCAGCAGAACCGCGACATCGAGGTGAAGAACACCGAGATCGAGGAAGCGCGGCAGGTCCTGGAGGAGCGCGCCGAGCAGCTCGCGGTGTCGATGCGCTACAAGAGCGAGTTCCTCGCGAACATGTCGCACGAGCTGCGCACGCCGCTCAACTCGCTGCTGATCCTGGCCAAGCTGCTCGCCGACAACGCCGAGGGGAACCTCTCCCCGAAGCAGGTCGAGTTCGCCGAGACGATCCACGGGGCCGGTTCGGACCTGCTCCAGCTCATCAACGACATCCTCGACCTGTCGAAGGTCGAGGCGGGCAAGATGGACGTCTCCCCGACGCGGATCGCGCTCGTCCAGCTCGTGGACTACGTGGAGGCGACGTTCCGGCCGCTGACCGCGGAGAAGGGCCTGGACCTGTCCGTGCGGGTCTCCCCGGAGCTGCCCGCCACCCTGCACACCGACGAGCAGCGGCTGCTGCAGGTGCTGCGCAACCTGCTCTCCAACGCGGTGAAGTTCACCGACTCGGGGTCGGTGGAGCTGGTCATCAGGCCGGCGCGGGACGACGTGCCGCAGAAGATCCGGGAGCAGTTGCTGGAGACCGGGTCGCTGACCGACCCGGACGCCGGGCTGATCGCGTTCTCCGTGACCGACACCGGGATCGGCATCGCCTCCAGCAAGATGCGGGTGATCTTCGAGGCGTTCAAGCAGGCCGACGGCACGACCAGCCGCAAGTACGGCGGTACGGGCCTGGGGCTGTCCATCTCGCGGGAGATCGCGCAGCTGCTGGGCGGTGAGATCCACGCCCAGAGCGAGCCGGGCCGCGGCTCGACCTTCACGCTGTACCTGCCGCTGCACCCGAGCGAGCTGCCGCCGCAGGGCTACCAGCAGCAGCTGCCCGCCCTGGAGGCCGGTGACCTGGTGGCGTCCAAGGCCGAGTTCGCCGAGCTGTCCGACGCGGAGGTCGAGACGCCGGCCGAGGTGAAGTCCTACCGCGAGACGCAGAACGGGCCGGCGGCCCTGTTCCGGCGGCGCCGCAGGACGCCCGAGCCGGAGGCGCGCCCGGCGCAGCCCGAGCAGTGGACGCCCGCCGAGCCGGAGGCGGCGCCGCGGCCGCAGCGGGGCATCCGGTTCGGCGGCGAGAAGGTCCTGATCGTCGACGACGACATCCGCAACGTCTTCGCGCTGACGAGCGTCCTGGAGCAGCACGGCCTGTCCGTGCTGTACGCCGAGAACGGCCGTGAGGGCGTCGAGGTCCTGGAGCAGCACGACGACGTGGCGGTCGTCCTGATGGACATCATGATGCCCGAGATGGACGGGTACGCGACGACCACGGCGATCCGCAGGATGCCGCAGTTCGCCGGGTTGCCGATCATCGCGCTGACCGCAAAGGCGATGAAGGGCGACCGCGAGAAGGCGATCGAGTCGGGCGCGTCCGACTACGTCACGAAGCCGGTCGACCCCGATCACCTGCTGACGGTGATGAATCAGTGGATGCGCGGGGAATGAGGGTGTCCGCCGACCGTCGCGCGACCGTGCCGGGAAGGTTGCGTGTTCACGCGGAGTTGCCGACTCGGTGTGCGCATAGTCGTGTAGAAGTACGGGTTCCGGGGAACCTTCTGGTCTCCTGCCACGTTTCTGCTACGTGCACAGTGACATCACGGTGACAGGGTGTGGTGACGGGCGGGGTGCGGCTACGATGACCGGCACAAGGACGGGCGGCGCAAGGGAGTCGCCCGCTGAGGTGGCACCCACCGGTGCATCCTCAGGTCCTGCGGACAGGGGAGGCCCCAAGCCGGGGCGAGGAGGGCGGGCCATGGTGCAGAAGGCCAAGATCCTCCTGGTCGATGACCGGCCGGAGAATCTGCTTGCGCTGGAGGCGATCCTCTCTGCGCTCGATCAGACGCTGGTGCGGGCATCGTCCGGGGAGGAAGCGCTCAAAGCGCTGCTCACGGACGACTTCGCGGTGATCCTGCTGGACGTCCAGATGCCGGGCATGGACGGCTTCGAGACGGCCGCGCACATCAAGCGGCGCGAGCGGACCCGGGACATCCCGATCATCTTCCTCACGGCGATCAACCACGGTCCGCACCACACCTTCCGGGGCTACGCGGCGGGCGCGGTCGACTACATCTCCAAGCCGTTCGACCCGTGGGTGCTGCGCGCGAAGGTCTCCGTCTTCGTCGAGCTGTACATGAAGAACTGCCAGCTGCGGGAGCAGGCGTCGCTGCTGCGGCTCCAGTTGGAGGGCGGTGGCAAGGACGCGGACGGCGAGGCCAAGGAGTCGGCCGGGCTGCTCGCCGAGCTCTCCGCGCGGCTGGCCGCCGTCGAGGAGCAGGCCGAAGCGCTGACCAAGCAGCTGAACGACGAGTCGACGGACGCCGCAGCGGTGGCCACGGCGGCTCATCTGGAGCGCAAGCTCACGGGGTTGCGGCGGGCGCTGGACGCGCTGGAGCCCGGCACCGGAAGCACCTCCTCGGTGTCCTCGCAGAACTGACGCACCCGGACGCGGTGTTGCCCGCCCATGACCGCGCGTCAGTTTCGCGCCTCTTCCGGAGCGACACGAACGGGTGAAGCGGCAGGCACACGTGTCCCCCGTCGTCTCCCCCGGTAACCTCACACCCATGGCCTCACGTCCCTCCGCAGCCAAGAAGCCGCCGGCGAAGAAGGCGGCCGCTTCCGCGAAGGCCCCGGCGAAGAAGGCCGCTGCCAAAAAGGCTCCCGCGAAGAAGGCGCCCGCCAGGAAGGCCGCGGCCAGGAAGGTCGCGCCCAGACCGGCACCCAGCCCCACCGGTGGCGTCTATCGGCTCGTGCGCGCCGTGTGGCTCGGTGTGGCGCATGCCGTGGGTGCCGTCTTCCGCGGCATAGGGCAGGGCGCCAAGAACCTCGACCCGGCCCACCGCAAGGACGGCGTCGCCCTGCTGCTGCTCGCCATCGCGCTGATCGTCGCCGCCGGCACCTGGGCCGACCTGAAGGGTCCCGTGGGCGACCTGGTCGAGATCCTGGTGACCGGTGCCTTCGGCCGGCTCGACCTGCTCGTGCCGATACTGCTCGCCGTCATCGCCGTCCGCTTCATCCGCCACCCGGAGAAGCCCGAGGCGAACGGGCGCATCGTCATCGGCCTGTCCGCGCTGGTCATCGGCGTGCTCGGCCAGGTCCACATCGCCTGCGGCTCACCCTCGCGCGGCGACGGCATGCAGGGCATAAGGGACGCCGGCGGCCTGATCGGCTGGGCCATGGCGACCCCGCTCTCGTACACCATGGGCGACGTGCTCGCCGTGCCGCTCCTGGTGCTGCTGACCATCTTCGGGTTGCTCGTCGTGACGGCCACGCCGGTCAACGCCATCCCGCAGCGGCTGCGGCTGCTGGGCGTGCGGCTCGGCATCCTCAGCGACCCGGCCGAGACCGAGTACGGCTACGCGGAGGACGACGACGAACGCTACGAGGAGCAGTGGCGCGAGGCGCTGCCCGCGCGCCCGCGCGGCAGGCGCGCGCCGGCGCCCGCGGCGTACGACCCCGACGGCGCCGAGCAGGAGGCCCTCACACGGCGCCGGGGCCGCCCCCGGCGCTCGGCCGTGCCCCAGCCCGACATGGACCGGCCCAGGGACGCCGTGGACATCGCCGCGGCGGCCGCGGCCGCGCTCGACGGGGCCGTGCTGCACGGCATGCCGCCCTCCCCGGTCGTCGCCGACCTCACCCAGGGCGTGCGGGTGGGCGACCAGGAGCCGACCACGCCGACGCCCGTCCCGGCCGCCCGGCCCCGGCAGGACGAGCCCCGGCCGGACCAGCCGCAGCAGGACGAGCCCGCGCCGCAGAAGCCCAGGGCGGGCGTGAGGGACCTCACCAAGGCCCCGCCGGCCGAGCCCCGAGACCTGCCCGCGCGCGCCGAGCAGCTCCAGCTCTCCGGCGACATCACGTACGCGCTGCCGTCGCTCGACCTGCTGGAGCGCGGCGGCCCGGGCAAGGCCCGCAGCGCCGCCAACGACGCCATAGTCGCCGCGCTGACCACCGTGTTCACCGAGTTCAAGGTCGACGCCCGGGTCACCGGCTTCACGCGTGGGCCGACGGTCACGCGCTACGAGGTCGAGCTCGGCCCCGCCGTGAAGGTGGAGCGGATCACCGCGCTGGCCAAGAACATCGCCTACGCCGTCGCCAGCCCGGACGTGCGGATCATCAGCCCGATCCCCGGCAAGTCCGCGGTCGGCATCGAGATCCCCAACACCGACCGGGAGATGGTCAACCTCGGTGACGTGCTGCGCCTGGCGGAGTCCGCCGAGGACGACGACCCGATGCTGGTCGCGTTCGGCAAGGACGTCGAGGGCGGCTACGTCATGCACTCGCTGGCGAGGATGCCGCACATGCTGGTCGCCGGCGCCACCGGCTCCGGCAAGTCCTCCTGCATCAACTGCCTGATCACCTCGGTCATGATGCGGGCCACCCCCGAGGACGTCCGGATGATCCTCGTCGACCCCAAGCGGGTCGAGCTGACCGCCTACGAGGGCATCCCGCACCTGATCACGCCGATCATCACCAACCCCAAGCGGGCCGCCGAGGCGCTCCAGTGGGTCGTGCGCGAGATGGACCTGCGCTACGACGACCTGGCCGCCTACGGCTTCCGGCACATCGACGACTTCAACAAGGCCGTGCGCGAGGGCAAGGTCAAGCCGCCCGAGGGCAGCGAGCGCGAGCTCCAGCCGTACCCCTACCTGCTGGTGATCGTGGACGAGCTGGCCGACCTGATGATGGTGGCGCCGCGGGACGTCGAGGACGCGATCGTGCGGATCACGCAGCTCGCGCGCGCGGCCGGCATCCACCTGGTGCTCGCCACCCAGCGGCCCTCGGTGGACGTCGTCACCGGTCTGATCAAGGCGAACGTGCCCTCCCGGCTCGCCTTCGCCACCTCCTCGCTGGCCGACTCGCGGGTCATCCTCGACCAGCCCGGCGCCGAGAAGCTCATCGGCAAGGGCGACGGGCTGTTCCTGCCGATGGGGGCGAACAAGCCCACCCGTATGCAGGGCGCCTTCGTCACCGAGGCCGAGGTCGCGGCCGTCGTCCAGCACTGCAAGGACCAGATGGCCCCGGTCTTCCGGGACGACGTCGTCGTGGGCACCAAGCAGAAGAAGGAGATCGACGAGGACATCGGCGACGACCTCGACCTGCTGTGCCAGGCGGCCGAACTGGTCGTCTCCACGCAGTTCGGGTCGACCTCCATGCTCCAGCGCAAGCTGCGCGTCGGCTTCGCCAAGGCCGGGCGGCTGATGGACCTCATGGAGTCCCGGAACATCGTCGGGCCGAGCGAGGGTTCGAAGGCTCGTGACGTTCTTGTGAAGCCTGACGAGCTGGATGGCGTGCTCGCCCTGATCCGGGGGGAGTCTGAAGGGTAGGGAAGCGGGAGACGATGGTCGACTCGCGGGGCGTGTACGGCAATCGGGTGTCCGGATCGTGACTTTCCCGTAGGGATCATCGAGCAACCGTTTCCCTTCGGCGTACGTCAAGTTGAGCGAAGCGAAACGCAGCGAGCCCACCATCGGAATGTCGGGCCATTCCGATGGCGTACAAAGTGACACCGCCCGGTTGCCCCACCCTTTTGCACCCCCCCTAGACTGAACCTCCAGCACAGGCGGCTATACGCTCGAAAGGCGCCCCCGTGTCCATCGGCAACTCCCCTGAAGACGAGCGTCCGTTCGAAGACGACCGCGTCGAAGAAGACCGCGAGGAAGCCCGCCCCTCCATCGGCCGTGCCCTGCAGCAGGCTCGTATCGCCGCCGGGCTGACCGTCGACGACGTCAGCAGCGCCACCCGGGTCCGCATGAACATCGTGCACGCCATCGAGGCGGACGACTTCACCCCCTGCGGCGGTGACGTCTACGCCCGTGGGCACATCAGGACCCTCGCCAAGGCCGTCCACCTCGACCCCGAGCCGCTGCTCGCCCAGTACGGCGAGGATCACGGCGGGCGCCCGGCACCGACCCCGGCGGCTCCGCTCTTCGAGGCGGAACGCATCCGTCCGGAGCGGCGGGGACCCAACTGGACGGCGGCGATGGTCGCCGCGATCGTCGCCGTGATCGGCTTCGTCGGGTTCACCATGTTCCAGGGCGGCGACGACGGCGGCGAGGCGAACGTGGCCGAGGGTGCCACGCCCAGCGACTCCGCCACCCCCACCACCAAGACCGACAAGCCCGCCGATCCCGAGTCCGAACCGTCCGACAGTGCCATCGCGGCCGCGCCGCAGGACAAGGTGACGGTCCGGGTGGCCGCCGCCGACGGCCGCAGCTGGATCGCCGCCCGGGACCACAACAACCGGATGCTGTTCGACGGAGTCCTCAAGCAGGGCGACTCCAAGACCTTCCAGGACAGCTCCAAGATCCACCTCGTCCTCGGGGACGCCGGTGCGATCGACCTCTTCGTCAACGGCAAGAAGATCGAGGACGACTTCCAGCCCGGCGCCGTCGAACGCCTCACGTACACCAAGGGTGACCCCGAGGCCGGATGACAGCCCCGCAAGGGTGCGGTGGGGACGGGGTTGGCCGTGATCGGCCAACCCCGTCGACGTGGGGTGTCAGCGGGACGAAGTACTCTTGAGCCCATGCCTGAACGCCGTACCGTCGCACTCGTCACCCTTGGCTGCGCCCGTAACGAGGTGGACTCGGAGGAGCTGGCAGGCCGTTTGGAGGCGGACGGCTGGCAGCTCGTGGAGGACGCCGAGGAAGCCGACGTCGCCGTCGTGAACACCTGCGGCTTCGTCGAGGCCGCCAAGAAGGACTCCGTCGACGCCCTGCTGGAGGCCAACGACCTCAAGGGGCACGGCAGAACCCAGGCCGTCGTGGCGGTGGGCTGCATGGCCGAGCGGTACGGCAAGGAGCTCGCCGAAGCCCTGCCCGAAGCCGACGGGGTGCTCGGCTTCGACGACTACGCGAACATCTCCGACCGCCTCCAGACCATCCTCAACGGCGGCATCCACGCCTCGCACACCCCGCGCGACCGGCGCAAGCTGCTGCCGATCAGCCCGGCCCAGCGGCAGGAGTCCGCCACCGAGGTCGCGCTGCCCGGGCACGCCCCGGCCGACCTCCCGGAGGGCCTGGCCCCGGCCTCCGGGCCGCGTGCGCCCCTGCGCCGCCGTCTGGACGGCTCCCCGGTCGCCTCCGTGAAGCTGGCCTCCGGCTGCGACCGGCGCTGCACCTTCTGCGCCATCCCGTCCTTCCGCGGCTCCTTCATCTCGCGCCGGCCCTCCGACGTCCTGAACGAGACGCGGTGGCTCGCCGAGCAGGGCGTGAAGGAGGTGATGCTGGTCTCCGAGAACAACACCTCCTACGGCAAGGACCTGGGAGACATCCGCCTGCTGGAGTCGCTGCTGCCGGAGCTCGCCGAGGTCGACGGCATCGAGCGCGTGCGCGTCAGCTACCTCCAGCCGGCCGAGATGCGGCCCGGCCTCATCGACGTGCTGACCTCGACCCCGAAGGTCGCGCCCTACTTCGACCTGTCCTTCCAGCACTCCGCGCCCGGCGTGCTGCGCGCGATGCGCCGCTTCGGCGACACGGACCGCTTCCTGGAACTGCTCGACACCATCCGCTCCAAGGCCCCCCAGGCCGGTGTGCGCTCCAACTTCATCGTCGGCTTCCCCGGCGAGAGCGAGGCCGACCTCGCCGAGCTGGAGCGTTTCCTGAACGGCGCGCGCCTGGACGCCATCGGCGTCTTCGGCTACTCCGACGAAGAGGGCACCGAGGCGGCGGGATACGACAACAAGCTCGCCGAGGACGTCGTCGCCGAGCGGCTGGCCCGTGTCTCGCGGCTCGCCGAGGAACTGGTCTCGCAGCGCGCCGAGGAGCGCGTCGGCGAGACCGTCCACGTCCTGGTCGAGTCCGTCGACGACGAGGACGGCGTGTACGGCCGCGCGGCGCACCAGGCGCCCGAGACGGACGGCCAGGTGCTGCTCACGAGCGGCGCCGGACTGAGTGTCGGCCGTATGGTCGAGGCGAAGGTGGTCGGTACGGAAGGTGTCGACCTGGTGGCCGAGCCGCTTCCGGGCTCGTTCGCCTCGCCTTCGTCGAGTGAGGAGGCGGGCAGATGACCGGTGTCCCGGCATCCGCGGCGGGAGGCTCCTCCGGCGCGAGGAGGACCGCCGCCGGTGCGGCGGCCGCTGCCGCGGAGAAGGCCCCCGGGGCGGTGGCGGGGCAGGTGGCCGCCGTGCCGCCGGCCGAGAGCGCGACGCCCGCGGCCCCCGGCGGTGAGGCCCTGGTCCGCGCGGACGCGGCGCCTGCGGGTGGCGACGCCCAGGGCGACGACAAACCGCCGCGCGGTGCGAAGCTGGCGGCCGCGGCCGTGAACCAGGCCAGCGTCTGGAACATCGCCAACCTGCTGACCATGCTCCGGCTGATCCTCGTCCCGGCGTTCGTCGCGCTCATGCTCGCGGACGGCGGTTACGACCCGGCGTGGCGGAGCCTGGCCTGGGCCGCCTTCGCCATCGCCATGATCACCGACCTCTTCGACGGTCATCTGGCGCGCACCTACAACCTGGTCACGGACTTCGGGAAGATCGCCGATCCCATCGCCGACAAGGCGATCATGGGGGCGGCGCTGATCTGTCTGTCCGCCCTCGGTGATCTGCCGTGGTGGGTGACCGGCGTGATCCTCGGGCGAGAACTGGGGATCACCCTGCTGCGTTTCCTCGTCATCCGGTACGGCGTCATCCCCGCCAGCCGTGGAGGCAAGCTCAAGACGCTCATCCAGGGCGTGGCCGTGGGCATGTACGTGCTGGCGCTGACGGGGTGGCTGGCCACCCTGCGGTGGTGGGTGATGGCCGCGGCGGTCGTGCTGACCGTGGCGACGGGGCTGGACTATGTGAAACAGGCCATTGTGCTGCGCAGGCGGGGAATCGCCGAGCGCAAGGCCGCGTTGGAGGAGAAGGAAGCGTGAGTTCCACGGCCACCGACGTGGTGCGACTACTCACAGTCAAGGGCGAGACGCTCGCCGTCGCGGAGTCGCTGACCGGTGGCCTCGTAGCGGCGGACATCACATCGGTGCCCGGGGCGTCCAAGGTCTTCCGGGGCTCGGTGACCGCCTACGCCACCGAACTGAAGCAGGAGCTGCTCGGTGTCGACGGCACCCTGCTGGCGGCGCGCGGAGCGGTGGATCCGCAGGTCGCGGCCCAGATGGCGGCCGGCGTCCGCAAGGCGCTCGGCACCGACTGGGGCATCGCGACCACCGGGGTCGCGGGTCCCGAGCCGCAGGACGGGCAGGCGGTCGGGACGGTCTTCGTCGCCGTGGACGGGCCGTTCGCGCCGGATTCCGGTTCTGCCGGCGGCGGAAAAGTGGAGGGTCTGCGGTTGAACGGCGACCGCGCGGAAATTCGTAGAGAGAGTGTACGGAGCGTGCTCGCACTGCTCCTGAAGGAGCTGGCGGGCGAACAGACTGGGAATGAGCGGGCACAGGATACGGAACGGAACGGGGGGTTTTGATGTTTGCAGCCCTGAGTGAACACGACATCGCTCCCCGCACGGCCGCGGCGCAAGGCGGTACGGTGGGGCGTAATGGATGCGGCTACGCGGTCCGAGGAGGGAGCCACCGATGATTCTGCTCCGTCGCCTGCTGGGTGACGTGCTGCGTCGGCAGCGCCAGCGCCAGGGCCGTACTCTGCGCGAAGTCTCCTCGTCCGCCCGAGTCTCACTCGGCTATCTCTCCGAGGTGGAGCGGGGGCAGAAGGAGGCTTCCTCCGAGCTGCTCTCCGCCATCTGCGACGCGCTGGACGTACGGATGTCCGAGCTCATGCGGGAAGTGAGCGACGAGCTCGCCCTCGCCGAGCTGGCCCAGTCTGCTGCGGCCACCCCCAGCGAGCCTGTGCCAAGGCCGGTTCGACCGATGCTGGGCTCCGTTTCCGTGACCGGTGTGCCACCGGAACGGGTGACGATCAAGGCGCCCGCCGAGGCGGTGGACGTCGTCGCCGCGTGACGCCTCGCGCGTACGTGGCATGAACAAGCGGCGCCACAGCGCGCCGGAACGTGGTGAGGCCCCGGCCGGGGTTCTCCGGGAGATCCGGAGGGGTGTCGGTCGGGGTTTTCGCTTGCCCGCGCGCAGTGCCGCGTGGTGCGGGGGACCTCATGTCCGGTTCGACTCCGTTTGCCCGTGTGGCGTGCGGCGGTCATCGTTGAAGGGATGACCGGGGGGCAGTCCACGGAGGTGCGGATGTACGTCGTGAAGAGCCCGTTGTCGGACGCGAGTCTGAAGACCGTGTCCGAGGCACTGCAGGGCGCCCTGGTCGACCTGGTGGACCTCGCCCTGGTGGCGAAGCAGATCCACTGGAACGTGGTGGGGCCGCGCTTCCGGTCCGTGCATCTCCAGCTCGACGAGGTCGTCGACACCGCGCGGACGTATTCCGACACCGTGGCCGAGCGTGCCGCGGCCCTGGGCATCCCGCCGGACGGACGTGCCGCGACGGTGGCCGTGGGCAGCGGGATCGGCGTGACGCCCGAGGGATGGGTCAACGACACGACCGCCGTGAGCGCGCTCGTCGAGGCGCTTGGCGCGGTGATCGCACGGATGCGGGAGCGGGTCGAGGCGACCGGGGAGCCGGATCCGGTGAGCCAGGACATCTTCATCCAGATCACGGCGGACCTGGAGAAGCATCACTGGATGTTCCAGGCCGAGAACGGGTGACCGACGCGGGCGCCGCAACGGGCGACGGGCCGGCCGGTCTCGCCGCTCGGTGGGGCGGGGTGTGCGGTGCGTCCGGGTCGGGCGGGCGTGGTGCGTCCGGGCGGAGCGGGGCCGGTGCTTTTCAGAGGGGCGGGGTCGGCGCTCCTCTGTGGGGTGGCGTGTGCGGTGCGCCTGTGTGCCGGTGGTGCGCCCTGTGCGCGGGCCCGGGCACCCGAATAGCGTCGGGCTGGAGGTGGCGGCCATGGCGGGGATAGGGCGCCGGGGGGTCTCGGGCTGGGGGGCCCGTGGGGCGGCGCTGGGGCTCGGGGCGCTGTGGTGGTGGGCTGTGGTGCGGCTGGTGGTGTCGCCAGGGGCCGGGGTGCTGGAGGCGACGGTGGCGGCCGGGGGGTGGGGGCTGAGCGTGCTGCCGGTTCACTGTGTGCCGAAGGGGCGGGCCGGCGGGGTGGTGGTCGGTGCGGGGCGGCTGCGGAGGCTGCTGGGGGTTGGGGTGCGGGGGGTGGTGCGGCGGGGGTGAGCTTTGGGTGGATGGGGGTGGGGGGTGGGGTGGTGGTCTTGGGGGCGCGGTCGGTTGGTGGGGGCGTACGGGTCGTGGGCGGGGGTTGCGTGGGGGGCGCATCGGTCGTGGGGTGGGGTGTCGCCCTGTTCGGGTGTCGCGCCTCTCGGATGTCACCACCGCATCGCCACACCAGTCATGGTCTGCCACAGTCAACGGGCGGCGTCGCGGCCGATGCGCGGGGCCGGGGTCGGGCCCGGCTGGCAGGCCGGGCACCAGTACGTGGGGCGTTCGCGGGAGCCGTCGCCCTGGTCGGCGACCCGGATCGGGATGCGGCAGCGCAGGCAGGGGCGGCGGGCCCGGCCGTACACGAAGAGGTCCTGGCCGCGCAGACCCGTCGTGATGCGGGTCGGGCGCTCGCGGTTGGCTTCCAGCAGCTTCTTGGCGAGTACCGGCAGCATCGTGGCGCGGTCGGCGGGCAGCTCACCCGCGGGGAGCCACGGGGTGACACCGAGCAGGAAGCAGAGCTCGCTCTTGTAGACATTGCCGATGCCGGCGAGGTTGCGCTGGTCGAGGAGTGCCTCGCCGAGTTCGCGGGCCGGGTCCCGCAGGACGTTGGCCAGGGCCAGGTCGGGGTCCCAGTCCGGGCCCAGGAGGTCGGGGCCGAGGTGGCCGACCGCGCGGTGTTCGTCGGTGGTGCGCATCAGCTCCAGCACGGGGAGGCGGTAGCCGACGGCCGTGCGCTCGGTGGTGCCGAGGATCGCGCGGATCTGGTGCCCGGGGCCGCCGCTCCAGCGCCGGCCGTTCGCGTACACCTTCCACGAGCCGTCCATCCGCAGGTGGGAGTGGAGGGTCAGACCGCCCTCGATGCGGGTGAGGAGGTGCTTGCCGCGTGGGGTGACGTCCAGGACCGTGCGGCCGGTGAGGTCGGCCGTGGCGAAGCGGGGCACCCTGAGGTCGCTGCGGGTCAGCACGTGGCCCGCGAGGGCGTCATGCAGCCGCCTCGCCGCCTGCCAGACCGTGTCTCCTTCGGGCATGGGTCAAGGGTGGCACGTCGACCGTGCGCGCGGACGGGACCCCTGTCGTGGTCCGGCCGTCAGGCGCGCAGGCGGAGACCTCTTGGCGTCGCGATGAAGCCCGCTCCTTCCAGGAGGGTGCCGACCGGGGAGGTGAGCGCCTGGGCGCCGTTGACGCGCTCCACCGTGACCGTGCCGAGGGAGCCCGCGCGGGCGGCTGAGGCCAGGGCTTCGGCGGCGGTGTGCAGGCGGGGATCGTCACCCGGGTCGCCGTCCGGATCGGCGGCCCAGGCGAGCAGGGTCTTGCCGCCGCGCTCCATGTAGAGCGTCAGCTCACCGTCGACGAGCACCACCAGGGAGCCCGCCTTGCGCCCCGGTTTGTGTCCGGCACCGGTCGGGGGCTCGGGCCAGGGCAGGGCCGCGCCGTACGCGTTCGCCGGATCGGCGGCGGCGAGTACGACGGCCCGGGACGCGTCCGCGCGGGTGCGACGGCCGGAGAAACCGGAGTCGTAGGCCGCTCGTCCGCCGTTCTGCCAGGGCGGGGCGGCCTGCGGTGCGTAGTCGCGGGGCGAGATCCACTCACCCGGGGCCGGCTTGGGCGCATCGTACGAGGAGCCTGCTCCGGGGAAGCCGTCGCGGCCCGGGTCGTCCGTGTGGTCGGTGGAGGGGGTGGAGTCGTCCGGCCCGGCGAAGTCGTGGGCCGGGAAGGGGCCGGGGTCGGCGCCCGCGAACGGTCCGGGAGCGGGGGTCGCGAACGGGTCGGCGCCGGTGCCCGTGAACGGGTCGGGGCCGGAAGCCGGTCCTGGCAGGGTCTCGCCGCGGTCGCGGGCGCTGGACACCGCCCGCAGCCGGTCCACGGCGCCGTCCATCGCGAACTGCGCGGCGCCGAGCCCCTCCACGACATAGCCGCGGCGGGCCTGGCCGCTCTCCTCGAAGACGGACAGGACCCGGTACGTCGCCGAGAAGCCGCCCTCGACGCCCTCCGCCGCGACCGCGCCCCTGGTGACCACGCCGTGCCGGTCCAGCAGGGTGCGGGCCAGGGCGTGGGCCCGCACGGTCGGGTCGGCCTCGTGGGGCGGGAGCAGGGACCAGCGGCCCGCGACGGTCGGCGGGCCCGAGCGGGACGCCGTCCGGGCCGCGGCCGTCAGGGAGCCGTAGCGGCCGCGCGGGACCGCGCGCTTGGCACGGTGGGCCGTGGAGCCGGCGGTACGGCCCGAGCCGAGCAGGGAGCGCAGAGGGCTGAGCGTGTCGTTGGTCAGCCGGCCCGACCAGGCCAGGTCCCACAGGGCGTCGGCCAGCTGGGGATCGGTGGCCTCGGGATGGGTGGTGGCGCGGACCTGGTCGGCGATCTGGCGGAAGAACAGGCCGTAGCCGCCGGTGAGCGTGTCCAGGACGGACTGGTGCAGGGCGGTCGGCTCCAAGGGGTGCGGGGGAGGCAGGAGCAGCGGGGCGGCGTCCGCCAGGTAGAGGGAGACCCAGCCGTCCTTGCCGGGCAGGGAGCCCGCCCCGGCCCAGACGACCTCGCCCGCGGCGGTGAGTTCGTCCAGCATCGCCGGGGTGTAGTTCGCGACCCGCGACGGCAGGACCAGCTTTTCCAGGGCGGAGGCCGGCACCGACGCCCCCTGGAGCTGCTCGATGGCGCGCACCAGGCCGTCGACGCCACGCAGGGAGTGCCCCTTGCCGATGTGCTGCCACTGGGGCAGGAACTGGGCGAGCGCGGCCGGGGGCACCGGCTCCAGTTCGTGCCGCAGGGCGGCCAGGGAGCGGCGGCGCAGCCGGCGCAGTACGGCCGCGTCGCACCACTCCTGGCCGATGCCGGCCGGGTGGAACTCGCCCTGGACCACCCTTCCCGCCGCGGACAGCCGCTGGAGGGCGCCCTCGGTGACCGCGACGCCCAGGCCGAAGCGGGTGGCAGCGGTCGCCGAGGTGAACGGGCCGTGGGTACGGGCGTAACGGGCGAGGAGGTCGCCGAGCGGGTCCTTGACGGGCTCCGTGAAGGCTTCCGGGACGCCGACCGGCAGGGCGGTGCCCAACGCGTCGCGCAGGCGGCCCGCGTCCTCGATGGCCGCCCAGTGGTCGACGCCGGCGATCCGGACCCGGATGACGCGCCGGGCACCGGCCAGCTCCTCGGCCCACCGCGGCTCGGCACCCCGCTCGGTCAGCTCCGCCTCCGTCAGCGGGCCGAGTAGGCGCAGCAGGTCGGCGACGCCCTCGGCGTCCTTGACGCGGCGGTCCTCGGTGAGCCACTGCAGCTCCCGCTCCAGCTCGGTCAGCACCTCGGCGTCCAGCAGCTCGCGCAGCTCCGCCTGGCCGAGCAGCTCGGCCAGCAGCCGGGAGTCCAGCGACAGGGCGGCGGCCCGGCGCTCGGCGAGGGGGGAGTCGCCCTCGTACAGGAACTGGGCGACGTAACCGAACAGCAGGGAGCGCGCGAAGGGGGACGGCTCGGGCGTGGTGACCTCGACGAGGCGGACCTTGCGGGACTCCAGGTCGCCCATCAGCTCGACCAGCCCGGGGACGTCGAAGACGTCCTGGAGGCACTCGCGGATCGCCTCCAGGACGATCGGGAACGAGCCGAACTCGCTCGCCACCTGCAGTAGCTGCGAGGCGCGCTGCCGCTGCTGCCACAGTGGCGTGCGCCGGCCCGGGGTGCGGCGGGGCAGCAGCAGCGCGCGGGCGGCGCATTCACGGAACCGGGAGGCGAACAGGGCCGAGCCGCCCACCTGGTCGGTGACGACCTGGTCGACCTCGCCCTTGTCGAAGACGACGTCGGCGGCGCCCACGGGGGCCTGCTCGGCGTCGTACTCCCGGCCCGTCCTCACCGGTTCCTGGTCCAGCAGGTCCAGGCCCATCAGGTCGGCGTCGGGCAGGCGCAGCACGATGCCGTCGTCGGCGTGCATGACCTGTGCGTCCATGCCGTACCGCTCGGAGAGCTTGGCCCCGAGCGCGAGCGCCCAGGGGGCGTGCACCTGCGCGCCGAAGGGGGAGTGCACGACCACGCGCCAGTCGCCGAGCTCGTCGCGGAAGCGCTCCACGACGATCGTCCGGTCGTCCGGGATGTGGCCGCAGGCCTCGCGCTGCTCGTCCAGGTACGACAGCACGTTGTCCGCCGCCCAGGCGTCCAGCCCGGCCGCGACCAGGCGCAGGCGGGCGTCGTCCTTGGACAGCGAGCCGACCTCGCGCAGGAACGCGCCCACCGCCCGGCCCAGTTCGAGCGGGCGGCCCAGCTGGTCGCCCTTCCAGAAGGGCAGCCGGCCCGGCACGCCCGGGGCGGGGGAGACCAGCACGCGGTCGCGGGTGATGTCCTCGATGCGCCATGAACTCGTGCCGAGCGTGAAGACGTCCCCGACGCGGGACTCGTAGACCATCTCCTCGTCGAGCTCGCCGACCCGGCCGCCGCCCTTCTTGGGGTCCGACCCGGCGAGGAAGACCCCGAACAGGCCGCGGTCGGGGATCGTGCCACCGGAGGTGACGGCGAGGCGCTGGGCGCCGGGGCGGCCGGTGATCTCGCCGGTGACGCGGTCCCACACCACGCGCGGGCGCAGCTCGGCGAAGGCGTCGGACGGGTAGCGGCCGGCCAGCATGTCCAGGACCGCCGTGAACGCTGACTCGGGGAGGGAGGCGAAGGGGGCGGCCCGGCGGACGGCGGCCAGGAGGTCGTCGAACTGCCAGGTGTCCATCGCCGTCATCGCGACGATCTGCTGCGCCAGGACGTCCAGCGGGTTGGCGGGGACCTTGAGGGACTCGATGGCGCCCGTGCGCATGCGTTCCGTGACCACCGCCGCCTGGACCAGGTCGCCGCGGTACTTCGGGAAGACCACGCCGGTGGAGACCGCGCCCACCTGGTGCCCCGCGCGGCCCACGCGCTGGAGTCCGGAGGCCACCGACGGGGGTGACTCGACCTGGACGACGAGGTCGACCGCGCCCATGTCGATGCCCAGTTCCAGACTGGACGTGGCCACGACCGCGGGCAGGCGGCCCGCCTTGAGGTCCTCCTCGACCAGGGCGCGCTGCTCCTTGGACACCGAGCCGTGGTGGGCCCGGGCGATGACCTGCGGCGCGCCCTGGGCGGCTCCCGAACCGCCCATGAGCTCGGCGGGGGAGTGATGCTCGTCCAGGGGCTCCCCTGTGGCCCGCTCGTAGGCGATCTCGTTCAGGCGGTTGCACAGGCGCTCGGCGAGGCGGCGGGAGTTCGCGAAGACGATCGTGGAGCGGTGGGACTGGACCAGGTCGGTGATCCGCTCCTCCACGTGCGGCCAGATCGAGGGGCGCTCGGCGCCCTCCGAGCCGTCCGACACCGGGGAGCCGCCCAGCTCGCCCAGGTCCTCGACCGGGACGACCACGGACAGGTCGAACTCCTTGCCCGACTCCGGCTGGACGATCTCCACCTTGCGGCGCGGGGAGAGGAAGCGGGCCACCTCGTCGACCGGGCGGACCGTCGCGGACAGGCCGATGCGGCGGGCGGGCTTCGGCAGGAGGTCGTCCAGCCGCTCCAGGGAGAGCGCGAGATGGGCGCCGCGCTTGGTGCCGGCGACCGCGTGCACCTCGTCGAGGATCACCGTCTCCACGCCGGTCAGCGCGTCGCGCGTGGCCGACGTCAGCATCAGGAACAGGGACTCCGGGGTCGTGATCAGGATGTCCGGTGGACGGGTGGACAGGGCGCGGCGCTCCGCTGCCGGGGTGTCTCCCGAACGGATGCCCACCTTGACCTCGGGCTCGGGCAGGCCCATCCGCACGGACTCCTGGCGGATGCCCGTCAGGGGGCTGCGGAGGTTGCGCTCGACGTCGACGGCCAGGGCCTTGAGCGGAGAGACGTACAGGACGCGGCAGCGCTTCCTGGGGTCGGCGGGGGGAGGGGTCGAGGCCAGCTGGTCCAGCGCGGCCAGGAAGGCGGCCAGGGTCTTGCCGGAGCCGGTCGGGGCCACGACCAGCACGTCCGAACCCTCGTGGATGGCCTGCCACGCGCCGGCCTGGGCCGTGGTGGGCGCGGGGAAGGCGCCCGTGAACCAGGCGCGGGTCGCGGGGGAGAAGGCGTCGAGGGGGCCGGGCGCTTTGCTGACCATGCGTCCATCGTGCACCCCGGCACTGACAACGGGGGGCCGCGGCGAGTCCGCCTGCCGTTCCGCGGCCGGGTCCGCGGAGGGCCGGCCCGTGTGCCCGCCTGCCGTCCCGCTTCCGATCGCAGGCGGGTCAGCGGAGGACCGACCGTGTGCCCGCCCGCCGTCCCGCTGCCGGTCGCAGGCCGGACAATGGAGGGATGAGCGAGCGCGCGCGGCACTGGCAGTACGAGGAACTGCCCGGGGTTGACCTGCTACGGGCCCGGTACGTGCGCAAGACCTTCGTGCGGCACACACACGAGAACTTCGTGATCGCCGCCATCGCGGACGGCGTGGAGGTGTTCCACCACGGCGGCGGCGATCAGTACGCGGGGGCGGGGGCCCTCGCGCTGGTGAACCCGGACACTCCGCACACCGGCAGGGCCGGGGTGCCCGAGGGATGGCGCTACGGGGCCGTGTATCCGTCGGCGGACGTGGTGGCGGAGATCGCGGCCGAGACGACGGCCCTGCGGGGGACGCCGGGGTTCGTCAGCCCGGTGGTGGACGATCCCTATGCCGTCGGGCTGGTGCACCAGGTGCTGCGGGCCGCCGACGAGGGCAACGCGCTGGCCGCCGACACGCTGCTGCGGGTCGCCGTGACGAGGCTGCTTCGGCTGAACGGCGGGCCCATGCCGAGGCGCGCGGTGCGCACGGCCGGGGCCGCGATCGCGGCACGCGCGCGTGGCGTGCTGGAGGAACGGATGGCGCGGCCGCCGAGCCTGGAGCAGTTGGCGACCGACCTCGGGACCAGCCCGTTCGCGCTGCTACGGGCCTTCCGGGACACCTACGGGATGCCACCGCACGCGTGGCTCACGGACGCTCGGGTCCGCAGGGCGCGGCGCCTGCTCGACGCGGGGACGGCACCCTCGGAGGTGGCCGTCGCCGTCGGATTCACCGATCAGCCGCATCTGAACCGGCACTTCAGCCGGATCGTCGGAGTACCTCCGGGGGCGTACCAGCGGGAGCGCAGGAACGAAGAAGATTCGTCGTGGCGCAAGAACGTACAAGACCCGTCGTAGCGGCCGCCCGTAGTTTTCTGTGCGTGGCAGAAACAGCTCTCAAAAATGCAGGCACCGGTGGGAATCCGGACCGGGCCGTCGTGCGGGACGCCCTGGGCGTCGGGGTGGCGGTCGGGCTCTCCGGGTTCGCCTTCGGCGTGACGTCGGCCGGGAGCGGACTCACGCTGTGGCAGACCTGTGCGCTCAGTCTCCTCGTCTTCACCGGTGCCTCCCAGTTCGCCCTGGTGGGCGCCCTCGCCGGCGGGGGCAGTCCGTTCACGGCCGCTGCGGGGGCGTTCTTCCTCGGCGTGCGGAACGCCTTCTACGGCCTGCGGCTGTCGCAGGTGCTGGCGATCCCGCGCGCGGTGCGGCCGTTCGCCGCCCAATGGGTGATCGACGAGACGGCCGCCGTCGCGCTGGCCCAGCCCACGCGCCGCACCGCACGGATCGGCTTCTGGGTGACCGGACTGAGCCTGTACGTGCTGTGGAACCTCACCACGTTCCTCGGTGCCCTGGGCGCCGAGGCCATCGGCGACACCGACGCCTGGGGGCTGGACGCCGCGGGACCCGCCGTGTTCCTGGCGCTGCTCGCACCCATGCTCAAGAGCGGCACCGAGCGGGCCGCCGCCGGACTCGCCGTCCTGCTGGGCATCGGGCTGCTGCCCGTCCTGCCCGCAGGAGTGCCGGTGCTGCTGGCCGCGCTGGCGGCGCCCGTCGTGCTGTGGGCGGACGGCCGGCGCCGGGGACAGCGGGCCGGCCGATGAACGTCTGGATCGCCATCGGCGTGACCGTCCTCGGCTGCTACGCCGTCAAGCTGGCCGGGCTGCTGGTGCCCGCCGGCGCCCTGGAACGGCCTGTCGTCAAACGCCTGGCCGCCCTGCTGCCCGTGGCGCTGCTCGCGGCCCTCACGGCCCAGCAGACCTTCGCCGACGGACAGGCGCTGGTGCTGGACGCACGGGCCGCCGGGCTGGGTGCCGCCGCCGTGGCGCTGCTGCTGCGCGCGCCCTTCCTGCTCGTCGTCGCGGCGGCCGTGGTGGTGACCGCGGGGGTGCGTGCCCTCGGTGCGTGATCAGCCGATGGGCCGGCCGTACGCGCCGAGGGTGCGCAGGGCCTCGATCGTCGCCATGGCACGGGCTTCCAGCGCCGGGTCCGGGGCCCACTGGCGCCATCGGACCGGCCAGCCGCCGTCCTCGCCCTGCTGGGCCGCGAGGTGATCCAGGGAGCGGGCCATCTCGTCGTCCGTGAACCACGCGCGCGCGAGGGAGTGCGGTGTCCGCGCGTAGTCGTACGGGAAGTGGTGCTCGCCCGGGGCGTAGCCGGGGGAGAGCGGGTACGCGTCCAGGCGCTCGGGGTCCAGTACCGCGAGGCCCTGTGCGCGTACCAGGCGGCCCAGACGGTCGGCGGCGGCCTCCGCGCGCGGGCGGTCGGGGACGGCGTCCAGGAAGGCCACGGCGGCCTCGATCTCGTACGGGTGTGACTTCTCCAGGGACTCGACCGCCTGCCAGCAGAAGTCCGTGGCCCGGAAGAGCCACGCGTGCCACACCTCGTTGCGGTGCAGCAACCCCACCACCGGCCCGGTCGCCAGCAGGTCGCTGGGCGGGTCAGCCACGACCGGCACGAACGGGGCGGTGGGACAGCCGCGCTGACCGGGGTGGACCGCCGGCAGCGCGCCGTCCGCCGTGGAGACGGACGTCAGATAGCGGCACACGCGCTCCACCCGCTGGCCCGCACACCGCCCGACGGCGTCCAGGACGCGCAGGGCGCGGGCGGTGTGCAGCGGCTGGCTGACCGGGCCGCGCAGGTCCGGGTCGAGGCCGTGGCCGTACCCGCCGTCCCCGTTGCGGTAGGCCTCCAGGGCCGTCTCCACGGGGTCGGCGGAGCCGCCGCGGAAGTGGTGCGCGAAGAGGTGCTGCTCCAGCACGCGCGCGGTGAGCCAGACGAAGCGTTCGGCACGCACCACGGGGGTGAGCGGCGGGGACGTCGGGGGGAGTGCGGATGCTCCTGTTGCGGCCATGGACCGACCGTAGGGCGCGGTAGGGCGCGCGCATGCGGTCCCGGCTCAGGCCCACCCCAGGGGCGGGATACTGGAGTCATGCGGTTGACGGTCTTCTGGCAGCGGATGGCGGAGCACTTCGGTCCGGGGGCCGCCGACACCTTCGCACGCGACCACGTGATGTCGGAGCTCGGCGGGCGCACGGTGAACGAGGCGCTGGACTCCGGCTGGGACGCCAAGGACGTCTGGCAGGTGGTCTGCTCGGTGATGGACGTGCCCCGGGAGAAGCGCTGACCGCTGCCGACGGGCCCTGGGGATCGCCGGCCGGTCACGAAGATCGCAGGCGGGCACACGGCTGTCGGTGGCGTGAGTGAGACTTGGTCCGTGGCACCCACTGACGAGACCGGGCAGGCAGCCCGGCAGGCATCCCCGTTCGACACGACGCCGCCCGCCCGGCCCCCCGCCGGCGGGACCGCCGGACCGAACGGACGCATGCCGCGCTGGCTGCCGCGCGCCATGGTGCTCGCGCTCGCGCTCGTCGCCGTCTTCCAGCTCGGCAGCTGGGCGTTCCACCAGCTCACCGGCCTGCTGATCAACATTCTCATCGCGTTCTTCCTGGCCCTCGCCATCGAGCCGGCGGTGAGCTGGATGGCCTCACGCGGCGTGCGCCGGGGGTTCGCCGCGTTCGTCGTCTTCATCGGCGTGGTGATCGTGGCCGCGGGCTTCGTCACGCTCCTCGGGTCCATGCTCGCCGGCCAGATCATCAAGATGGTCGAGGGGTTCCCGGACTACCTCGACTCCGTCATCAACTGGGTCAACGCGCACTTCAGGACGGACCTCAAGCGCGTCGACATCCAGGAGGGCCTGCTGCGCTCCGACTGGCTGCGCAACTACGTGCAGAACAGCGCCACGGGCGTCCTCGACGTCTCCGCTCAGGTCATCGGCGGCCTGTTCCAGCTGCTGACGGTCGCGCTGTTCTCGTTCTACTTCGCCGCGGACGGCCCGCGCCTGCGCCGCACCATCTGCTCCGTCCTGCCGCCCGCCCGGCAGGCCGAGGTGCTGCGCGCATGGGAGATCGCCGTGAACAAGACCGGCGGCTATCTGTACTCGCGCGGCCTGATGGCGCTGGTCTCCGGCATATCCCACTTCGTGCTGCTGCAGATACTCGACGTGCCCTACGCGCCCGTGCTCGCCGTGTGGGTGGGCCTGGTGTCGCAGTTCATCCCCACCATCGGCACGTATCTCGCGGGTGCGCTGCCCATGCTGATCGCGTTCACGGTGGACCCCTGGTACGCGCTGTGGGTGCTTATCTTCGTCGTCATCTACCAGCAGTTCGAGAACTACGTGCTGCAGCCCAAGCTGACCTCGAAGACCGTCGACATCCACCCCGCGGTCGCCTTCGGCTCGGTCATCGCGGGCACCGCGCTCCTCGGCGCCGTCGGCGCGCTGATCGCCATCCCGGCCATCGCCACCCTGCAGGCCTTCCTGGGGGCGTACGTGAAGCGCTACGACGTCACGGACGACCCTCGGGTCCACGGACACCGACGTGGTGAGGGGCCCGGCCTGGTCACGCGCGCGCGGGGGCTGTGGGCGGCACAACGGCCGGGCGAGCGACGGCACGCGGGCGAGGGCTCCGGGGAAGGCGGCTCCTGAGCGACCGGACGCCGCCGGGCCCTGCCCGGCCCCAGTGGGCCGCGGCCCGGGCTCTCCCGCTCGTCGGGCCGCAGCGGTTCGCCGCGCAGCGTCCCGTCGTCCAGCAGGGCGCGCAGCAGGTCGGCGTGGTCGGCGAAGACCGCCCGGCACTGCGTGCGTTCGGGGTGGTCGCGGTCGTTGCCGAAGAGCTGGACCGCGTGCTCGCCCTCCCTGCCCACGGAGTGCGAGAACCCCGCGACCACGACCACGACCACGAGCAGGAGCTCCAGCAGCCTGGACCGTACGGATACCTCCGGGGCGGCCGTGAGACGGATCAGGTACGGCAGGGCCGCAGGCATGGCCGAGCCCATCTGGAAGACCCCGTCCATGAGGACGTTGCAGAGCACCCTCTCCGCCTCGGCGGCCGCGGCCCGATCGAGCAGTCCGCGCAGCAGCGCCGGAATCCCGGCGGGGCACCCGGGGAACGTCGTCCAGACGATCCTGTCGCAGCCGAGCAGCGCGGGATGCTCCCGGCCGGCTCCGCCGCGGGGAACTCCTGGAGGAACCGTGTGACGAAGGCCCGCTTGGCCGCCGCGTCGACCCGGCACATCCGTCTGTCTCCCCCTGTCGGTATGACCGCGGCCGTAAGGGGGCACGGTACTTCGGCGCGGTCGGCCGTGTCCGGGCCGGTCTGCCCGGTCGGTCTGCCCGGTCGGGCGTGCCCGGGCCGGGCCGAGCGTTCGGCACGGGAACCGGGGAACCTGTGCTTCAGGTGCCGTGTGGTGCGCTTGACACGAAAATCGAACATCTATTCTTATGGGGGCACCGGCCAGGCTCAACGACGGGCGTTTCGACGTAGTTTGGGTGGAGAAGTGCCCGAGTTATCCACAGGCCGGACGTGCGTCGAGGCGCATTGTCAGTGGCAGGCGTTAGCGTCTTTGACGTGAAGCGATCGACTCAAGCAAATCGGGTGGAACCCATGGCAGGAACCGACCGCGAGAAGGCCCTGGATGCCGCGCTCGCACAGATTGAACGGCAATTCGGGAAGGGCGCGGTCATGCGCATGGGCGACCGTACCCAGGAGCCCATCGAGGTCATCTCGACCGGATCCACCGCCCTGGACGTGGCCCTCGGCGTGGGTGGCCTGCCGCGCGGCCGCGTCGTCGAGATCTACGGACCGGAATCCTCCGGTAAGACCACCCTGACCCTCCACGCGGTGGCGAACGCGCAGAAGGCCGGCGGCCAGGTCGCCTTCGTCGACGCGGAGCACGCCCTCGACCCCGAGTACGCGAAGAAGCTCGGCGTCGACATCGACAACCTCATCCTCTCCCAGCCGGACAACGGCGAGCAGGCCCTGGAGATCGTGGACATGCTGGTCCGCTCCGGCGCCCTCGACCTCATCGTCATCGACTCCGTCGCCGCGCTCGTCCCGCGCGCGGAGATCGAGGGCGAGATGGGCGACAGCCACGTGGGTCTGCAGGCTCGCCTGATGAGCCAGGCCCTGCGGAAGATCACCAGCGCGCTCAACCAGTCCAAGACCACCGCGATCTTCATCAACCAGCTCCGCGAGAAGATCGGCGTGATGTTCGGCTCCCCGGAGACCACGACCGGTGGCCGGGCCCTGAAGTTCTACGCCTCGGTGCGCATCGACATCCGCCGCATCGAGACCCTGAAGGACGGCACGGAGGCGGTCGGCAACCGCACCCGCTGCAAGGTCGTCAAGAACAAGGTCGCGCCGCCCTTCAAGCAGGCCGAGTTCGACATCCTCTACGGCCAGGGCATCAGCCGCGAGGGCGGCCTGATCGACATGGGCGTGGAGCACGGCTTCGTCCGCAAGGCCGGCGCCTGGTACACGTACGAGGGCGACCAGCTCGGCCAGGGCAAGGAGAACGCGCGCAACTTCCTGAAGGACAACCCCGACCTGGCCAACGAGATCGAGAAGAAGATCAAGGAGAAGCTGGGCGTCGGCGTGCGTCCCGAGGCGCCGGCCGCCGAGCCGGGCACGGACGCCGCCGTTGCCGCCCCGGCCGACGCGGCCCCGGCCGTCCCCGCCCCGGCGGCGGCCAAGGCCACCAAGACCAAGGCCGCCGCAGCCAAGAGCTGACCCGTGACACGACGAACCGACTGGGCGGAGTACGAGTACGCCGCCTCCGGTGCCCCACGGGGGAGGGGCACCGGAGGAGGAACGGGCTCGTCCGTGGACGGGGAGGGCACGCACGAGGACATCGCGCTGTACGGGGGTGACCGGCTGCACAGGGGTGACCGGCTGCGAGGGGGCAGCGGTCCGCACGGGGATGACGGCCTGTACGGGCACGACGACCTGGACGGGGACGAAGGCCCGGGCAGGGGCGAAGGCCTGGGCGGGGACCGTGAAGCCTACGGCCGTGGTGACCCCCGGGAGGGCGACGGTCCGCACGGGGGTAGCGGTCCGCACGGGGACGAAAGACCGTACGGGGGAGGCACTCCCAGGGGCGACTCGCGTGGCGGCGGGACGCGCCGGGGGCGTGGGCGGCGTCGGCGTGGCTTCGGTGAGGCGGCCGACGCCGAGGACGGAGGTGCCCTTTCCTCGTCGAGGGCCGAGCAGGAGGCGCCTCCGGGGGACCCGGTCGAGCAGGCTCGGGCGATCTGCCTGCGCCTGCTGACCGGGACCCCACGGACGCGCAAGCAGCTCGCCGACGCCCTGCGCAAGCGGCAGATCCCGGACGAGGCCGCGGAGGAGGTGCTGTCGCGGTTCGAGGAGGTCGGGCTCATCAATGACGGCGCCTTCGCCGACGCCTGGGTGGAGTCCCGTCACCATGGACGAGGACTGGCCCGACGGGCGCTCGCCCAGGAGCTGCGCACCAAGGGCGTCGACTCCACGCTGATCGACGCGGCCGTCTCGCAGCTCGACTCCGAGCAGGAGGAGACGACCGCGCGGGAGCTCGTCGACCGCAAGCTGCGATCGACCCGTGGGCTCGACCGGGACAAGCGGCTGCGCCGCCTCGCCGGCATGCTCGCCCGCAAGGGATACCCGGAGGGCATGGCGCTGCGCGTCGTCCGGCAGGCGCTGGAAGAGGAGGGCGAGGACACGGACTTTCCGGTGGGCGAGGAGTTCTGAGCCGGAGGCCGGCCTGAGCCGGAGGCCGGCTGACGCACCTCACGGGTATCCGACTCACTCCACCGGAAGCCCCGCCTCCCGCCATGCCTGGAACCCGCCCACCAGATCCGTGGCCCGGTGCAGTCCCAGCTGGTGCAGGGACTGCACGGCCAGGCTGGACGCGTATCCCTCGTTGCAGAACACCACCACGCGCAGGGCATGACTCGTGGCTTCGGGAAGACGGTGGCTTCCCTGCGGGTCGAGGCGCCATTCCAGTTCGTTGCGCTCGACGACGACGGCACCGGGGACGAGACCGTCCCGTTCCCGCAGGGCGGCGTAACGGATGTCCACCAGCAGCGCGTCGCCGGCCCGGGCGGCCTCGTACGCCTCCCGCGGCTCGATGCGCTCGTACCCGGCGCGTACGCGCTCCAGCAGTTCGTCGATTCCCACGGGAGGCCGGACCTCGCCGCTTCCAGACCCAGAAGCGCTCACTGCCAGTCCTCCGGTCGCTCCACCTGCTCCAGGCGCAGGATCGGCCCGCTGCGGCTGTAGCGGCGGATCTGCGGCAGGGGAGGGTAGTAGGCGTGGACGGAGACGGCGTGCCGGTCGCGGGACTCGTTGAGCACCTCGTGGACGTGGTGGCGTCCGAAGGCGCGGCCCTGACCGGCCGGCAGCCGCCGTTCCCGGTCCACCCCCTCGGTGAGTTCGAGCGTTTTCCAGCCGTCGGTGGGCAGCCGCGCGGCGAGTGAGTTCTCCTTGAGCTCGCCCGACGCGGTCAGGAAGGCACCGACCGAGTCGGCGTGGTCGTGCCAGCCGGTGCCCGTGCCGGGCGGCCAGCCGATCAGCCAGGCCTCACTGCCGCCGGGACCGTCCAGCCGCACCCAGGTGCGGCCCTCCGGGTCGAGCGGCAGGGAGGCGATCAGCTCGCTGTCGGCGGCCGTGCGCCGGACGAAGTCGTAGAGGTCGGCCTGTGTGGGAACCGAACGGGAGGAGGAGACAGAGGGGGGCGCGGAAGGGGATACAGACACGGGTGCCGTCCTGATGGTCCTGATGAGGGTTCGCGAAGAGCGCGCGGCAGTCGACGCGGAGGGCGCGGCGCACGCAGGGGAAGAAGGATGCGAAGTCAGCAGGACGGGCGACACACGCAGCCCGCATAGCGGAGGAGGTCCATATGGACCCTCCGCCACAGGCGCACACAGGTGTCGGTCACGCACCGGAGTACACCATGACCGCCCGGACCGGTCAACTCACTGTCACCATGCGGACGCACCGTGACAGTGAGGCCGTCACTCCCCGTGCCGGTATCAGGGCGCGCAGGCGCGCGGGGCGCGCTGGTCGCGCGCACGCCCGGCGTCAGGACACGTCGGCGTCAGGGCGCCCCGGTCGAAGCACCCGCTCCCGCCTGCGCCTGCGCCTGTGCCTGCGCCTGTGCCTGTGCCGGTCCCCCGACCGTGGCCTCGGCCGCCGCGTACAGGTCCTCGGGGCGCACTCCGCCGAGCGCGGTGACGAGGTGCCCGTCGGGCCGTACCAGGAGCACGGTGTGGGCGGCGGCGCCCGGATAGCTCTCGGCCACCAGCAGCTCGGCGGGGTGCGGCAGGGCCGCCACGGCCGCCGCCAGCCGGGGCATGATGCCCGCCCGGGCCCAGTGCTTGCGCTCCCACACGCCCGTGCCCGGCGCGATCAGGACCACGAGCAGGGTGCCCCGGCCGAGCCGGTCGCGCAGCCGTACGAAGGTGCCGTCCTCGGCGGTGACCCGGACGTCGGCGACGAGAGCTCCGGGCGGGGTGTCGACGGGCACCTCCCCTTCGAGGGGCCCCGGCGCGAGCGGTGACTCGGCGTACGCCCCCGGCGCGCCGAGCTGACCCTGCCCCAGGTGACCGTCCGTGAGGAGGGCGTCGTGGTTCCGGGAGGAGCCGGGGACGTAGGAGCGCAGGCCCGCGCCGCCGCGGAGCAGTGGCAGCGCCTGGTCGGCGGCGCGGAGCCGGGCGGCGACGACCGCCCGGCGTTCGGCCTGGTAGCTGTCGAGGAGCGCCTCGTGCGGCCCGTGGTGCCAGGCCAGGGCCAGTTTCCAGGCGAGGTTGTCCGCGTCCCGCAGCCCTTCGTCCAGCCCGTGTGTGCCCAGGGCGCCGAGCAGGTGGGCCGCGTCCCCGGCGAGGAAGACGCGGTCGGCGCGCCAGCGACGGGCCAGCCGGTGGTGGACCGTGTGGACGCCGGTGTCGAGCAGCTCGTACGGCGGGGTGGAGCCGCCCGACCAGCCGGCCAGGGTCTCCCGGATGCGGGTCAGCAGCAGTTCGGGCGTGACCAGGTCCTTGCCGGGTGGCAGGAGCCAGTCCAGACGCCAGACGCCGTCCGGCAGCGGCCGTGCCGTGATCTCGCCGGCCGAGGGACCCGACATGCGCCAGGGCGGCATGCGGTGCAGCAACGCTTCGTTGTGCCAGGGCAGTTCCGTGCGCAGGGCCGCGACGGCGTGACGTTCCACCGCCGTACGGCCCGGGAAACGGATGTCCTGGAGCTTGCGCACGGTGGAGCGGGGGCCGTCGCAGCCGACCAGGTAACTGCCTCGCCAGTAGGTGCCTTTCGGACCGCGGGTGTGGGCCGTGACGCCCGAGGACTCCTGTTCGATACCGTCGAGGCGGCTGTCCACGGCGATCCGGACGAGCCGTTCGTCCGCGAGGGCGGCGCGCAGGATGCCGGTCAGGACGTGCTGGGCGATGTGCAGGGGGATGGGATCGGAGCCGTCGAGAAAGACCTCGCGCATCACCTGCTTGCGCCGTACCGACCGCCATCCGGCCCACTGGGCGCCGACCTGGTCCAGGGGGACACCGGTCAGGCGCTCGATCAGGGCGGCGGTGTCCTCGTGCAGGACGGCGGTGCGTGCCGCGCGGGGTTCGTCCTTGCCCGGGCCCTCGTCGAGGACGACGCACGGCACCTCCTGACGCGCCAGCGCAAGGGCGAGCGTGAGCCCGACGGGCCCCGCTCCGACGATGATCACCGGGTCCACGGCGCGGCGCCCCCTGCCCGCGGTGTTGTCCTGAGAGACGTAGGTGAACACGAAGGTGGAGCAGGGTGCACGATCACAGAACGTATGCAACCCATTGCCGGTGCTTGCGTCAAGTGACCAGGGGCAGGTGGCGATCATGCCGCCGTCCCAAGGGTAGCGGGGCGACCCGTTCGTCCCATGAGGAGGCGTCAGGGGCGGCCCGTGCAGGACGGTTCATGGCTGGGCACGACTGTGGCCCGCCGGAAATCCGGCGGGCCACAGTCGCGACGGTTGCCGGGCCGTCAGATCGATCCGCCGGCTCCGGTGCCGTAGGAGCCGCCCACCTCAGCCGCGTTCACGTCGTCGACCTTGTCGGCGCCCAGAACAGCGCCCGTGCCCCGCTTGCTGCGGCGCAACCTGCCCTCCAGCCAGGAGGCGAAGGACGTGAGGATGAAGTTCAGCACGATGAAGATGACCGCCACCACGATGAAGCTGGGGATGACGTTCGCGTAGTTGGCCGCGAGGGTGCTCCGCGTGTTGAGCAACTCGGTGAACCCGAGCATCACGCCGCCCAGCGCGGTGTCCTTCACGATGACGACCAGCTGGCTGACGATGGCCGGCAGCATGGCGGTGACCGCCTGCGGCAGCAGGATGCTGCTCATCGTCTGACTCTTGCGCAGGCCGATCGCCATCGCCGCCTCCGACTGCCCCTTGGGCAGCGAGAGGATGCCCGCGCGCACGATCTCGGCGAGGACCGACGCGTTGTAGAGCACCAGGCCTGTGACGACCGCGTACAGGGGCCGCTCATCGCTGGGGATGCCCGTGGAACGGACGTAGAACTCGTTGGCGAAGAGCATCAGCAGCAGCACGGGGATGGCCCGGAAGAACTCGACCACGGCACCGGCCGGGATGCGCACCCAGCGGTGGTCGGACATGCGTGCGATGCCGAGGACGGCGCCCAGCGGGAGGGCGATGACCATGGAGAGCGCGGCGGCCTTGAGCGTGTCGGCCAGACCCGGTAGCAGGTAGGTCGTCCACGCCTCGGAAGTGGTGAAGGGCTTCCACAGGGACCACGTCAGCTGTCCCTTGTCATCCAGCGTCTGCCAGATCCACCACAGCAGCAGGGCGAGCAGGACGAAAAAGATCACTGAGAACAGCACATTGCGCCGCTTGGCCTTCGGGCCCGGGGCGTCGTAGAGAACGGACGTCATCGCTTCACCGCCAGTCGCTTGCTCAGCCAGCCGAGGAACAGGCCGGTGGGCAGGGTCAGTACCACGAACCCGAAGGCGAAGACCGCGCCGATCAGCAGCGTCTGTGCCTCGTTCTCGATCATTTCCTTCATCAGGAGGGCGGCCTCGGCCACGCCGATCGCTGCCGCCACTGTGGTGTTCTTGGTCAGCGCGATGAGCACGTTGGCCAGCGGCCCGATGACCGAGCGGAACGCCTGTGGCAGTACCACGAGCCTCAACACCTGGCTGAAGCTGAGCCCGATGGCCCGTGCAGCCTCGGCCTGCCCGACGGGCACGGTGTTGATGCCGGAGCGAATCGCCTCGCAGACGAAGGCGGCCGTGTAGGCGGTGAGCCCCAGTACAGCCAGCCGGAAGTACTTGAGCTCGAAGTCCTCGGATGCGCCCATCGTCACGCCGAAGATGTCGGCGAGGCCCAGCGACGTGAAGACGATGATGACCGTCAGCGGGATGTTCCGGACGATGTTCACGTAGGCAGTGCCGAAACCGCGCATCAGCGGGACGGGGCTGACCCGCATGCCCGCCAGGACGGTGCCCCAGATCAGGGAACCGATGGCCGAGAAGACGGTGAGCTGAATGGTGACCCAGAAAGCGCCCAGCACGGACGGGTCGTCATAATTTGAAAGAAAGTCGAACACGATCTCCCGCGCTTCCGGGTGGGTGGCGAAGGTGGCGGACGTGGCGCGCCGCCGTCAGAGAGGTGATGGCGGCGCGCCTGCGGATCCCCGCAGCGACTGCGGGGATCCTGCGTCGGCTGAGTCCCGCGTTACTGGACGATCTGGCCGATCTTCGGGGCGGGCTCGTTCTTGTAGTTCGCCGGGCCGAAGTTCTCCTGGACGGCCTTCTTCCATGCACCGTCGCTGACCATCTTCTCGAGGGCCTTGTTGATCTTGTCGAGGGTCGCCTTGTCACCCTTCTTGACACCGATGCCGTAGTTCTCGTTGCTCAGCTTCAGACCGGCCAGCTTGAACTGACCCTTGTACTGGTCCTGAGCGGCGTAGCCGGCGAGGATCGAGTCGTCGGTGGTCAGCGCGTCCACAGCGCCGCTCTGCAGAGCGGAGAGGCACTCCGAGTAGCCACCGCGCTGAGTCAGCTGAGCCTTCGGAGCGAAGTCGTCCTTGACGTTCTGCGCCGAGGTCGAACCGGCGACCGAGCACAGCTTCTTCTCGTTGAGGTCGGTGGCCTTGGTGATGTCCGAGTCCTTCTTCACCAGCAGGTCCTGGTGGGCCAGCAGGTAAGGACCGGCGAAGTCGACCTTCTGCTTGCGCTCGTCGGTGATCGAGTAGGTGGCCGCGATCATCTTCACGTCACCGCGGGACAGCGCGTTCTCACGGTCGGCGCTCTTGGTCTCGACCCACTCGATCTGGTCGGGCTCGTAACCCAGTTCCTTGGCCACGTACGTCGCCACGTCCACGTCGAAGCCGGAGAAGGAACCGTCGGGCTCCTTCAGGCCCAGACCGGGCTGGTCGTACTTGATGCCGATCTTGATCTTGTCGCCGCCGCCGGAGCCGGAGCCGTTCGAGTCGCCGCCGTCGTCGCCTCCACAGGCAGTGGCGGTCAGGGCGAGGACGAGAGCGGTGGCGGCCGCAGCGGAGACCTTGCGGAGCTTCATTGGGAACATCCTTTGCCGTGAAGAGAAACCGTCGTTACGGGTGACGCGGACCGTCGCGGGCGCGACGCGCGCCGTCAGTGGTGCAGGATCTTCGACAGGAAGTCCTTGGCGCGGTCGCTGCGCGGATTGCTGAAGAACTGGTCGGGCGCAGCCTCCTCGACGATTCGGCCGTCCGCCATGAACACCACGCGGTTTGCCGCCGATCGTGCGAAACCCATCTCATGGGTGACGACGATCATGGTCATACCGTCGCGGGCGAGCTGCTGCATGACCTCCAGCACCTCGTTGATCATCTCGGGGTCGAGCGCGGAGGTCGGCTCGTCGAAGAGCATGACCTTCGGCTCCATGGCCAGGGCCCGCGCGATCGCGACGCGCTGCTGCTGGCCGCCGGAGAGCTGTGCCGGGTACTTGTCGGCCTGCGCACCCACGCCGACCCGGTCGAGCAGGGCACGGGCCCGCTCCTCGGCCGCCTGCTTGTCCTTCTTGCGGACCTTGACCTGGCCGAGCATCACGTTCTCGAGCACGGTCTTGTGCGCGAAGAGGTTGAAGGACTGGAAGACCATTCCGACGTCGGCGCGCAGTTTCGCCAGTGCCTTGCCCTCGGCGGGCAGCGGCTTGCCGTCGATCGCGATCGAGCCGGAGTCGATCGTCTCCAGGCGGTTGATGGTGCGGCACAGCGTGGACTTGCCGGACCCGGAGGGTCCGATGACCACGACGACTTCACCGCGGGCGATCGTCAGGTCGATGTCCTGGAGTACGTGCAACGCGCCGAAGTGCTTGTTGACGCTCTTCAGGACGACCAGTTCTCCGGTCGCGGCCACATCTTCCTTGGCCACCGATACTTCGGTCATCGCTCTCAGGCTCCGTCCTCCTCGGTTTCGGAGGACAGTAGTAACCCTCTACGACCTGCGTCATTACATCTGAGGGGAATCTGAGCATCACGATCCGATAGCAATCGGACACGTGTCGTAGCACTTATGAGCAGGGCTCATACCAGCCGGGTAACGGAAGCCCTCAGCAACCGGAACCCTCTTGACGCCGTCCTCATCCATCAGCGTGACTGCACAGGGTGCACGCGCGCGCGTGCACGCGTTTTTGTACACATCCTGATCGTACGGCCAGTGAACCGAAGGGGGCCCGGGTGAGACTGCTGCTCGTCGAGGACGACAACCACGTCGCCGCCGCCCTGTCGGCGGTCCTGGCACGGCACGGCTTCGACGTCACGCACGCGCGCAGCGGCGAGGAGGCTCTCCAGGCCCTGGTCCCCGAGGGTGACGGCTTCGGTGTCGTCCTGCTCGACCTGGGCCTGCCCGACCAGGACGGATACGAGGTCTGCGGCAAGATCCGCAAGCGCACCAGCACCCCCGTGATCATGGTGACGGCCCGCTCCGACGTACGCTCCCGCATCCACGGCCTCAACCTCGGCGCCGACGACTACGTCGTGAAGCCCTACGACACCGGCGAGCTGCTCGCCCGGATCCACGCGGTCAGCCGGCGCACCTCCCACGAGGACACCTCCAGCGGCATCGAGACCGAGCTGCGGCTCGGCCCCGTGCACATCGAGCTGCCCACGCGCCGGGTCAGCGTGGACGGGTCGGTGATCCAGCTGACCCGCAAGGAGTTCGACCTGCTGGCCCTGCTGGCACAGCGGCCCGGGGTGGTCTTCCGCCGCGAACAGATCATCAGCGAGGTGTGGCGGACCAGCTGGGAGGGGACCGGGCGCACCCTGGAGGTGCACGTCGCCTCCCTGCGCGCCAAGCTGCGCATGCCCGCCCTCATCGAGACCGTGCGCGGGGTCGGCTACCGGCTCGTCGCGCCCGCCGGGTAGCGGGGCCGGGTGCGCACTCGTCTGCTCCCGCTGCTGATCATCCTGATGGCGGCCGTGCTGCTCGCGCTCGGCGTGCCGCTCGCCGTCAGCCTGGCGGGCGCCCAGCAGCAGAAGGTCGTCGTCGACCGCATCGACGACACCGCGCGGTTCGCGGCCCTCGCCCAGTTCGTCACCGACTCGCCCGGCGGGACCACGGAGGCGTTCGAGAACGAGCGTCTGGCCACGCTCAGCAGTGAACTCCGCAGCTACCACGAGGTCTACGGCATCCGCGCCGGTGTCTTCTACCGCAACCGCCAGGCCATGGCCCAGGCACCGGTCAGGTGGGCCCTGCCGGCGGCGGGCGAGGTGCGCGCCGCCTTCGACGAGGCGCTGCTCAGCCGCCGCAGCCACGACCCGAAGCAGGTGTGGCCCTGGCAGCGCCGCAACCTCGTGGTGGCCTCGCCGGTCATCCGGGACGGCGACGTCGTCGCGGTGGTCGTCACGGACTCGCCGACCGGGCAGATGCGCTCCCGGACGCTGCAGGGCTGGCTGGTCATCGGCGCGGGCGAGTTCGCCGCGATGCTGCTGGCCGTCGGTGCCGCCCTGCGGCTGACCGGCTGGGTGCTCAAGCCCGTGCGGATCCTGGACGCCACCACCCACGACATCGCCACGGGACGGCTCAAGTCACGGGTCGCCGCGGCCGGCGGTCCGCCGGAACTCCGGCGCCTCGCCCGGTCGTTCAACGAGATGGCGGACAACGTCGAGGACGTCCTGGAGCAGCAGCGCGCCTTCGTCGCCGACGCCTCCCACCAGCTGCGCAACCCCCTCGCGGCTCTGCTCCTGCGCATCGAGCTGCTCTCCTTCGAGCTGCCCGAAGGCAACAAGGAGATCGCCTCCGTGCAGGCGGAGGGCAAGCGCCTCGCTCAGGTCCTGGACGACCTGCTGGACCTGGCGCTGGCCGAGCACACCGAGGCGGACCTGCGCATCACGGACATCGGCGAGCTCGCCGCCGAACGCGTCGCGGCCTGGGCCCCGACCGCCGCGGCCAAGGGCGTACGCCTGGTCGGCGACTGCCCCCCGACCACCGCATGGGCCGACCCGGTCGCCCTGTCCAGCGCCCTGGACGCGGTCATCGACAACGCGGTGAAGTTCACCCCCGAGGGCGAGGCGGTCGAGGTGACCGTAGCCCCCGACGGCGGCACCTCCACCGTCGTCGTCACCGACCACGGCCCCGGCCTCACCGACGAGGAGCTGGCCCGCATCGGCGACCGCTTCTGGCGCAGCGGCCGCCACCAGAACATCAAGGGCTCGGGCCTCGGGCTGTCCATCTCGCGGGCCCTGCTCGCCGCGGGCGGCGGCTCCATCGCCTACGACCACCACGAGCCGCACGGCCTGCGGGTGACCGTGCGCGTCCCGCGGTCGGGGCCTACGGCTTGACCGACTGGTAGTAGCGCTGGGCCCCGGCGTGCAGCTGCAGCGGGTCGGTGTAGATCGCCGTGCGGACGTCGACCAGCTGGGCGGAGTGGACGGTCCCGCCGATGCCGTCGCGGCTGTCGATCACCGTACGGGTCAGCCACTCGGTGAGCCGCGGATCCACGTCGCTGCGCGTCACCAGGAGGTTGGACACCGCCAGGGTCGGCACCGGGTCTCCCCGCTGGATGGTGGGGTAGGCCGACTCGGGCATCTTGGTCGCGCGGTAGTACCGCGTGGCACCGCCCTGGTCGTGCAGCTTGGCCACCAGGGCGGCGTCGATCGGTACGAACCGGAAGGCCGACGCCGACTTCTCCGCCAGCCGGCTGAGTCCGTCCGTGGGCAGGCCGCCCGACCAGAAGAACGCGTCGAGTCCCTGGCCCAGCCGCTTGGGCCCGGTGTCGATGCCGTCCGACGACGGCTCGATGTCCTTCTCCGGGTCGATACCGGCCGCCTTCAGCACCCCGTTCGCGATCAGCCGCACGCCGGAGTCGGGCAGCCCTATGGCCACGCGCTTGCCCCGCAGGTCCGAGACGGAGCGGATGTCCGAGTCCGGCGGCACGACGAGCTGGACGTAGTCGTCGTACAGGCGCGCGACCCCGCGGAGCCGGTCGGCGCCTGTGCCGTTGTCGAGCTTGTACGTGGCGACCGCGTCGGCCGCGGCGATCGCGAAGTCCGCCTCGCCGGTCGCCACGTCCGCGACGTTCTCCTGCGAACCGGCACTGGTCAGCAGCCGCACCCGCAGGGCGGGCATGTCCTCGGCGATCTCGTGGCGCAGGAGTTTGCCGTACTCGTAGTACACCCCGGCGCGCGTGCCGGTGCCGAAGTCGATGTCCCCGCCGGGCGGTTCCTCGGCCCAGGGGCGCAGCCACCACAGCAGCAGCCCGAGGACCACGAGGGCGGCGGTACCGCCCTGCAGGGCCCGGCGCCGGCCGATGGGTGGGAACGTCCTGGACATGCGGGCGATCCTGCCAGCCGGGGCGCCCCCCTGGCCAGGGCGGGGGTCACAGGAGGAGGCAGGAGTGTCAGTGGCGGCCACTACAGTCGCGCCCATGAGTTCCTCGCCCGCCGACCTGGTCCGTGAGTTCCACCGCGCCTTCGGCCTGGACGCCCGCAGCACCCCGACGGAGATCTCCCCGGAACTCGCCGCCCACCGCGGCGAACTCCTCGCGGAGGAGGCCGCGGAAGTCGCCGAGGTGGCGGTGACGGGCCCACTGGACCGGCTCGCGCACGAACTGGCGGACGTGGTCTACGTGGCGTACGGCACGGCCCTGGTCCACGGCATCGACCTCGACGCGGTGCTCGCCGAGATCCACCGCTCCAACATGACCAAGATCGGGCGGGACGGCTCCGTCTCCCGCCGCGCCGACGGCAAGGTCCTCAAGGGGGAGCACTACGCGCCACCGGACGTGCGCGGGGTGCTGCGGAAGCAGGGGTGGGAGCCGGGCGGGGGTGAGTGACCTCGGCGCCGGCCCGGGGGGCGGAGGGCTGGGCCGGGCGCCAGACCAGCCCCCCGGCCCCTCCCTCAGTCGGCGACCGGTGCCTCCGCCTCCGTGGCCCGGGGCGTCGGCCCCGGCTCCGGCCGGTCCCGCTCGCGGCGCCGCCCCCACCAGGTCGCCACGGGCTCCGTGTACCGCGCGGTGAGCGGCCCCACGACGACCAGGATCAGGACGTACGCCGTGGCCAGCGGGCCGAGGGACGGCTCGATGCCGGCGGCGACCGCGAGGCCCGCGATGACGATCGAGAACTCGCCGCGGGCGACCAGTGCGCCCCCCGCCCGCCAGCGGCCCTTGACGGAGATCCCGGCCCGCCGGGCCGCCCAGTAACCGGTGGCGATCTTCGTCAGCGCGGTGACGACGGCCAGGCCCAGCGCCGGCAGCAGGACCGGCGGGATGCTCGACGGGTCGGTGTGGAGCCCGAAGAAGACGAAGAAGACCGCGGCGAACAGGTCGCGCAGCGGGCTCAGCAGCGTGTGCGCCCCCTCCGCCACCTCCCCGGACAGCGCGATGCCGACCAGGAAGGCGCCCACCGCCGCCGACACCTGCAGCTGCTGCGCCACGCCCGCGACCAGGATCGTCAGGCCCAGCACGACCAGCAGCAGCTTCTCCGGGTCGTCGCTGGAGACGAACCGCGAGATGACCCGGCCGTAGCGCAGGGCCAGGAACAGCACGAGGCCCGCCGCCCCCAGCGCGATCGCCAGGGTCACGCTCCCGGCCAGCAGCCCGGCGCCCGCCACCAGCGCCGTGACGATGGGCAGGTACACGGCCATCGCCAGATCCTCCAGCACCAGCACGCTGAGGATCACCGGCGTCTCCCGGTTGCCGACCCGGCCCAGGTCGCCGAGCACCTTCGCGATCACGCCGGACGAGGAGATCCAGGTGACACCGGCCAGGACGACCGCGGCCACCGGCCCCCAGCCGAGCAGCAGCGCCACCGCCGCCCCGGGCAGGGCGTTGAGCGCGCAGTCGACCAGACCGGACGGATAGTGCGTCTTCAGGTTGGAGACCAGATCGCTCGCCGTGTACTCCAGGCCCAGCATCAGCAGCAGCAGGATGACGCCGATCTCCGCGCCCGTGGCGATGAACTCCTCGCTCGCGCCCAGCGGCAGCAGACCGCCCTCGCCGAAGGCCAGCCCGGCGAGGAGGTACAGGGGTATCGGCGAGAGCTGGAAGCGGGCGGCGAACCGCCCGAGCAGGCCGAGGCCGAGGATGATGGAACCGAACTCGATGAGCAGGACCGCGGAGTGCACCGGCTCACTCCCGCCCGAGTATCGTCGCGGCCGCGTCGACGCCCTCGCGCGTGCCGACGACGATCAGGATGTCACCGCCCGCCAGCCGGAAGTCCGGCGCCGGCGACGGGATGGCCTCGGCCCGGCGCAGCACCGCCACCACCGACGCGCCCGTGTCGGTCCGCATCCGGGTGTAGCCCAGGACCCGTCCGTTCCAGCGCGAGGTCGCGGCCACCTCGATCCGCTCGGCGACGAGTCCCAGGTCCGTGGTGTACAGCAGACTGGGGCTGTGGTGGGACGGCATCAGCGCGTCGATCAGCGAACCAGCCTCGGAGCCGGTCAGCCGCAGGGACTGCGCACAGGAGTCGGGGTCGTCGGAGCGGTACACGTTCACCGTGCGCGTCCCGTCGCGGTGCGCGACCACCGACAGATGGCGGTGTTCGCGGGTCTCCAGGTCGTACTGGACCCCGATGCCCGGCAGCGGCGTCGCCCTCAGGCGCGGAGCTGACACGTTGCTTCCCCTTGTTCGTCCGGTCGGTCTTGCCTGTGTCCGTGCCCCGAGCGGTGCCGTGAACGGTGTCGATCAACGGACGGGCCACGTCCGCATGCTGCCATCCGGCCGTACCGTGGCGACATGGGTGTCGTGACGGATATACGCAGCCGCCGGTCGCCGGAGAGACTGACCGGGGAGGTGCCGGACGCCGGCGCCGGAAGGGGCGGAGCCAGGAACGTGTCGCTGTTCTGGCGGATCTTCTCGCTCAACGCGGCCGGCCTGGTCGTGGCCACCGCGCTGCTGCTCGGCCCGGTCACCGTCTCCACTCCCGTCCTGGCCGGCGAGGCGCTCGTGCTGCTCGGCGGCCTGGCGCTGCTGCTGGCGGGGAACGCGCTCGTGCTGCGCTTCGGCCTGGCGCCCCTGCAGCGGCTGGACCGGGCCATGGCCACCGCGGACCTGCTGCGCCCCGGCTCCCGCCCGGTGGTCGGCGGCCCGGCGGAGACGGCCGGGCTGATCACCACGTACAACACGATGCTCGACCGGCTGGAGGCCGAGCGGACCGCGGGCGCCGCCCGTGCGCTGTCCGCGCAGGAGAGCGAACGGCACCGCATCGCGCGGGAACTCCACGACGAGGTCGGGCAGACCCTGACCGCCGTCCTGCTCCAGCTCAAGCGCGTCGCCGACCGGGCCCCCGGAGACCTGCGCGACGAGGTCGGCCAGGCGCAGGAGGCGACCCGGGCCGGTCTGGACGAGATCCGCCGGATCGCCCGGCGGCTGCGCCCGGGCGTCCTGGAGGAACTGGGGCTGGCCAGCGCCCTGCGCTCACTCGCCGGCGAGTTCACGACGCACGGGCTGAGCGTGCGCCACCACGTCACCGGCGACCTCCCCGCCCTGACCCCGGAAGCGGAACTCGTCGTCTACCGGGTGGCCCAGGAAGGCCTGACCAACACCGCCCGGCACGCCTGCGCCGACCGCGCCGAACTCAGCCTCCGGCCCGTCCCGGACGGCGTCGAACTCCTCGTCCGCGACAACGGCGCGGGCATCGGCACCACCGCCGAAGGCGCAGGCATCACCGGCATGCGCGAACGTGCCCTCCTGATCGGCGCCGCCCTGACCGTCGGACCGGCCCCCGACGGCGGCACCGACGTACGGCTGCGCCTGCCGGTGACGGAGGGAGCACGCTGATGCCCGCCCCGATCCGCGTCCTGCTCGCCGACGACCACACCCTGGTGCGCCGGGGCGTGCGCCTCATCCTGGACGGCGAGCCGGACCTGACGGTCGTCGCCGAGGCCGGAGACGGCGCCGAGGCCGTCGCGAAGGCCCGGGAGACTCCCGTCGACCTGGCCGTCCTCGACGTGGCCATGCCCCGCATGACCGGCCTCCAGGCCGCCCGCGAACTCTCCCGCCGACTGCCCGGCCTGCACATCCTCATCCTGACGATGTACGACAACGAGGAGTACTTCTTCGAGGCACTCAGGGCGGGGGCCAGCGGCTATGTCCTCAAGTCGGTCGCCGACCGCGACCTGGTCGAGGCGTGCCGGGCGGCCGTACGGGACGAGCCGTTCATCTACCCGGGCGCCGAACGGGCCCTCGTCCGCTCCTACCTGGAGCGCCTGCACCGCGGCGACGGCCTGCCGGAACGGGCCATCACCGAACGCGAGGAGGAGATCCTCAAACTGGTCGCCGAGGGCCACACCTCCAAGGAGATCGGCGAACTCCTCTTCATCAGCGCCAAGACCGTGGAACGCCACCGCGCCAACCTCCTGCAGAAGCTCGGCATGCGCGACCGCCTGGAGCTGACCCGGTACGCCATCAGGGCCGGGCTCATCGAGCCGTGAGCCCCGGGCGGGGTTGTCCACAGGCGGCCGTCGCATGTGCGCCGACCGCCTACCCTTGTCCCCATGAGCAGCATCGACCGGAGCCAGTCAGTGGGCGGCACGCGCACGTATGAGGTACGCACCTACGGGTGCCAGATGAACGTCCACGACTCCGAGCGATTGGCCGGCCTGCTGGAGGACGCGGGCTACGTCCGCGCCCCCGAGGGCTCCGACGGCGAGGCGGACGTCGTCGTCTTCAACACGTGCGCGGTGCGTGAGAACGCCGACAACAAGCTGTACGGCAACCTCGGCCACCTCGCGCCGAAGAAGGCCGCCCGCCCCGGCATGCAGATCGCGGTCGGCGGCTGCCTGGCCCAGAAGGATCGCGACACCATCGTGAAGAAGGCGCCCTGGGTGGACGTCGTCTTCGGCACGCACAACATCGGCAAGCTCCCGGTCCTGCTGGAGCGCGCCCGCGTGCAGGAGGAGGCGCAGGTCGAGATCGCCGAGTCGCTGGAGGCGTTCCCCTCGACGCTGCCCACGCGCCGCGAGAGCGCCTACGCGGCCTGGGTCTCCATCTCCGTCGGCTGCAACAACACCTGCACGTTCTGCATCGTCCCGGCCCTGCGCGGCAAGGAGAAGGACCGCCGCCCCGGCGACATCCTCGCCGAGATCGAGGCCCTGGTCGCCGAGGGCGTCTCCGAGATCACCCTGCTCGGGCAGAACGTCAACGCCTACGGCTCGGACATCGGCGACCGCGAGGCCTTCAGCAAGCTGCTGCGGGCCTGCGGGAAGATCGACGGCCTGGAGCGCGTCCGCTTCACCTCGCCGCACCCGCGCGACTTCACCGACGACGTCATCGCCGCCATGGCCGAGACGCCGAACGTGATGCCGCAGCTGCACATGCCGCTGCAGTCCGGCTCCGACCCGATCCTGAAGGCGATGCGCCGCTCGTACCGCCAGGAGCGCTTCCTCGGCATCATCGAGAAGGTCCGCGCCGCCATCCCGCACGCCGCGATCAGCACGGACATCATCGTGGGCTTCCCCGGCGAGACCGAGGAGGACTTCGAGCAGACGCTGCACGTGGTCCGCGAGGCCCGCTTCGCCCAGGCCTTCACCTTCCAGTACTCCAAGCGGCCCGGCACCCCGGCCGCCGAGATGGACGGCCAGATCCCCAAGAAGGTCGTCCAGGAGCGCTACGAGCGGCTGGTCGCCCTCCAGGAGGAGATCTCCTGGGAGGAGAACAAGAAGCAGGTCGGCCGCACGCTGGAGCTGATGGTCGCCGAGGGCGAGGGCCGCAAGGACGACACCACCCACCGCCTGTCCGGCCGCGCCCCCGACAACCGCCTCGTCCACTTCACCAAGCCGGACCAGGAGGTCCGCCCGGGCGACGTCGTCACGGTCGAGATCACCTACGCCGCCCCGCACCACCTGCTCGCCGAGGGCCCCGTCCTCGCCGTGCGCCGCACACGCGCGGGCGACGCCTGGGAGAAGCGCAACGCCGACAAGGTGTCGAAGGCGTCCCAGCCGACGGGTGTCCTGCTCGGCCTGCCCAAGATCGGCGTCCCGGAGCCGCTGCCGGTGGCGGCGAGCGGGTGCGGCTGCGACTGAGCGAGGTCGTGGCCGCCGGCGGGGTAGGGCCGGGTCCTGGCCGCCCCGTGCGGCATCGCGTCTGCTGAGGGTTACCCTGCCGATCATGCTTGTCGCCGCCGCTGTCTGTCCCTGCCCGCCCCTGCTGGTTTCCGAGGTCGCGGCGGGTGCCGCTCCGGAGCTGGACGCCGCGCGTGCCGCCTGCACGGACGCGCTGGGCGTGCTCGCCGCCGCCCGTCCGGACCGGCTGGTGGTCGTCGGTCCGGTGGACGCCCCCGGGCCCGAGACGTACCCGGAGGGCAGCCGGGGGTCGTTCCGCGGCTTCGGGGTCGATCTCGACGTCCGGCTGGGACGAGCCGGGGCCTGGGACACAGGCACGGAGCGGCTGCTGCCGTACTCGCTGGCGGTGGCCGCCTGGCTGCTGGCGCGGACCGGGTGGTCCGACGCCCCGGTGGAAGGACTCGGCGTGGGGGAGCTGCTCGCGCCCGGCGACTGCGCCCGGGCCGGACGGCAGCTCGTCGCCGGTGCGGGGCGGCTCGCGCTGCTGGTGATGGGTGATGCCAGTGCGTGCCGGACGCTCAAGGCCCCGGGGTATCTCGACGAGCGGGCGGCCCCCTTCGACGCGGAGGTGGGGCGCGCGCTCGGCGCGGCGGACCTGCCCGCCCTCCTGGCGCTGGACAGCGGGCTCGCCCAGGAGCTGAAGGTGTCCGGCCGGGCGCCGTGGCAGGTGCTGGCCGGCGCGGCCGAGGGTGCCGGCCTCGGGGGATCACTGTTGTTCGAGGACGCGCCGTACGGCGTGGGGTACGCCGTCGCCACCTGGTCGTAGGCGGCCGCGTCGCGGATCGGACGGATCGGACGGCGGACACGGGGAATGCCGGACGGCCGGGAGCTCGTCTCCACGGCCGTCCGGCGATGTCCCCTTCGGTGTACCGACGCGCGGGTCAGGAAACGGGCGGTGGCGTGTCGTCCGGCGACGCGGTGCCACCCGCCTCCCGCGGAGGCTCCGTACGGCCCGCGTCCGGCGGCGGGGTGGCGGTGTCCCCACCCGGCGGCGGCGTCGCCCCACCCGGCGACTGTGCCGCCCCACCCGGCGACCGGGCCGCCTCACCCGGCGGCTGGGTCATCCCATCCGGCGGAGGAGTTGTCCCACTCGTCGGTTGGGTCGCCTCACCCGGCGAAGGCGCCCCACCCGGCTGCTGGTCGCCTCACCCGGCTGCTGGGGCGCCCCGCCCGCCGGTGGGGTGGCCGTGCCCGGCGGTCGGGTGGCCGTGCCCGCCGGTGGGGCGGGGCCGTCTCCGTCCGGTACGGCGTCGCCCTGGTGCGCGAGTCGGTCGATGGCGCCCTTGGCCTTGCCCGTGCCCGACTGGATCCTGTCGCTGTACCGGCCCTTGGTCCTCTTGTCGACGACCTGTGCGGCCTTGTCGAGACCGTGCTGGATCCTGTCCTCGTGCCGCTGCGCGAGGTGCGAGACCTTGCCCTTCGCCGGGCCCAGCTTGGCCTTCACGTTGGCCAGAAGACCCATGGTTCACCTTCCTCGCGCGGGGCGGTCACGTACGGGCGCCCTCACCGGCCTCGTTGTCGGCCGCCTTGTCGGTGGACTGCTGCTTGGGGATGTCGACGCCTTCGCCGTCGGTGCCCCCGGCGCCCTTGGCCGCCGGCTCGGCGGCCTCCGATACTCCCTCGGCCGTCTTCGCCCCGGCGGTCGCCGCCGCCTCCTCCTTCTCGGACCCGGCCTTGGCCGCGTCGCTGCCGGCCTTGGCGGCAGGCGCCTCCTCCGTGGCCTTGGACCACCGGAGAATGCGTGCAAAAACGCCCATATCCACTCCATACGTTACTCGTGCGGGCGAAATCCCGCGTCGCCCGGTGCGTCCGTTTGCGCGGCCCGGGTCACCGCCTCTGTGATCCGGCGGCAGGAACCTCGCAACGGGCAACGACCCCGGGGCCGTGGCGTCACGTAACTCGTTCGAGAGTGGGGTCCGAGGTTTGCGAGACTGGGGCGGTGAGCAGTGCACCCCCCGCCCCCCGCGTCATCGCCGTCGTCGGTCCAACTGCGGCCGGAAAGTCCGATCTGGGCGTTTTCCTGGCCCAGCGGCTCGGCGGTGAGGTCGTCAACGCCGACTCCATGCAGCTCTACCGAGGGATGGACATCGGCACCGCCAAGCTGACGCCCGAGGAGCGCGGCGGAGTCCCGCACCACCTCCTCGACATCTGGGACGTCACCGTCACCGCGTCCGTCGCCGAGTACCAGCGCCTGGCCCGTGAGCGGATCGACGCACTGCTCGCCGAGGGCCGCTGGCCGATCCTGGTCGGCGGCTCGGGGCTGTACGTCCGGGGAGCCGTCGACAACCTCGAGTTCCCCGGCACCGACCCCGAGGTCCGGGCCCGGCTGGAGGAGGAGCTCACCCTGCGCGGCTCGGGCGCGCTGCACGCCCGGCTGGCCGCCGCCGACCCCGAGGCGGCCCGGGCCATCCTGCCGAGCAACGGACGCCGGGTCGTGCGGGCCCTTGAGGTCATCGAGATCACCGGCAAACCCTTCACCGCCAACCTCCCCGGCCACGACTCGGTCTACGACACGCTCCAGATCGGCGTCGACGTGGCCCGCCCCGAGTTGGACGAGCGCATCGCACGCCGGGTCGACCGGATGTGGGACGCCGGACTGGTGGACGAGGTGCGGGCACTGGAGGCGCAGGGGTTGCGCGAAGGGCGTACGGCCTCGCGCGCGCTCGGCTACCAGCAGGTCCTCGCGGCGCTCGCCGGGGAGTGCACGATGGAGCAGGCGCGGGCCGAGACCGTCCGTGCCACCAAGCGCTTCGCGCGCCGTCAGGATTCATGGTTCAGGCGCGATCCACGGGTGCACTGGTTGAGTGGGGCCGCGGCCGATCTCATGGAACTTCCGCAGCTCGCACTGTCCTTGGTCGAACGACCGGTTACAGCCTGATCACGTCATGGCATCGGGACGCCCAGGCCGTCATCCGGTCCTTCGGCGGCGTGCCATCATCGAGCTTCGATCGACCGAGTTGAGTCCTAGTTGGGAGGGCGCGTGGCGATGGAGGCCGGCCCTCGCGACACCGCACAAAGCACCGATCACAGCACCGCCGAGCGGGATGTGCCGGAGCACGAGGACGGACCGGAGGAGGAGTCGGACCGCCTCAGCTCCGACGGCCCCGACGAGACGCCGAGTGTGACCGACGACGGCCCCGAGCCCGACGAGATGTTCGCGGGCGAGGTCGAGGTCGAGCTGCGCCCGCAGCGCCGGCTGCGCATCTGGCAGCTCGCGCCCATCGTCGGACTCGCGGCACTCGGCTCCCTGATGTTCGCGTTCCCGCTCGCCTTCGACTTCGGCGACAGCGGGGCCGTCATCGCCATGCTCGGCCTGCTGATCTGCTCCTGCGCGGCCGGCTGGGGAATGATGGCGGCCCGCCGCGTCGGCTACACCTGGCCCGGCCTCCCGGCCAGGGGTTCCGGCCGCAGAGCGGACTGGCGGGTCGTCCTCGCGTACGCGGTGATGGTGGCCGCAGTGGTCGTCCTGGCCGTGTGGCGGGTGGCCCGGCTCCGCTGAAGGTGCCCCGTCAGGGCGCGGGAGCCGCGCGGCAAGCCACGAAGCACCTCAGTCCACGAAGCACCTCACTCCACGACGCACCCCACTCCACGACGCACCCCACTCCGCAAGGCACCCGCACTCCGCAAGGCACCCTCACACCCACGGCGAATCCGCCCCGCCCTCCCCGCGGAGCGCGCCGTACGATCGGGGCATGAGCACGCGGATCGCCTTCCTCAAGGGTCACGGCACCGAGAACGACTTCGTGATCGTCCCGGACCCGGAGAACACCATCGACCTGCCCCCGGCCGCCGTCGCCGCCCTGTGCGACCGCCGCGCGGGCATCGGCGGTGACGGACTGCTGCACGTGGTGCGGTCCGCCGCGCACCCCGAGGCCAGGAGCATGGCGGCCGAGGCGGAGTGGTTCATGGACTACCGCAACGGCGACGGCTCGGTCGCGGAGATGTGCGGCAACGGCGTGCGGGTCTTCGCGCGCTACCTCCAGCGCGCCGGGCACGTGACCGAGGGGGACCTCGCGGTCGCCACCCGAGGAGGCGTGAAGACCGTGCACCTCGCCAAGGACGGCGACATCACCGTCGGCATGGGCAAGGCGCTGCTCCCCGGCGACGAGGTCACCGTGAGCGTCGGCGAGCGCAGCTGGCCCGCGCGGAACGTGAACATGGGCAACCCGCACGCGGTCGCCTTCGTCGACGACCTGGCGCACGCCGGCGACCTGTACGCCCCGCCGCCCGTCAGCCCGGCCTCCGTCTACCCGGACGGGGTGAACGTCGAGTTCGTCGTCGACCGCGGCCCCCGGCACGTCGCGCTGCGCGTGCACGAGCGCGGCTCCGGCGAGACCCGCTCGTGCGGTACGGGCGCGTGCGCCGTCGCCGTGGCCACCGCCCGCCGCGACGGCGCCGACCCCGGGATCACCGGAACGCCGGTGACGTACACCGTGGACGTCCCCGGCGGCACCCTCGTGATCACCGAGCGGCCCGACGGCGAGATCGAGATGACCGGCCCGGCGGTGATCGTGGCCGAGGGCGAGATCGACGCGGAGTGGCTGGAGGCCGTCCCGCGAGGGTGAGGCGGCGCCACTGTCCGGCAGGCCGCTCGACCCGAAAACGCCGTACGGAACCGGCCACTTGGCGGGAACACGAGCGCTCTAGTCACCTTGCACTCGGGTACAAACCTCACATTCGTCCCTCGAATGGGTGATCAGTTTCACGCTCGGCGAGAGGCGGTCAGCCACGCGTGGTGGGCTCGATAGCATCAAGCACCGGCCCGGACGGGGGACCGAAGCCGCTCCTGAGCCGTGTCCGCTCTGGGGCACCCCGTCCGCCGGTTGACGCAGCCGGAGGTGCCCATGAGTGCGGAGGCCACGAATCCCGTGACCCCAGGCCCGATGCCGGGCGCGGTGTCGGGGCCGGTGACGCCGACAGCGCCGCGCAGAAAGGCCCGCCCCCGGATCGACCTGCGCCGCCTCGGCAGAGCCGCGCTGCTCGGCCCCGCCGCCCGGGACCGACTGCCCGACGCCATCAGCCACGTCGTCGAGGCCCACCGCGCCCACCACCCCGACGCGGACCTCGAACCGCTGCGCCGCGCCTACATCCTGGCCGAGTCCTCGCACCGCGGCCAGATGCGCAAGAGCGGCGAGCCGTACATCACGCACCCGCTCGCCGTGACCCTGATCCTCGCCGAACTCGGCGCGGAGACCACGACGTTGACCGCGTCCCTGCTCCACGACACCGTCGAGGACACGGACGTGACGCTCGGCCAGGTGCGCGAGCAGTTCGGCGAGGAGGTCCGCTACCTGGTCGACGGAGTCACCAAGCTGGAGAAGGTCGACTACGGCGCCGCCGCCGAGCCGGAGACGTTCCGCAAGATGCTCGTCGCCACCGGCAACGACGTCCGCGTCATGTCGATCAAGCTCGCCGACCGGCTGCACAACATGCGCACGCTCGGCGTCATGCGCCCCGAGAAACAGGAGCGCATCGCGAAGGTGACACGTGACGTGCTCATCCCGCTCGCCGAACGGCTCGGTGTCCAGGCGCTCAAGACCGAGCTCGAAGACCTGGTGTTCGCGATCCTGCACCCCGAGGAGTACGCGCACACCAGGGAGCTGATCGTCCGCAACGCCGACCGTGCCGACGACCCGCTCGCCGAGGTGGCCGACGAGGTGCGCGCCGTGCTGCGCGAGGCGGGCATCGCAGCCGAAGTCCTCATCCGCCCACGCCACTTCGTCTCCCTGCACCGTGTCTCCCGCAAACGCGGCCGGCTGCGCGGCTCCGACTTCGGCCGCCTGCTCGTCCTGGTGAACGAGGACGCCGACTGCTACGGCGTCCTGGGCGAGCTGCACACCTGCATGACGCCGGTGGTCTCGGAGTTCAAGGACTTCATCGCCGTACCGAAGTTCAACCTCTACCAGTCGCTGCACACGGCGGTCGCCCGCGAGGACGGCCAGGTCGTCGAAGTCCTCATCCGCACCCACCAGATGCACAAGGTCGCCGAGGCCGGAGTCGTCGCCCTCGGCAACCCCTACGCCCCCGCCCCCGACGACCCGGCCGACGGCGAGCGCGTCGACCCCACCCGCCCCGGCTGGCTCTCCCGGCTCCTCGACTGGCAGGAGGCCGCACCCGACCCCGACCACTTCTGGTCGACCCTGCGCGAGGACCTCGCCCAGGACCGCGAGATCACCGTCTTCCGGCCCGACGGCGGCACGCTCGGCCTGCCTGAGGGCGCGACCTGCGTGGACGCCGCCTACGCGCAGTACGGGGAGGACGCGCACGCCTGCATCGGCGCCCGCGTCAACGGCCGGCTGGCGACGCTCTCCACCGTGCTGAGGGACGGCGACACCGTCCAGCTCCTCATGGGCCAGGACCCCGCCTCCGAGCCCTCCCGGGAGTGGCTGGAGCACGCCCACACGCCCGCGGCCCGGATCGCCATCCAGCGGTGGCTGGCCGCCCACCCGGCCCAGGCCGAGGCCCAGGAGAACGAGGCCCGGACGGCCGAGACCGACCGGCCCTCCGGGGACCGTGCGAGCCGTTCAGCGCGAGGACGGCTTCCCGCCGCGCCACGGCCCGCCACGGATCGTGCGACCGCGTCCCGGTCCGCCGGCCTGTCCGGTACGGACACACCGGCCGCCTCCGGCCCCGAACAGCCCGCCATCCGCGCCGCAGGCGGCGACGTCCTCACGGACCTGCCGGACGCGACCGTACGGCTCGCCCGGTGCTGTACGCCCGTGCCGCCCGACGAGATCACCGGCTTCGCCGTACGCGGGGGAGCGGTCACGGTGCACCGCGTGGAGTGCGCGGCGGTGGCGCGCATGAAAGACGGGGGGCGTGCGGAGGTCGGCGTGCTCTGGGGTGAGGCCACCGAGTGCCGGGTCACGCTGGTCGCCGAATCGTTCGTCCGTCCCCATCTGCTCGCCGACCTCACCGAGGCCATGGCCCTGGAAGGCGCCGAGATCGTCTCCGCGACCGTCGAACCCCCGACCCAGCAGCAGGTCCGGCACACCTACACCGTGCAGCTCCCGGACGCGGCCCACCTCCCGGCCCTGATGCGCGCGATGCGGAACGTGGCCGGGGTGTACGACGTGAGCCGGGCGCAGCCGCAGACACAGAGCAGCTGAGACGGCAGGCGGCGCAGGCCCCGGTCCCCGGTTCGGGTGGGCCGGACGCGCGTCGCCCGTGCCGCGCACGCGGGCGCTGATAGCCGTGAGGCATGCCCCTCAGGCCCTCTTCCCCCACACGCCGGCGGACGTCCGCCGCCCTGCTCGCCTCGGCCGTGTCCGTGTGCCTCGTCGCCGCGGGCGCCCCCGCCGTCCCGCTCGGCGTCGGCGACCGCCTCTTCCCGTACCTGGGCAACCCCGGCTACGACGTCGCCTCCTACGACCTGTCCCTCACCTACCCCGGCACGAACAGTGAGCCGCTGCGGGCCGTCACCACCATCGACGCCTGGACCGCCGCTGACCTGGACCGGATCAACCTGGACTTCGCGCACGGCAAGGTCGAGTCGGTCGAGGTCGACGGGGACCCCGCGCGGTTCCGCACCGCCGGCGAGGACCTGGTGATCACGCCCGAGGACTCCGTGTCGGACGACAACTGGATGCGCATCACCGTGCGCCACACCAGCGACCCCGTGCCCGCCGAGGGCCGCGAGGGCGGCTGGGTGCGTACCGGTGACGGCCTCGCCATGGCCAACCAGGCCGACGCCGCCCACCTGGTGTTCCCCTGCAACGACCACCCCTCCGACAAGGCCATGTTCACCATCCGGGTCACCGCGCCCGACGGCCACACGGCCGTGGCCAACGGTCTGCCCGCCGGGGTGGACCGGTCCGGCGGGCAGACCACGTGGACGTACCGCACCCGGCACCCCATGGCCACCGAGCTCACCCAGGTCTCCATCGGCCGCTCCACGGTGCTGCACCGCACCGGCCCGCGCGGACTGCCCGTGCGGGACGTCGTCCCCACCCGGTACCGCGAGGCGCTGGAACCCTGGCTGGAGAAGACCCCCGCGCAGATCGCCTGGATGGAGAAGAAGGTCGGCCGCTACCCCTTCGAGACCTACGGCGTCCTCGCGGCCGACGCCTCCACCGGCATCGAACTGGAGACCCAGACGCTCTCCCTCTTCGAACGGGAACTGTTCACCGAGCCCGTCTACCCCGCCTGGTACGTCGAGTCGATCATGGTCCACGAACTGGCCCACCAGTGGTTCGGCGACAGCGTCACCCCTCGCACCTGGTCCGACCTGTGGCTCAACGAGGGACACGCCACCTGGTACGAGGCGCTCTACGCCGAGGAGCAGGCCGGAAAGCCGATGCGGGACCGGATGAAACTCGCCTACGGCGCCTCCGACCGCTGGCGCGAGGCCGGCGGACCGCCCGCTGCCCCCAAGGCACCCGAGCCGGGCCACAAGACCGACATCTTCCGGCCCAACGTCTATGACGGCGCCGCGCTCGTCCTCTACGCCCTGCGCCAGGAGATCGGCCGCCCGGCGTTCGAAAGTCTCCAGCGCGCGTGGGTGAGCCGCCACCAGGACGGCACGGCCGGCACGCGGGACTTCGTCCGGCTGGCCACCGAGATCTCCGGACGCGACCTGGACGCCTTCTTCCAGAGCTGGCTGTACGGCGAGAAGACGCCGCCGATGCCCGGGCACCCGGACTGGAAGCCGGAGCAGCCCGGAAAGCCCGCCGCCTCTGCCGAGCCCGCCGCCTCTGCCGAGCCCGCCGCGTCCGTCGTTTCCGCCGGGGGAGGCGCGCGATAACACGGTGACGAGACGCCCCGTGCCGTGCGACCATCTTGAAGTCGGCGCGGCGCGGGGCCGGACGCCGGGAATCTCCCGGAGTGCCCATGCGTTGTGCACAGTGACGGACCAGCCCCGGCTCTCCGTCGCCGACATCGGTTTCCCAGCTACGTAAGGATCCAATGACCTCCTCTTCTTCCCCTTCCCAGGACACCAAGCGCTTCGCGCACAGCCACCCCGAGGGTCTTCGGGCCGATGCCCTGATGGAAGAGGACGTCGCCTGGAGCCACGAGATCGACGGAGAGCGGGACGGCGACCAGTTCGACCGCTCCGAGCGCGCGGCCCTGCGCCGCGTGGCGGGCCTGTCCACCGAGCTCGAGGACGTCACCGAGGTCGAGTACCGCCGGCTCCGCCTGGAGCGGGTCGTGCTGGTCGGCGTATGGACCTCCGGAACCGCCCAGGACGCGGAGAACTCCCTCGCGGAGCTCGCCGCCCTCGCCGAGACGGCGGGCGCGCTGGTGCTCGACGGCGTGATCCAGCGCCGCGACAAGCCCGACGCGGCCACGTACATCGGCTCCGGCAAGGCCGAGGAGCTGCGGGACATCGTCCTCGAGTCCGGCGCGGACACCGTCATCTGCGACGGTGAGCTCAGCCCGGGCCAGCTCATCCACCTCGAAGACGTCGTCAAGGTCAAGGTCATCGACCGTACGGCCCTGATCCTGGACATCTTCGCCCAGCACGCCAAGTCCCGAGAGGGCAAGGCGCAGGTCGCGCTCGCGCAGATGCAGTACATGCTGCCGAGGCTCCGCGGCTGGGGTCAGTCGCTGTCCCGGCAGATGGGCGGCGGCAAGGGCGGCGGCCTCGCCACCCGTGGCCCCGGTGAGACCAAGATCGAGACGGACCGGCGGCGGATCCGCGAGAAGATGGCGAAGATGCGCCGTGAGATCGCGGAGATGAAGACCGGCCGCGAGATCAAGCGTCAGGAGCGCAAGCGCCACAAGGTGCCGTCCGTGGCCATCGCGGGCTACACCAACGCCGGAAAGTCCTCGCTGCTCAACCGCCTCACGGGCGCGGGCGTGCTGGTCGAGAACGCCCTGTTCGCGACCCTCGACCCGACCGTGCGCCGGGCCGAGACCCCGAGCGGACGGCTGTACACCCTCGCCGACACGGTCGGGTTCGTACGCCACCTGCCGCACCACCTGGTCGAGGCGTTCCGCTCCACGATGGAGGAGGTCGGCGAGTCCGACCTGATCCTGCACGTGGTCGACGGTTCGCACCCCAACCCGGAGGAGCAGCTGGCCGCCGTGCGCGAGGTGATCAGGGACGTCGGAGCCACCGGCGTGCCCGAGATCGTCGTGATCAACAAGGCGGACGCGGCCGACCCGCTCACGCTGCAGCGGCTGCTGCGCGTGGAGAAGCGGTCCATGGCCGTCTCGGCCCGCACCGGCCAGGGCATCGAGGAACTGCTCGCGCTCATCGACAACGAGCTGCCGCGTCCCTCGGTCGAGATCGAGGCGCTCGTGCCGTACACGCACGGCAAGCTCGTCGCCCGCGCCCACGACGAGGGTGACGTGATCTCCGAGGAGCACACCCCGGAGGGCACGCTGCTCAAGGTGCGGGTGCACGAGGAACTGGCCGCGGAGTTCACGCCGTACGTCCCGGCGCCGCTCGCCTGACCGGCCGGCTCGTAGAGGAGGCCCGCCCCCGAGCCATCGGGGACGGGCCTTCTTCATGGGCGGGTGCGGGTCAGCGGCCGCCGTAGGTGCTGCTCATGTTCTGGTAGAGCGCCTCGGCGTCCCGGCCCAGCTGCGGGCCCGCCAGCCAGGTGTTGTCGGCCGGGCCGATCGAGGTGTTGGAGACCAGCACGGACTTGCCGTTCAGCACCCGGAACCAGCCGCCGCCGGACGAACCGCCGGTCATGGTGCAGCCGATGCGGTACATCGTCGGCAGGCTCGGGCTGAGCGAGAACCGGCCGGGGACGTCGACGCACTTGAACATTTTCAGGCCGTTGTAGGGCGGCGCGGCCGGGTAGCCCCAGGCGCCCAGCTTGGCGGCGTCCGCCGCGGACGGGGCGGAGAAGTCCACGTCCAGCGCGGCACCGACCGTCTCCTCCAGGGACTTCGCTCCCTGCTCGGGCTTCACGTGCAGCACGGCGTAGTCGTACGCGGCACCGTCACCGCCCGTCTCCGAGCCGCCCTGGATCCACTGGTTCGACGTCGAGGCCCAGTCCGCCCACCAGTTGCCGTACGGGGCGATCTCCGTCGGGTTGGCGTCGCTCAGCTCCGCCTCGGACTTGCCGAGGTCGTTGTAGGCCGGGACGAACACGATGTTCCGGTACCAGCCGCCGTTGCCGCCCGCGTGCACGCAGTGGCCCGCCGTCCACACCAGGTTGGACCTGCCCGGGTGGTTGACGTCCTTGATCACCGTCCCGGAGCAGACCGCCGGGCCGTCGGGGGAGTCGAAGAAGACCTTGCCGACCGGTGCCGCGTTGCGGTGGTACGGCGTCTTCTCGGCCTGCGCGGCGACGGCCGACGGCTCCGGATCGCTGATGCCCTGCCCGGCCGACGCGTCCTTCGTCGTGACCGTCTTGTTGGCCTCCTGGGCGGACTGCATCCGCTCCGGCTTCCACAGGCCCTCGATCACCGGGTTGACGAAGTCCTTGGCCTCACTGAGCCACTGGTCCCTGTCCCAGTCCTTCCAGCCGCCGTTCTTCCACTTGTCGACGTCGATCCCGTGCTCCTTGAGCCTGCCCGCGAGATCGGCCGGGATCTCGACCTTGCCGCCGGCCTCCGGCGCCTGCGAGGTGGCGGCGTCGGGCTTGTCACTCGCCGAGTCCGCCGACCCGCCACAGGCGGTAGCCGTGAGCGCCAGGGCGGCGACGAGCCCGGTGGCGGCGAGAACGGCGCGCCGCCCGCGCCTCGGTGCGGGCGTACGTGTGGAACGCATGGTGCGATGACCCCCGTTGATGCGTACGTGTGTGGTGCTGGGTGCTGGGTGCTGGGTGCTGGGTGCTCAGGGATGGGTGTTGTGAGCTGTGTGTCTGGTGCTGTGTGGGGTGGTGAGGGTTTCCGTGAGCCGGTGGGTCACTGAGCGGCTGAGACGGTGGGGCCCGTGCGCCGGACCGTCGGGCCGCCGGGCGGCCCGCCCCTGCGGGCTGGGCCGGTCCCTGCCTACCGGCCTGCGAACTTCTCGCTGACCGAGTCGAACACGCCCTTCGCCGCGTCGCCCAAGCGCGGCCCGGCCAGCCAGCCCGACGTCACCGGGCCGATCGAGGTGTTGGACACCAGGGCAGGCTTGCCGTCCGAGCCGGTCGCCACCCAGCCCCCGCCCGACGAACCGCCGGTCATGGTGCAGCCGATCCGGTACATCGTCGGGTCCGAAGCCGTGAGCGACAGCCGTCCCGGCCGGTCCTGGCACCGGTACAGCTTCTGCCCGTCGTACGGAGGCGCCGCCGGGTAGCCGATCGCCGTGACGCTCTCGACCTGCGCTACGGCGGGAGCGTTGAAGTCGACCGGCAGCGCCGAACCGACCGTCTCCTCCAGCGACTTGCCGCCGCTGCCCTTCTCCGGCGTCACATGGATGACGGCGAAGTCGTACGGTGCGCCGTCACCGCCCGTCGAACCGCCCTGCTCGATCCACTGGTCCGAGGTCTGCGCCCAGTCGCCCCACCAGACACCGTAGGGAGCGACGTCCTCGCGGGTGGCGTTCTCCAGCTCCTGGACCGACTCGCCGTCGTCGTTGTACGACGGCACGAACGCGATGTTGCGGTACCAGCCGCCCTTCTTGCCCGCGTGCACACAGTGGCCCGCAGTCCACACCAGGTTGGACTTGCCCGGGTGCGCCGGGTCCTTCACCACCGTCGCCGAGCAGACGGCCGAGCCCTTGGGGGAGTCGAAGAACACCTTCCCGGCCGTGGGTACGGCGGCGTGGTACGACGGCGGCACGGCCTGCGCCCGGACCGGCCTCGGCGTGGGATCGGTGACGCCCTGGTCACCGGAGAGGTCGCTCTCGTCGACGCCCTGGTCGGGCTCCTCCGCCTCCCGCATCCGGTCCGGGTTCCACAGCCCCTCGATGATCGGGTTGACGTACTCGTGGGCCTCGCGCAGCCAGTCGTCCCGGTCCCAGTTCTTCCAGGCGCCGTTCTTCCACTTGTCGATGTCGATCCCGTGCTCGCGGAGCCGGTCCCTGATGTCGTCCGGGATCCGGAGCTTGCCGTCGTCGGAGGCGGTGGCGGACGCGGAGGCCTCCCCGCCCGCCGCGGCGTCACCCGACTCGCAGGCGGTGGCGGTGAGCGCGAGTGCCGAGGCGAGGGCTATCGCGAACAGCGTGGGGGAGTTCCTGCGGCGCGCCCTCCCCCCTCGGCGTGTGGCGGACGACGGCCGGATGGATCGCATGATGTGACTCCCCCTGATGGTGACGAACATGGACGAAACCGGTGCCTCGGCCGCGGTTCTCGCTGCTGCGCGGGGACTTCGGGCCGACACGCCGCGTCCGGGAACGGCACCACACACTATGCGGTGGCTGTGGGGGAGGCCCGACGGAACAGCAACAGTTCCGTCACGGAAAGGATCTTGAGGCAACCCGTAACCGGGTGAGCGGTCCGGGGTTGGTAGCGGTGCGGGGTCTGCTGTCTGTGTGCGGTCCCTGGTGGCCGGTGCCCAGTGGGAGGTCAGGGAAGTCGTGGCGGAATCCACCCTTGGGGGTCGTGCGTCAGAGGAGGCCGCTGTGGGGCAAGCGCCGGTGAAGACCGTCTGCGGTGGTCCCGTCGACGGCACGGCACGGGGTAGGGGCGACGGCGGCCTGCGAGTGGAGGGCACCGGCCCGGAGGTGGGTGGCTCTGCCCCGGGGGCGGACGACCAGATCCTGGACGACGGCATCCCAGGAGGGTGGACTGCGAGGGAAGGATTTTCGCGCCGCCAGTCCGTACGAGAGGCCGCTGCCCGGACGTACGCCCGGGCCCTGCCCATCGTGCCGGTGCGGGCGCGAGGTATGACGATCGAGGGCGCGGACGGCCGCCGCTACCTGGACTGCCTCTCCGGCGCGGGAGCCCTCGTCCTCGGGCACAACCACCCCGTAGTCCTCGAAGCCATCCGCAAGGTCCTCGACTCCGGCGCCCCCCTCAACGCCCTCGACCTCGCGACACCCGTCAAGGACGCCTTCGTCGCCGAGCTCTCCCGCACCCTGCCCCCAGGACTCGCCGATCGGGCACGTGTGCGCTTCTGCGGCCCCACCGGCAGCGACGCGTTGCGGACGGCCAGCGAACTGGTCCGTGCGGCGACCGGACGGAACGACCTCGGCGGTCGTGACGCAGACGTCGTCTGTCTGGCTTTTGCGCAGGACCGCCCCGACCCGTTCGGTGCCGACGCTGCTGCACTGCCCGCCGGCGTGATCGTCGAACCCGTCCAGGGCGAGGGCGGAGTGTTCCCCGCGCCGGACGCCTGGTTGCGACGAGTACGGCAGTTCACAGCAGACCGGTCCGTCCCGCTGATCGTCGATGAGATCCAAACAGGCGTTGGGCGCACCGGCACCTTTTGGGCGGTGGAGCACAGCGGCGTGACTCCAGACGTGATGGTCCTCTCCGAGGCCATCGGCGGCAGCCTGCCCCTGGCCGTCGTGGTCTATCGCGACGACCTCGACTCCGGAAAACCCTCTCCTCACGCCGGCACCTTCCGAGGCAACCAACTCGCCATGGCAGCAGGCACGGCGACCCTCGCCCACGTCCGAGAGAACCACCTCGCCGAGCGCGCGTCGGCCCTCGGCGAGCGGATGTCGCACCAACTGCGGTCAGTTTCCGATGACTTCGCGTGTGTGGGTGAAGTGCGGGGGAGAGGGCTGATGATCGGCGTGGAACTGGTGGACGCGGCGGGGGAGACGGAGCCGGGGCCGCCAAAGGCATCGGAGCGTCCCGTCGCCCAAGAACCGACTGCACAAGGGCCGACCGCAGATGAACCGACTGCAGAGGGGTTGACTGCAGAAGGGCCGACTGCCGAAGAACCGGCTGCCAGGGAACTGGCGTCCGTGGTCCAGCAGGAGTGCCTGCGGCGTGGCCTCATCGTCGGACTCTGCGGCCCTCACGCGAACGTCGTGCGGTTGCTGCCGCCCCTGACGATCACCGACGAACAGGCGGCGGCCGTTCTCGACCGCCTGACCGACGCGATCCGGGCGGCGGCGATGCAGTGCCAGGAGAGCAGGGCACGGCAGCGGGGCCGTACTTCGCCTTCGCGTCGTGCCCCCTGACGCCGTAGGCCGCCCTCTCGCTTGCCCGTTCGCCCGAGGGGACATCCCGCCACCCCCGCCCCGGTCCACACGGCCCGCACCCCCCGAGGTACCCCCCTTTGAACGCCACCCCCGCCCCCGACGACCACGCCACGACGTGGACAGGAGCCTCCGGCGACACCCAACGGCCCGGGACGTCGGTGACATCGGCGCTGCCTCGCCAACGACTCGGGGCAGCAGGGCCCGCCCAGGAGAGTCACGACGGCAGACCCGCCACCGACCTCCTGAGCCATCCCGACCCCCGCCTCGTCGCCCACTCGGCATCCGTGGAAACCCTGCTGCGCTGCTGGGTTCGTGAGACCGGCCGACCTGCCCCCTGCGACGGCGTCCTCCGCATCCCCCTCCCCGCCAGCGGCACTGCCCTCCTCGTCCCGGTTCGCTACTGGTCACCGACGGGATGGCACCGCTTCGGCCTCCCACGCCTGGCCGACGTGTCCGATGACGCCCCAGTGGTGGACGCCGTGACGGTCGCCGCCCTGCTCACCAGGGAGTATCCGTCTGGCGGCCCGGCCCTGAGCGGCATCACTCCCACCAACCCCGGCGCCGCCACCTCGGTCGGCGACGACGGCATCGGTCTTGTCGCCGGTGTCGCCGACTCCCTCCGCAGGGTCACCACCTTTGTCAGCGAACGCCGGAACCAGCCGGCCGACACCCCCGATCTCTTCCTGGCCGCGGAACAGGCTCTCGTCCTCGGACATCCCCTGCACCCGACGCCCAAGAGCCGTGAGGGCCTCTCCGAGGCCGAGGCTCGGCAATGCTCACCCGAACTGCGCGGGTCCTTCTCTCTGCACTGGATGGCAGTCGCCCCCTCCGCTCTCGCCACCGACTCCCGCTGGACCGAACGCGGCCGCCCTGTCCCGGCCCCCTCCCTCACCGCCCACCTGGCCGGACCCGGACTGCCACTGCCGGACGGCCACGCCCTGCTACCCCTGCACCCCTGGCAAGCACGCGACGTCCGACACCGTCCGGAGATCGCCGCCCTGTTGGACGACGGACAGCTTCGTGACCTCGGTCCGCACGGATCGCCCTGGCACCCCACCTCCTCCGTGCGCACCGTCTACCGGTCCGGCGCCCCCGCGATGCTCAAACTGTCTCTGGGCCTGCGCATCACCAACTCCCGTAGAGAGAACCTGCGTAAAGAACTCCACCGCGGCGTCGAGGTCCATCGCCTGCTCCGCAGTGGCCTCGGGCAGCGGTGGCGGGCCGAGCATCCAGGCTTCGACATCGTGCGCGACCCCGCCTGGCTCGCCGTTGACGGGCCGGACGGCACCCCGCTGCCCGGACTGGACGTGGTCATCCGCCACAACCCGTTCAGCCCCTCGGACGATGTCTCCTGCGTAGCCGGACTCGTCTCGCCGCGCCCGTGCTCACCGACCCGCCCGGGCACCGCCGCGAGCCGCTCCGAGGGCGTACGCCCGGTGATGAGCTCCCGGCTGTCCGAACTCGTCACCGGCATCGCCCGCCGCACCGGCCGGCCCCGCGGAGCCGTCGCCGCCGAGTGGTTCCTGCGCTACCTGGAACACGTGGTGCGTCCTGTCCTTTGGCTGGACGGCGAGGCCGGCATCGCCCTGGAGGCGCACCAGCAGAACACCCTGCTCCTGCTCGACGCCGACGGCTGGCCCACCGGCGGCCGCTACCGTGACAACCAGGGTTTCTACTTCCGCGAGTCCCGGCGCGCGGAACTCGACGCCCGACTGCCCGGTATCGGGGAGCGGAGCGACACCTTCGTCCGCGACGAGGTCGCCGACGAACGCCTCGCGTACTACCTGGGCGTCAACAACGTGCTCGGTCTCGTCGGCGCGTTCGGCTCCCAGGGACTGGCCGACGAGCGACTGCTCCTCGCCGCCTTCCGTCGCTTCCTGAAGACCGTCGCCTCCGGCCCGGCCCGACTCCGCACCTCGCTGCCCGTCCGGCTGCTCGACTCACCCGTGCTGCGCTGCAAGGCGAACCTGCTCACGCGGCTGCACGGCCTCGACGAACTCGCCGGCCCGGTGGACACCCAGTCCGTGTACGTCACCATCGCCAACCCTCTCCACCGCTGATCACCCGATCCCTTCCGGCCATGACCGACTCCTTCATCGCTGAGGACACGCCCCATCCACCACTCTGAGAGGAGCGTTTGGTGCCTTCCGCCGACCCGTCCGCCCCGACGGCGACCACTGTTTCCCCCGGAGCGGCTTTCCCCGCCGAACCCGAGGCCGACGCCGGCAGCGAGCCCGGAGCGGGGAGCGATCCAGGTCGCGGTTCCGCGTCCGGTGCCGCTGACGACGGGGGCCTCAGCACGGACCCAGGTGCGGGCCCCGCCGACGGCAGGTCCGGCGAGGACACCGAGGCCGGCGAGAGCGCTGAGGACCCCGAGGACCCCGGGGACACCATGGATCTTCGGCTCCCGGACGAACTCCTCGCCCTGATCGCGGAGGAGACGGCCGAGCCCAAGGGGTCAGGGCGGAGTGGCGACCGGGACCCGGCGTCGTCCCCCGCGCCCCTCACCGCGACCTCCCGGTTCGGCTCCCGCATGCCGTACGACGACCTGCTCGACGGCGTGGCCGAATGGGGCCCGGCCGGCACACCCGCGGGCCTGTTCCACCTCGTCCCTGTCCGCGTCGAACGTGACCTTCCGCTCATCAGCCGGTGGATGAACGACCCCGCCGCCGCCGAGTTCTGGGAGTTGTCGGGACCGCCGAGCGTGACCGAGGACCATGTGCGGGCCCAGCTCGCCGGTGACGGGCGCAGCGTGCCGTGCGTCGGCGTGCTGGAAGGAACGCCGATGAGCTACTGGGAGATCTACCGGGCGGACCTGGACCCGCTGGCCCGCCACTACCCTGTCCGGCCCCATGACACGGGCGTCCACCTTCTGGTCGGTGCCGTTTCCGACCGCGGGCGTGGTCTGGGCGGCACGCTGCTCAGGGCCGTGGCCGATCTCGTTCTCGCGCGGCGCCCCTTCTGCGCGCGCGTCATCGCGGAACCCGACATTCGCAACACCCCCTCCGTCGCCGCTTTCCTGACCGCCGGATTCCGGTTCTCCGCCGAGGTCGACCTGCCCACCAAGCGGGCCGCCCTCATGGTCCGAGACCGCTCCGTCCGGCATCTGCTGTAGCGCTGTGTCACCGTGCCATCACTCATTGAACGCACCGCGCCTCGCCGCCGTTCCCACCGATCGCGGAAACTTCCCGAGCCGCCCGCCGAGCCGCAGTGCTCGCGCCTGCCGCCTCGCCCGGGCCTGCGGCACCGGTGCTTCCTGCCGTACCGGTGGCGCCTGCCGCACCGCTGGTGCCTCCGGCACCGCTCGCGTCTGTCACACGCTGGAGTCACCCACGAGCGATTCCCGGCGCCCTGCTCCCATACCCGGCCCATCCGCCTCACCCCGCCCCGAGGAGTCCACGGTCTTGATCCCGTCCCCCGCCCTCGCCTTGAGCACCCGTTTGTCAGTGCTGGGTCGTAGGGTGGTCGCGCTATGACGAAGCCCTCACTCCCCGAACTCCTGCACGCTGCCGTCACTGCCGTCGGCGGTACGGAGCGTCCCGGCCAGGTGGCCATGGCCGAAGCCGTCGCGGAAGCGATCGACGACGGTTCCCACCTGCTGGTCCAGGCCGGCACCGGCACCGGCAAGTCGCTGGGTTACCTGGTGCCCGCGCTCGCACACGGGGAGCGAGTGGTCGTCGCGACCGCCACCCTGGCCCTGCAGCGCCAGCTCGTGGAGCGCGACCTGCCGAGAACGGTCGAGTCGCTGCACCCGCTGCTGCGCCGCCGCCCGGAGTTCGCCATGCTCAAGGGCCGGTCGAACTACCTCTGTCTGCATCGTCTGCACGAGGGTGTCCCGCAGGACGAGGAGGACGGCCTCTTCGACCAGTTCGAGGCGGCCGCGCCCACCAGCAAGCTGGGGCAGGACCTGCTGCGGGTCCGCGACTGGGCCGACGAGACCGAGACCGGTGACCGTGACAACCTCACCCCCGGCATCTCCGACCGCGCCTGGGCGCAGGTGTCGGTGTCGTCGAGGGAGTGCCTGGGCGCCTCGAAGTGCGCCTATGGGGCGGAGTGCTTCGCCGAGATGGCCCGGGAGCGGGCCAAACTCTCCGATGTCGTCGTCACCAACCACGCCCTGCTCGCCATCGACGCCATCGAGGGCGCCCCGGTCCTCCCGCAGCATGAGGTGCTGATCGTCGACGAGGCGCACGAACTGGTGTCGAGGGTCACCGGTGTCGCCACCGGCGAGCTCACCCCCGGCCAGGTCAACCGCGCGGTGCGCCGCGCCGCGAAGCTCGTCAACGAGAAGGCCGCGGACCAGCTCCAGACCGCTGCCGAGGGTTTCGAGCGGCTCATGGAGCTGGCGCTGCCGGGCCGCCTGGAGGAGATTCCCGAGGACCTCGGGTACGCGCTGATGGCGCTGCGTGACGCGTGCCGCACCGTCATCTCCGCGATCGGTACGACCCGGGACAAGTCCGTCCAGGACGAGGACGCGGTACGCAAGCAGGCCCTGGCCGCCGTGGAGAACGTGCACGACGTCGCGGAGCGGATCACCAACGGCTCCGAATGGGACGTGGTCTGGTACGAGCGCCACGACCGGTTCGGTGCCTCCCTGCGCGTGGCACCCATGTCGGTCTCTGGGCTGCTGCGGGAGAAGCTCTTCGCGGACCGTTCCGTGGTCCTGACGTCGGCGACGCTGAAGCTCGGTGGCGACTTCAACGGTGTGGGAGCCTCCCTGGGCCTCGCCCCGGAGGGCACCGAGGGCGACGATCTCCCGCAGTGGAAGGGCATCGACGTAGGCTCGCCCTTCGACTACCGCAGGCAGGGCATCCTGTACGTCGCCAAGCATCTGGCGCGTCCCGCCCGGGACGGCGACCGCGCGGACATGCTCGACGAACTCACGGAGCTGATCCAGGCGGCCGGCGGTCGCACCCTGGGCCTGTTCTCGTCCATGAGGGGCGCCCAGCTGGCCGCCGAGGAACTGCGTTCACGGATCCCCGAGTTCCCGATCCTCCTCCAGGGCGAGGAGACGCTCGGCGAGCTCATCAAGAACTTCGCGGCCGACCCCAGGACCTGTCTCTTCGGCACGCTGTCCCTGTGGCAGGGCGTGGACGTGCCCGGGCCCAGCTGCCAGTTGGTCGTCATGGACAAGATCCCGTTCCCGCGCCCGGACGACCCCTTGATGAGCGCCCGCCAGAAGGCCGTGGAGAAAGCCGGTGGCAATGGCTTCATGGCGGTCGCCGCCACGCACGCCGCCCTCCTCATGGCGCAGGGAGCCGGCCGTCTCGTACGGGCGTCGGGCGACCGCGGTGTGGTCGCGGTGCTCGACCAGCGGCTGGCCACGGCGCGCTACGGCGGATACCTGAAGGCGTCGATGCCCGACTTCTGGTACACGACGGACCGCAACCAGGTGCGGAAGTCGCTGGCGGCGATCGACGCGGCGGCGAGGCAGACGGAAGCAGCCGGATGAACCCGGGTCGGTCCGTGGTCAAGGAACCGTGGGCCGACCGACCCCTGGCCGAGTGAATCGTCCATCTGCGCGCCGACCGGTCCCGGACAGCGCAGGACCCCGGAACCGGCGCAGGGGTTCCGGGGCCCGGTCTGAGGGTGGGCCTGCTCGGCCCGCCAGACGCGGTGCGCGCGGTCAGACGCGGCGCAGTACGGCCACCACCTTGCCGAGGATGGTCGCGTCGTCGCCGGGGATGGGCTCGTAGGCCGCGTTGTGCGGCAGGAGCCAGACATGGCCGTCCTCGCGCTTGAAACGCTTGACGGTGGCCTCCCCGTCGAGCATGGCGGCCACGATGTCGCCGTTCTCGGCGACCGGCTGGCGGCGGACCGTGACCCAGTCGCCGTCGCAGATCGCGGCCTCGATCATCGAGTCGCCGACGACTTTCAGGACGAACAGCTCACCGTCGCCGACGAGCTGGCGGGGCAGGGGGAAGACGTCCTCGACGGACTCCTCGGCGAGGATCGGGCCACCGGCGGCGATACGGCCGACCAGCGGGACGTACGACGCGGCCGGCTTGCCCGCCGTGTCCGTGGGCTGCACCGAGGCGGCCTGGTCCGAACCGCGCACCTCGTAGGCGCGCGGGCGGTGCGGGTCGCGGCGCAGGAAGCCCTTGCGCTCCAGCGCCATCAGCTGGTGAGCGACCGAGGAGGTGCTGGAGAGGCCGACGGCCTGGCCGATCTCCCGCATCGACGGCGGGTAGCCGCGGCGCTGTACCGAGTCCCTGATGACCTCGATCACGCGGCGCTGCCGGTCGGTGAGGCCCGAGCTGTCCGCCCGGATGCCGGGAGGTCGGCCCGGCAGGGAGCGCTTGTGCCCCTCAGGGTTCGTGGCTTCGTTCATCGCATGTACCGGCTCCGGTCGGCTCTGGGAGCGGTCCTGGGCAGTGATGGTGGCACTGTCTGCGGTGGTGGTCACGTCGGCCCCTCTCGATGGTCTCCCTGCTAGCCAACGGTAGTTGCTTTCGAAAGGTTGCGCCAAACACACGTTCGAGTGAAAAAACGCGAATTGCCGGACGCGATCATGTGTCCGGGTGTATTGGCGGCCGGGCCACCTGGCGGACAAAAGGGCCCATTGCTGTACTCTTCACCGCCGGGGTGATCGCCTCGTGGACTGTTGCCCCAGTCTGCCATCCGGCATGCCCCTGCCTCGGGGGCAGCCCTCATCTGTGCGGGAGTCCCACGTCCCCTCCTCGCGGCGCCCACCGTATCTCCGCATGTGCCGTAGCGATACGGCTGGGCGTGAACGGATCGGGCCCGTGTCGCGGCGGGCGGGCGCGCCTCGGTGCCGCCTTGGTGGCGTGCGAGGTTCGTGTGGGACTGGCCGCCGGGCGCCACCTGCGGCTACACGCGCGACACGCGCTTACAGCCTGGATGTATGAGCCAATCCCCACATCTAGTGGTTGGATTGCAACAGCAGCCCACAAGTTGTGGTCCCCCCGGTCTTCGCGGCCATGGTCATCGCCTATGCTTGGGGCTGCTTCGTGGGGCGCGAGACGTCTGGCGAGGCTATTGAGTCTGCTGTGAGGAGGGTTCGGAGATCATGCACTGTCCCTTCTGCAGGCACCCCGACAGCCGGGTCGTCGACAGCCGTACGACCGACGACGGCACGTCGATCCGCAGGCGCCGCCAGTGTCCTGACTGCTCCCGTCGTTTCACGACCGTGGAGACGTGCTCGCTCATGGTGGTCAAGCGGTCCGGCGTCACCGAACCCTTCAGTCGCACGAAGATCATCAACGGTGTGCGCAAGGCGTGCCAGGGTCGGCCCGTCACCGAGGACGCGCTCGCCCAGCTCGGCCAGCGGGTCGAGGAGGCGGTGCGGGCCACCGGAAGCGCCGAGCTGACCACCCACGACGTGGGGCTGGCCATACTCGGCCCGTTGCAGGAACTCGATCTCGTCGCCTACCTGCGCTTCGCCTCCGTCTACCGGGCCTTCGACTCGCTCGAGGACTTCGAGGCGGCCATCGCGGAGCTCAGGGAGGGCGCGGGGCGTCCCGACGCGGACGACGGCGACCGCGAGGACAAGGGTGTGGGGAGCCAGGAAGACGACCGCGGGCCCGGAGGGACGGCACAGGTCCCCGAGCCCGCAGGCGCCGCCGACTGACCGGCGGACCGGACCCGGACGGCAGATCCGGACCGGCCGGACGGCGGCCATGTGAAGACCTGTTGCGGGCGACGTGAGTGGGTGCCCGCAGCACCAGACAGAACATCGTGCACCGGGAACAACGGGGCACTTCAGGGCGTTTTCGCCCGTACAGGGAGGCGGCATGACAGAGACGGCGAGCGGTCCGGCACGGAGTTCCCGCGCCAAGAGCCCCAAGGCGAGCAAGGGTCTGCGTATCGAACGCATCCACACCACCCCTGGGGTTCACCCCTACGACGAGGTGGCCTGGGAGAGCCGTGACGTCGTCATGACCAACTGGCGCGACGGCTCGGTCAACTTCGAGCAGCGCGGCGTCGAATTCCCCGACTTCTGGTCGGTGAACGCGGTCAACATCGTCACCAGCAAGTACTTCCGTGGTGCCGTCGGCACCCCGCAGCGCGAGACCAGCCTCAGGCAGCTGATCGACCGCATCGTGAAGACGTACCGGAAGGCCGGTGAGGATCACAGGTACTTCGCCTCGCCCGCCGACGCCGAGATCTTCGAGCACGAGCTGGCGTACGCCCTCCTGCACCAGATCTTCAGCTTCAACAGCCCGGTCTGGTTCAACGTCGGCACCAAGCAGCCCCAGCAGGTCTCCGCCTGCTTCATCCTGTCCGTCGACGACTCCATGGAGTCGATCCTCGACTGGTACAAGGAAGAGGGCATGATCTTCAAGGGCGGCTCCGGCGCCGGCCTGAACCTCTCCCGCATCCGCTCCTCCAAGGAGCTGCTGTCCTCCGGCGGCAACGCCTCCGGCCCGGTCTCCTTCATGCGCGGCGCCGACGCCTCCGCAGGAACGATCAAGTCCGGTGGCGCCACCCGCCGTGCCGCCAAGATGGTCGTCCTCGACGTCGACCACCCGGACATCGAGGACTTCATCGAGACCAAGGTCAAGGAAGAGGAGAAGATCCGCGTCCTGCGCGACGCCGGCTTCGACATGGACCTGGGCGGCGACGACATCGCGTCCGTCCAGTACCAGAACGCCAACAACTCGGTCCGTGTGAACGACGAGTTCATGAAGGCGGTCGAGGAGGGCGGCCAGTTCGGCCTGCGCGCCCGCATGACCGGCGAGGTCATCGAGGAGGTCGACGCCAAGCAGCTCTTCCGCAAGATCGCGGAGGCCGCCTGGGCGTGCGCCGACCCCGGCATCCAGTACGACGACACCATCAACGCCTGGCACACCTGCCCCGAGTCCGGCCGGATCACCGCGTCGAACCCGTGCAGCGAGTACATGCACCTGGACAACACGTCCTGCAACCTGGCCTCGCTGAACCTGATGAAGTTCCTCAAGGACGACGGCAAGGGCAACCAGTCCTTCGAGGCCGAGCGCTTCCAGAAGGTCGTCGAGCTGGTCATCACCGCGATGGACATCTCGATCTGCTTCGCGGACTTCCCGACCCAGAAGATCGGCGAGAACACGCGCGCGTTCCGCCAGCTCGGCATCGGCTACGCCAACCTCGGCGCCCTGCTGATGGCCACCGGCCACGCCTACGACTCCGACGGCGGCCGCGCCCTCGCCGGCGCCATCACCTCCCTGATGACCGGCACGGCCTACCGCCGCTCCGCCGAGCTCGCCTCGGTGGTCGGCCCGTACGACGGCTACGCCCGCAACGCGGACGCCCACAAGCGCGTCATGAAGCAGCACTCCGACGCCAACGACAAGGCCGTCCGCATGGACGACCTGGACACCCCGGTGTGGGCCGCCGCCAGCGAGGCCTGGGGCGACGTCCTGCGCCTCGGCGAGAAGAACGGTTTCCGCAACTCGCAGGCGTCCGTGCTGGCCCCGACCGGCACCATCGGTCTCGCGATGTCCTGCGACACCACCGGTGTCGAGCCCGACCTGGCGCTGGTCAAGTTCAAGAAGCTCGTCGGCGGCGGCTCGATGCAGATCGTCAACGGCACCGTGCCGCAGGCCCTGCGTCGCCTCGGCTACCTCGAGGAGCAGATCGAGGCGATCGTCGCCCACATCGCCGAGAACGGCAACGTGATCGACGCCCCCGGTCTCAAGCCCGAGCACTACGAGGTGTTCGACTGCGCCATGGGCGAGCGGGCCATCTCCCCGATGGGCCACGTCCGCATGATGGCCGCGATCCAGCCGTGGATCTCCGGCGCCATCTCCAAGACGGTCAACATGCCGGAGACGGCGACCGTCGAGGAGGTCGAGGAGATCTACTTCGAGGCCTGGAAGCTCGGCGTCAAGGCGCTCGCGATCTACCGCGACAACTGCAAGGTCGGCCAGCCACTCTCCGCCAAGACCAAGGAGAAGGAGAAGGCGGAGATCACGGAGAAGACCGAGGAGACGATCCGGACCGCGGTCGAGAAGGTCGTCGAGTACCGCCCGGTCCGCAAGCGCCTCCCGAAGGGACGTCCCGGCATCACCACGTCCTTCACCGTCGGCGGTGCCGAGGGCTACATGACGGCCAACTCCTACCCGGACGACGGTCTCGGTGAGGTCTTCCTGAAGATGTCCAAGCAGGGCTCGACCCTCGCGGGCATGATGGACGCCTTCTCCATCGCCGTCTCGGTCGGCCTCCAGTACGGCGTGCCGCTGGAGACGTACGTCTCGAAGTTCACCAACATGCGCTTCGAGCCGGCCGGCATGACGGACGACCCGGACGTGCGGATGGCGCAGTCGATCGTCGACTACATCTTCCGCCGCCTGGCGCTGGACTTCCTGCCCTTCGAGACGCGGTCCGCACTCGGCATCCACTCCGCCGAGGAGCGCCAGCGTCACCTGGAGACCGGTTCGTACGAGCCGTCCGAGGACGAGGTCGACGTCGAGGGCCTGGCCCAGTCGGCGCCTCGGGCCCAGGAGCTGAAGGCCGTTTCCGCTCCGAAGGCGGAAGAGGCGGCCAAGCCGGCCCCGCAGCAGGCCCACACCAGTGCGGAACTGGTCGAGATGCAGCTGGGCATCCAGGCCGACGCCCCGCTGTGCTTCTCCTGCGGGACGAAGATGCAGCGCGCCGGTTCCTGCTACATCTGCGAGGGCTGCGGCTCGACCAGCGGCTGCAGCTGATTCCGGGCGCCTGAACCGATGACAGAGGGGCACCAGCCTTCGGGCTGGTGCCCCTCTAGTCGTGCCTCGTCGTCACCGTGCCCCGGGGATGTCCGGGAGAGACGCGCGGGCGGGCCGGCTCAGGCCCGGCCGGCCGCGCCCATCGTCCTGGCGAACGCCACGGGGTCGCCCTCGAAGCCGCGCAGGCCGGGACGGAAGCGCCAGGGGCCGGTGCCTTCCCGGACGAACTCCGCGACCGTGGCCGCCGTGGCTCCCAGGACGCCGCCGAAGTCGTCCTCGGCGAGGACGTCATACCCCTCGCGGATGCGCAGACCGGGGTTGACGACACTGACGAAGGTGCGCTCAGCGGGGCGCTGCTGGATGATGACGCCGACCACCACGCGCGCGTACCGGTCGGCGAGCCGCTCCAGCTCCAGCATCATGACCTCGTCGAAGCCGAAGCCCTGACCGTCCTTGCTGTCCCGGTTCAGGTAGATCGTGCCGTCGGGGGAGCGGCTGTCGAAGTGCACCACGTAGGCGGGGTCGCCGTGCGGATCGTCCGCCGTGTACGTCGCCGCGACGAGATCCAGGTCGGTGGAGGGCTGCCCCGCAGGACTGGGATCCCACCGCACCGCGATCTCGACCTTGCGCAGCCCCTTGTTGAGCCCGTCCACCGGCGTCCCCTTCCCCGTACCGACCCGCCCGTCCACCCCAACTGACGGGCACTCACGACTGTTTGTCCATCCTGCCATGCGCGCGGGTGCGCGCGTGGCGGAGCGGTCCAGCCGAGAGTGACCGGCGCCACGCTCCCTGGCCTTACCATGGCGCGGTGCTGGTCAAGTGGATTCGCTGCACCGTGGTGGACCGCCGCGGGTTCGAGCGGGGGCAGCGGAAGTGGGCGGGGCTTCTGGGGGAGCCGGGGTTTCGTGGGCAGGGGGGTGGCTGGAGCCGGGGACGGCCGGATGTGGCGCACATCTTCGCGTTCTGGGAGAGCCGCGCCTTCTACGACTCGTTCATGGCGCGGTCCCACGACCGGCTCGCGTCGGCCCAGTCGGGCACCTTCAAGGACGCCCGGGTCAGGCTGTTCGACTACCGCTTCGACGTGAAGACCGGCTTCGAGCCGCGTTTCACGGACGCCGACCTGCTGCGCGTCGCGCTCTGCCGTGTCCACGAGGAACGGGCGGAGCACTTCGTGCTGATGCAGGAGAAGGTCTGGAATCCGGCGATGGCCGGCTCGCCCGGCATGGTGCGCGGGCTGTTCGGCGAGGCGCCCGGCCACGAGTACCTGGTGCTGTCGATGTGGCGGTCGGCCGCCGAGCACGGCAAGTACCGCACCGAACGCGTGGAACGGCTCGCCCTGCGCGCCCAGACGGAGGCGGACGTGGCGGCGCTGACGGGCGCCGTCGTGGACATGGAGCCGAGCTGGACCGTCTGACCCCGGCCGGCACGCGCCCCACTGGCCCGGGCGGCCGGCGGCCTCCCGCGGGCGCGATGCGGTGGCGAATCCGTGTGACCTACGCTGTATGGGTACCGTCCGGGTGCTCGGCGGGCCCTCACCCGATCTAGGGTTTTGGCATGGCACGACCACGGCGCATCGTCCTTGTCCGGCACGGCGAGTCAACGGGCAATGTTGATGACTCCGTGTACGAGCGTGAACCCGACCACGCCCTGGCTCTGACCGACCGCGGTCGACGGCAGGCGGAGGCCACGGGTGAGCACCTGCGCGAGCTGTTCGGCGGCGAACGCGTCAGCGTCTACGTCTCCCCGTACCGGCGCACCCACGAGACGCTGCGGGCCTTCCGCCTCGACCCCGCACTGATACGGGTACGCGAGGAGCCCCGGCTGCGCGAGCAGGACTGGGGAAACTGGCAGGACCGCGACGAGGTCCGCCTCCAGAAGGCGTACCGGGACGCGTACGGCCACTTCTTCTACCGCTTCGCCCAGGGGGAGTCCGGCGCCGATGTCTACGACCGGGTCGGCGGCTTCCTGGAGAGCCTGTTCCGCAGTTTCGAAGACCCCGACCATCCGCCGAACGTCCTCATCGTGACCCACGGGCTGGCCATGCGGCTGTTCTGTATGCGCTGGTTCCACTGGACGGTCGCGGAGTTCGAGTCGCTCTCGAATCCGGGGAACGGCGAGGTGCGGATGCTCGTTCTGGGAGACGACGGCAAGTACACGCTGGACCGGCCGTTCGACCGCTGGCGGGATCCCGAGCCGTACGGGATCTCCGGATAGAGTGGCAGGGCGATGACCTCTGATTTCTCCCCCGACGCGCGCCTGGACCGCGCCCTGGCCGCTCTGCGCGGACTGTCCGTCGGGGACGCCCTGGGCTCCCAGTACTTCGTGCCGGTGAACTACCCGCTGCTGAAGCGCCGCGAGCTCCCGCCCGGGCCCTGGCAGTGGACCGACGACACCGAGATGGCGGCCTCCGTCGTCGCCGTGCTGGCCGCCCACCACCGCATCGACCAGGACGCGCTCGCCCGGTCCTTCGCCGAGCACCACGACTTGGACCGGGGCTACGGCCCCGCGGTCAACCGCCTCCTGCGGCTGGTCCGGGAGGGCGGCGACTGGCGCGAGCTCGCCGCCGCGCTCTTCAACGGCCAGGGGTCCTGGGGCAACGGCGCGGCGATGCGGATCGCCCCGCTGGGCGCCTGGTACGCGGACGATCCCGAGCAGGCGACCCACCAGGCGGAGATCTCCGCCTACACCACCCACCAGCATCGCGAGGCCGTGGTCGGCGCCATGGCCGTCGCCGCGGCCGCCGCGTTCGCCTCGGCGCCGGGCGGACCGCCCAGCGCCGAGGCACTCCTCGACGGGGTGATCGACCTGGTCCCCAAGAGCGCGGTGGGCGCGGGGCTGCGCCGGGCCCGGGACATGCTCGACTACGGCGACGCCGCCACGGTCGCGGCGGTGCTGGGCTGCGGGCGACGGACGACGGCCCACGACACCGTGCCCTTCGCACTCTGGGCGGCCGCGAGGAGTCTCGGCGACTACGAGAAGGCGTTCTGGACGACCGCCCAGGTCGGCGGTGACGTCGACACGACCTGCGCGATCGTCGGTGGCGTGATCGCCTCGGGCAAGGTCGGGACGCCACCTGCCCCGTGGGTGGAGCGGACCGAGGCCCTTCCGGACTGGGTGCCCGCTCCGGCCTAGGGCTCGGCGCGTGTACGTGACGCCCGAGCCTGTCTGAGGCTCGGCACGCGCACGCCCCGCTTGGGCCTGAGGCTCGGCATGGGTACGTGACGGTTGTGCGGGTCAGGGTGCGGGCGCTGGGTTCTGGGCGCTGTGGGCGGCCGGGTGGCCATCGACGCCCTCTGTGAACTCTCCGTACACCTTGGGAACTCTCTGTGACCGCTCGCTCGTTGTCCTGCTACCCACTGCGCGTGGTGCCAGGGCGCACGGGCCCGGAAGCCGTACTGGCGTGCGAGGGGGTGTGATCATGAAGGCGTTGCTCGCGCTTCTGCGCCACTGCTGGGCAGCTGTCGTACGCCGTCCCGGGACGGGGTGGGTCGCGAACCGGCCCGACAGCTGCCGGCAGGCCTGCGTGGGTCCTGCCGGCGAGCCGCCGAGGCCGGTTCGTGACGGCCTCGCCTCAGCCGACCCCCGGCCCGGCCGAGCCGGCCAGTGCCTCCAGGTCGCTCTTGCGGACCTGAATCACCAGCCAGGCCGTGACGACGGCCAGGACGGCCATCGCGGCGGCCGGGACGAACGCCGCGGAGATGCCCTGGGCCAGTACCTCGTGTCCCCACGGCGCCGGCAGCTGATGGGTGCTGGCGAACTCGGCCTTCTGCTGAGCGGAGCCCTCGGCCATGAACTGCGGAAGCTGCTTCTCCGCCTCGTCCCTGGTCGCCGTGCCGAACACCGTCGTCAGGATGGACAGGCCCAGCGCTCCGCCCACCTGCTGCGTGGTGTTGAGCAGCCCGGACGCGGCACCCGCCTCGTGCTGGGCGACGCCGGAGACTGCGGTGAGCGTGAGCGTGACGAAGTTCAGCCCCATGCCGAAGCCGAACACCAGCATCGGGCCGAGGACACCTCCGACGTACGAGCTGTCCGAGCTGATGAGGGCCTGCCAGGCCAGCCCGATCATCGCGAGCATCGAGCCCACGACCATGAAGGGCTTGGGGCCCAGCACGGGCAGGAACCGCTGGGACAGACCGGCGCCCAGCGCGATCACGACCGTCACGGGGAGGAAGGCCAGCCCTGCCTCGATCGGGGTGTACCCGAGCACGTTCTGCACGAACAGCACGATGTAGAAGAACATTCCGAACATCGCCGCGGCCAGACTGAGCATGATCACGTAGGTGCCCGAGCGGTTGCGGTCGGCGAACATCCGCAGTGGGGTGATCGGCTCCTTGGCTCGCGACTCGATGATCGCGAACGCCACGAGCAGGACCACCGCGGCAGCGAACGAACCGATGGTGAGGTTGTCCCGCCAGCCCTCGTCCGCCGCGCGTATGAAGCCGTAGACGAGGGACGCCATGCCCGCGGTCGAGGTCACCGCGCCCGCGATGTCGAAGCGGCCGGAGTGCCGCTCGGACTCGCCGATGTACAGCGGGGTGAGGACAGCGATCAGGATGCCGATCGGCACGTTCACGAAGAGCACCCAGCGCCAGTCCAGCCACTCGGTGAGCATGCCGCCCGCGAGCAGGCCGATGGCGCCGCCGCCGGCGGAGACGGCGGCGAAGACGCCGAAGGCCCGGTTGCGCTCCGGCCCTTCGGGGAACGTGGTGGTGATGAGCGCCAGCGACGTGGGAGACGCGATCGCGCCTCCCACGCCCTGCAGGACGCGTGCGGCCAGCAACTGCCAGGGTTCCTGCGCGAACCCGCCGAGCAGCGAGGCGAGGGTGAACAGCAGGATGCCGGTCATGAAGACCCGGCGGCGGCCGAGAATGTCACCGGCGCGGCCGCCCAGGAGCAGCAGACCGCCGAAGGTGAGCGTGTAGGAGCTGACGACCCAAGTGAGGTCGGTGGTGCTGAACTGGAGCGCGTCTTGAATGTGCGGGAGCGCGATGTTCACAATCGTCGCGTCGAGTACCACCATGAGTTGGCAGGCCGCGATGACCGCGAGAGCGATGCCGGGGTGTCCCTCCCGGCGGGCCGCACCTGGTTTCTTCTGGTCCTGGAGCAATGGAGAGGTTGTCACTGTGGGTCCCCCACGAGAGGTGTAGTGAACGCTCGCGTTCACTGTCGCGTCAACGGTAGTGAGTCCCCGACAGTGAACGCAAGCGTTCACTTATGGCGGCGTCGTTCGGCACATCCCCCTGCGGTGCCGTGCGGCGCGCCCCCCATCCCCGGAATCCCCGCTTCCACTGCTCGTTGGAGAGAGTCCGATGGTTACCCCGAGCTGGGCGGATGCCCCCGCTCAGACGGCCCGCCGCCGCGGTGCCGTGCTCGAACGCGCGATCCTCGATGCCGCGCTGGACCAACTCAGCACCGTCGGCTGGAACGGCCTGACGATGGAAGGTGTCGCCGCCGGCGCCCAGACCGGTAAGGCCGCGGTCTACCGGCGCTGGCCCTCCAAGGAGGACCTCGTCGCCGACGCCCTGCGCGCGGGCCTGCCGGAGTTCGACGAGGCGCCCGACGAGGGGGGCGTGCGTGAGGATCTCCTGGCGCTGTGTCTGCGCGCCCGCGACGCGATGTTCTCCCGTCCCGGTTTCGCCCTTCGCTCGGTGATTCACGAATGCGACACGACTCAGGCCGAGCGTTTCCATGCCGTCATCTTCGAGGGCGTCGTGGAGCCCACCATCAGGATGCTCCGGGAAGTGATCGAGCGTGGCATCGCGAGAGGCGAGGTGCGTCCCGACGCTGCCAACGGTTATGTCTTCGACGCCATCCCGGCCATGATGATGTACCGCTCCAAGATGTGCGGCTGCGAATGGCAGGACGATCAAGTCGAGGAGATGATCGACCAGTTGATGGTTCCGCTGCTCCGGCCGAACGGTTCCTGACGCGAGTCGGTGAGGACCCCGACGCCGTAAGGCGGGCCAGGGTGTCGCGGGCGGTTCGGGGCGGCGTAATCTAGGGGCGCCATGCCGTACGAACCGCCTACTCACACCGTCGAGCGCTCCCTTCGAGCCACGACCGGAGCGAAGATCGTTGCAGGTGTCGACGAGGTGGGGCGCGGCGCGTGGGCCGGTCCCGTCACCGTCTGCGCGGCGATCACCGGACTGCGCCGGCCGCCCGAGGGCCTCACGGACTCGAAGCTGCTCACCATCAAGCGACGCACCGAACTCGCGGAGACGCTGCGGACGTGGGTGACGTCGTACGCCTTGGGGCATGCCTCCCCCGAGGAGATAGACGATCTGGGCATGACCGCCGCTCTGCGGCTCGCGGCCGAGCGTGCACTGAACGCCCTGCCGGTCCGTCCCGACGCTGTCATCCTCGACGGCAAGCACGACTATCTCGGGGCGCCCTGGCGGGTCCGTACGGTGATCAAGGGCGACCAGTCGTGCGTTGCGGTCGCGGCGGCCTCGGTGATCGCCAAGGTTCAGCGCGACAAAATGATGGCCGAACTGGGTATCGACCATGCAGACTTCGGTTTTGCGGACAACGCCGGGTATCCGTCACCCGTGCACAAGGCCGCACTGGCGGAGCGGGGCCCCACCCCCTACCACCGCTTGTCGTGGGCGTATCTTGATGCGCTGCCCCAGTGGCGGCACCTCAAGAAGGCCCGCAGCTGGGCGGAGGGACGTGTTCCGGAAATCGAGGGCCAGCTGGGCTTCGATTTCTGACGGTCCCGCTCGCACGCATGCGCCACCCGTTGACGCGGGTCGTACCAACGTTTGATAAATATCAACCCATGCCTCTCATTCCCGAGGAGCCTCAGATTCACGAGAGTGCCCAGGGTCCCCGCGCCACTCCGGCCAGTGGCCGCACCGCGCCGACCCCCCGTCCCGTACCCGGCCCCCGTCCCGCGGCTCCGTCGCGTCCCGGTCGTCCCGGGCCTCTCCGGCCCGCGCCGCCGGTACAGCGAACCCCGCGTGACGTGGCCGCCAAGCCCGCTCCGTCGGGCCCCGACGCCGGTGCCGCCGCCCCGGCCACGCCGCAGATCCAGCTGATCCCGGCTTCCGTGGAAGGCGCGCTCGACGCCGCCGAGGAGGCTGTGGACCTGCTGCTGGACTCCGGCCGTGCCCCCGGCGACATCCTGGTGATCACGATCGGCGAACAGCACCCGTGGGCCACCCATGAGCTGTCGTTCGGCGAAGCCTCCTACTGGGCCCAGCACGACGCCCGCGACGACGTCTTCTACACGGACGCCACCGTCGCCGCCCGCGCCGCGTCGCGCCCGGTGGTCGTCGTAGCCGTCAACGGTGGTTCCGAGGCCGCGGCCGCGAGCGCGTTGACCCTGGCCCACTCCCGTGCCAACGCCCTGCTGATCGTCTGCGGAGACCCGCAGCGGATCAACGCGGTGCTCGGCGCGGGCGTCTGAGCCGGAGCCGCAGCGTCCGCCAGGCGCCGGCGACTGACTCCGGGCGCCGCTTCGGCGGCCCTCGCACGACGGGCGGTTCAGCCTGCCTTGCGGACGGAACGCCTTGGCGTCGAGGGTGGGCGCTGTCCCGCGGATCGGGTTGGCCGGCCAGAGGCCGGTCGCCGTCGTGGCGTGCCCAGGTGTCGTCGTGTCGTCCGGCATGCCTGCGCGAGAGCCGGGCAGGCACGGGGTCGTGATGTGCCGCGGCGCGGGACACGGCCCCGGGCGGGAGCGCTTGGTCGGGGCCTCAGCGAGCCGCCGCCGCGCGGCGCAGTATCTCGGAGGCCGCGCCACCGGTGCGCGGCTGCGGTGGCGGAGCCTCCGACGTGGCGAACGGCTCCGGCGCCGAGGCCGAGTGCGGCCGGCGTCCGCCGCGGTCCTCACCGAGGACCTGCCAGCCGTCACGGGTCAGCGTGATGTACGCCCCGCACCGCAGCCCGTGCAGGGTGCAGGCGTCGCGCAGACCCCACATCCACGCGCCGTCCTCCTCCGTCCAACGCGCGTCGCCCTCACGACAGTAGAGCAGCACCGCGGTGCGCACCGGTGTGCGGCGCCGCAGGTCGTGCGGGATGATGCGGCGCAACTGCGCCAGCAGCACGTTGCGGGACATCCAGCCGTCGGCCGGGGCCGGACGGCGGACGAACGAGGCGCTCGCCCGCAGCCGCTCGTCCGGGTCGAGCACGGCGATGACAGCGGTCGCCGGCTGCGGATGGTGCCGGGCGTGCAGTCCGCTGACCACCTCGCGGGGGCTGCGCAGCAGGGGGATACCCGCAGCGGCCCATTCCGCGGGTTCGAGCAGACGGTTGGCGGAAGCGGCGGATGTCGACGCCGCTGCCGAGGCCGGAGCGAATCCGAAGGTCACGGTCCTCCCTTCGGCTACGCGCCCACACTGCGGGCGGGGTCGGATTCCTGGGAGCGCGCACCGCAGGGAAGCCCTACCGAGCGGCGGACGAGCCGTGCGGGGAGCGGACCTCAATTGTTCCTGTCGAACTTGAATGCGGCAACGAGCAATTGAGGCAGCCGACCGTTATCAGATGATGCGCGGCTAATATCCCCACCCCGTGTGCCGCCGAGCCACCCATGGGGCGTTCGAGCACGACACGTTCGTACGCCACGGGGGCGTGCGGCGTCCAGAGGCGCGCGCGAGGAGGCGCGGGACCGGCGGCCCTGCGCCCGCGACGGGGGCGGGCGGCTGGCTCCGTCAGGCCTGGACGGCCAGCACCAGCGGCAACACCCCCTGGGCGCCGGAGCGTCGGAGCAGACGGGCGGCAACCGCGAGGGTCCAGCCGGTCTCCGTGTAGTCGTCCACCAGGAGGACCGGGCCCTGCGCCTCGGCGAGGACGGAAGCCAGAGCGTCCGGCACGGTCAGAGCCCCGTCGAGCGCCTTCAGCCGCTGGGCACTGTTGCTGCGGGGACCCGGGTGCGTGTCGCCCGTGTACTCGACCGCGCCCAGGAGTGGCAGCCGGCCGACCTCCGCGATACGCGCTCCGAGAGAGTGGATCAGCCGGGGCCGGGTGCGCGACGCCACGGTGACCACGCCGACCGGGCGCGGCGGGGCGTCCGAAGACCCCGAGGCCCAGCCGCCGGGGCCCCTGGCCCAGTCGGCCAGGACGTCCACCACGGCCTTCGCCACGTCGTCCGGTACCGGCTCGTCAGGTGCCTGCGGCGCGAGCAGGGGCCGGAGCCGGTTGCCCCAGCCGATGTCCGACAGGCGACCCAAGGCCCGTCCCGGTGCGGCCTGTTCCCCGGCCGGGATGCGTCCCTTGAGGTCCACGCCGATCGCCGGCAGGCCGGTCGGCCACATCCGGCGGGGTTCCACCTCCACGCCCGCGCGTCCCAGGTCGACGCGCGCGGCGTCGAGCGCCTCCACTGACGTGTCGGCGGTGAAGCGCGGTCCCGCGCAGTTGTCACAGCGGCCGCACGGCTTGGCGGCCTCGTCGTCCAGCTGGCGCTGCAGGAACTCCATGCGGCAGTCCGTGGTCGACGCGTACGCGCGCATGGCCTGCTGTTCGGCCTCGCGCTGACGTGCCACCCACGCGTACCGCTCGGCGTCGTACGTCCACGGCTGCCCGGTCGCGGTCCAGCCACCCTTGACCCGTTTGACCGCGCCGTCCACGTCCAGGACCTTGAGCATCGTCTCCAGGCGGGAGCGGCGCAGCTCCACCAGAGGCTCCAGCGCGGGCAGCGACAGCGGCTTGTCCGCACGGGCCAGGACGTCGAGCGTGCGGCGCACCAGGTCCTCCGAGGGGAAGGCGAGCGACGCGAAGTACTTCCAGATCGCCTCGTCCTCCTTCCCCGGCAGCAGGAGCACCTCGGCGTGCGCGACACCGCGCCCCGCGCGTCCCACCTGCTGGTAGTAGGCGATGGGGGAGGAGGGCGAGCCGAGGTGCACGACGAAGCCCAGGTCGGGCTTGTCGAAGCCCATACCCAGTGCCGAGGTGGCGACCAGCGCCTTCACCTTGTTGGCGAGCAGGTCCTCCTCGGCCTGCTGGCGATCGGCGTTCTCCGTCTTGCCCGTGTACGACGAGACCGTGTGTCCGCGTTGCCTGAGGAAGGCGGTGACCTCCTCGACGGCGGCCACCGTGAGTGTGTAGATGATCCCGGAGCCCGGCAGGTCGTCGAGGTGCTCGGCGAGCCACGCCATCCGGTGCGCGGCGTCCGGCAGCCGCAGCACGCTCAGACTCAGGCTGTCCCGGTCCAGCGGCCCCCGCAGCACGAGGGCGTCCGAGCCGCCACCCGTGCCGAGTTGCTCCGCGACATCGGCCGTCACGCGCGCGTTGGCCGTGGCGGTGGTCGCGAGCACCGGCACACCGGGCGGCAGGTCGGCGAGCATCGTGCGCAGCCGGCGGTAGTCCGGCCGGAAGTCGTGCCCCCAGTCGGAGATGCAGTGCGCCTCGTCCACCACCAGCAGACCGGTGGCGGCCGCGAGCCTGGGCAGCACCTGGTCCCGGAAATCCGGGTTGTTGAGCCGCTCGGGGCTGACCAGCAGGACGTCGACCTCGCCCGCGGTGATCTCATCCTGGACCGCTTCCCACTCCTCGGTGTTGGAGGAGTTGATCGTGCGGGCGTGGATGCCGGCCCGGGCCGCCGCCTCGACCTGGTTCCGCATGAGCGCGAGCAGCGGGGACACGATCACGGTCGGACCGCTGCCCTGCGCCCGCAACAGCGAGGTCGCCACGAAGTACACCGCGGACTTGCCCCATCCTGTGCGCTGGACGACCAGGGCCCGGCGTCTGTCGGCGACCAGCGCCTCGATCGCCCGCCACTGATCCTCACGCAGCCGGGCCGCTCCCGATTCGTCTCCGACGAGACGGGTGAGGACGGCGTCGGCCGCCGCCCGTAGATCCGCGTTGCTCGTGTGCTCCATGCGTCCCATACAACAGGACGGCGGTGACAGCGGGCGCGGTGCCTGTGGACAGTGGCCACCGCGTCGTGCTCGGTGACGTGTCCCTGATTGAAGTTATCCACAGAGCAAAGCGGAGCTTTGGATTCCGCGAGATCGTCTTCGCATGACGAACCACGGCGAAACGACTGGATCCTCTGAAAACGGCGACATCGGAGCGTCCGGGGCACACCGCGCTCCCGCAGCGGAAGGACGGGAGAGCGGACATGAGAAGCGGGCGGACCCCCCGGCCGGACCGCGCGTTCCCGGCCAGGCATACGGCAGTCACGGCGGCGAGCACCAGGTCACTCTGCGCACCCCGGCCGAACTGGCCGACGCCCTCCCCTACCTGCTCGGATACCGGCCGGAGGACAGCATCGTCCTCGTCGCCCTGCACGACAAGGACGGCCGGGGCCGGTTCGGGGGCCGGGCCCGGCTCGGCATTCCCCCCCACGAGGACGACTGGCCCTCCGCCGCCCGGCAACTGGCACACGGCCTGGTGAAGGGCAGCGAGCGCAGAGGAGCCCGTCCCGAGTCCATGGTGGCCTTCCTGTGCCAGGAGCCGGGGGAAGGCCGGACCGGGCGCCAGGTCATGGAGCGGCTGAGGCCCCTGGCCCAGCGGCTGCGCATCGAGTGCGGTTCGCTCGACGTGGTGGTGGTCGAGGCTCTGTGCATCTCGGAAGGGCGCTACTGGTCGTACTGCTGCGACAACCCGGTCTGCTGCTCCCCCGAAGGCGCGCCGATGGGTCTGCCCGGCACCTCCGTGCTCGCCGCCGCAGCCGCCTATGCCGGAATCCAGGTCCGCGGCACGCTGAAGGAGCTGCGTGCCCGGCTGCAGCCCTGGGAGATCGCGGCAGCCCTCGATCAGGAGGCTGCTCTGGACGCCGCGAGCATGGCGCTCGTCCCGCGCATTTTGGACGAGGCAGGCCGCGACGAGGTCGCCGACGAGACGCTCGACCTGGTCCAGCGGATGTTGGACCGCCTGGCCGGGGCGGAGCCCGTCTCGGGCATGCTCCTGGCCGACCTTCGCGACGACGAACTGATCGGGCACGACGAGGCCGCCCGGCTGATCCTCGGTCTCCAGGACCGTTCGACCCGGGACCGGGCGGCCGAGTGGATGGAGGGCGACGAGGCCGCACTCGCCCTGCGCCTCTGGCGGACCCTGGCCCGCCGGTGCGTCGGACCCTACGGCGAACACGCCGCCGCGCCGCTCACCCTCGCCGGCTGGGTCGCATGGTCCACCGGCGACGAACTGGAGGCACGAGAAGCCCTGGCCATGGCTCTGGGTGCGGACCCCGACTACCTCTTCGCCCGTCTGCTGCACCAGGCCTGCAACGAAGGGCTCGAACCGGAGTCGATTCGCCGCTGCCTGCGGGCGGAGCGAGCAGGGCGCGGGCGGGCTGTGGCCCCGGGGGCCGGTGTACGGGCCGAGGGCTTGCCTGCGCGGGGGGCGGCCCCGGAATCTCAAGCGGCCGGTTTGGCGACAGAGCGGGCCGGTGCGGAGGTTCAAGCGGTCGGTTCGGTGCCTGAGCAGGCTGGTTCGGAGGTTCAAGCGGTCGGTTCGGCAGTTGGAGGCGTCGGTTCGGGAGTTCAAGCAGTCGGCTCGCCAGCTGGACGAGTCGGTTCGGAAGCTCAAGCGGTCGGTTCGAAGGCAGGCCCGGCCGGATCGCGAGCTCAAGCAGCCGGCTTGGAAGCCGTACCGGCTGAATCGGACGCCGTAGCGGTCGCTTCGGAGACGGAGGAAGTGCCACCCCAGGCTGACTCCGACCCCGCGCCCGACACAGCGAGCCCTCGCCGTCGCCGGCGCCCGCGTTCTGTCGGCGCGTCCCCCGGTCGTACCCGTGCAGCCGACCGTGATCCGAGCCCGCGAGCGTCCCACCGGCATACGCCGACAGGCCCCTCGCGCCCTGCCGGTGCTGCCGAAGCTGTCACGCGCCCCGGCCGCGCGGGATGGCGGAACACCGGGCGACCCGGGACCGCGCGTGCGGGAGCCACGCGTGCACGTGGGTCGCACGAAGCGGCCCTGCCCAGCCGGGACACGGGACAGGACGGCACCCGTCTCGACCGGGCCGCGGAGGGGGAGGAGTGAGGACCCGGGCGATCCGGGCGGGCAAGGGGTCGGGGCGCGGGCGTGACCCCGACGACGTCCCCACCGTTCACCTGAGTGGCGGAACGCCCGGACCGGCTGCGACGCCGCACTCCCCCTGCCCCGTCGGAGCCCTCCGGCACCGAACCCGATCGAGGCGCACAGAGCGCAGAGGAAGCCTTCCCATGCACCAGCCGACTCCGCCCTCCGCCGCCGACGACCGTCTCTCCCCGGGCATGCCCGCGCCGCCCGCCGAATCCGAGCTTGTGTCCGGGGCGCAACCAGGGCCGGGCACACGGTCGCCGGGTGAGACCGACGCACCTCCGCGCGCAGCTGCCCGGGTCGACGGCTTCGGGCCCCGATTCCCGGACGGCGCTGCTTACGCCTCACCTTCCACGGGCCCGGAGTCGAGCCCGCCCTCTGCGGCAGGGCCGGGCCGGCCGTCCTCCCGGTGGACGGGGCAGGACCGTCGGCCAGGTCCCGCTGCGGTTTACGGCTCGCCCTCGCCCCTCTCACCACCCTCGGCCCAGGACCGGGCCCCGAATCCCACGGGGCAAGCACCACCTCCCCGGGGAGCCACCATCCCCGGACTGCGCTGGTCCGCGGACCTGCCGCCCGCCCACACGGCGATGATCTGTGTCGCCCTTCCCGGCCTGGCCATCTCGACGGAGGCAGGGCAGCTGACCGGGCGGGGACTGGAGGGCTTCTACCGTGCCGGCCGACGCGTGCTCTCCCGGTGCGAGATCCGCGTGGCCGGACGGGAGCCCCTCGCGGTGCAGGCCCGGATGATCGCCGCCGACCGAGCTCGTTTCGTGGGCACGCTTCGCACGTCCCCGCAGGGGGGACCGGACCCGGACGTGGTGGTGGAACGCAACCGCTACGCGGACGGCACCGAGCGGATCACCCTGCACAGCGCGGCTTCCCGGCCGCTGCGCCTGCCGGTCGAGGTGGCCCTGGGCTCGGACCTCGCCGAACTCGGGGCGATCGCCTCCGGCAACGAGGGTCCCGAACTTCCCCCCAGCGTCCATGCCTCGGGCCTGCGGTGGTCCTGCGCCACCGGCAACGCGTCCGTAACGGCCGAACCGCCTCCCTCGGACGCCGTCGCCTCGGCCGGGCTGCTGCGCTGGGAGCTGGACCTGCCGCCGGGCGGCAGCAGAAGCGTGGAACTGCGGGTGCGGCCGGACGGCGCGGGTCCCCTCCGAGCCGTGGGCCGCGCGGCGACCAGCCCTCTGGCCGCGGCACAGGCGGAGGGCGACGATCCCGCAGCCGCCGCCCTGCTGCGGACGAGCATCCAGGACCTCCAGTCCCTCCTGCTGCGGGACTCCGCCCATCCCGCCGACACCCATCTCGCGGCAGGAGCGCCCTGGCGCTGCGGTTTGGCCCCGGCCGACGCACTCGTCGCCGCCCGTATGGTCCTGCCCCTCGGCACGGGCTTGGCCGCGGGGACGCTGCGCATCCTCGCCCGCACCCAGCTCACCGGCCCAGGACCGCAGTCCGGGATGATCCCCGGCCCGAGACGGGACGCCGGCCCGTTCCTACCGCCGCAGTGCACCGGCACGGAGGCCACGCTGCTCTTCCCGGCCCTGCTCGCCGAGGCCCGCCGCTGGGGTCTCTCCGAGCAGGAGACGGAGGCTCTGCTGCCCGCCGCCGAACGATGCCTGACGTGGCTGCGGACTACGGTGGGCGACGACCCGTACCTGCGCGATCTGCACTCCGGCGGTCTCACCCGCTGCGAGACACAGGCACACGCCCACCGGGCCGCGCTGCTCGGTGCCGACCTGCTCGACGCCTGCGGACGCACGGGCGGGGACGGGCTCAGACAGTGGGCACAGGCCTTGAGGACCGCGTTCCGCGAGGACTTCTGGGTGGATGACCTGGGCGGCGGAAGGCCTGCGGTGGCCCGCGCGCCGGACGGCAGGCCCGTGCCGCATCTCAGCTCGGCCGCGGCCCACCTCCTCGACACCGGCCTGCTGGGCGGGGGAGCCATGGCGCCCGGGCTGCTCGACAAGGCGCGGACCGAGCACCTCGCCCGGTTGCTCGGCAGCCCGGTCATGGACTCGGGCTGGGGCCTGCGCGGACTCGGTGCGAAGGAACGGGGTTTCAATCCGTTCGGGCACCGCGCCGGGGCCGTACGGGTCCAGGAGACGGCACTCGCCGTCGCGGGACTGGCCGCCGCCGGCTACGAGAGGGAGGCGACGTCGCTGCTGCACGGCGCCCTCGCGGCCGCCGCGGCCTTCGACCACCGCCTGCCCGAGATGTACGCGGGGGAGCAGCGCACGGAGGGGGGCGCCCCGCTCCCGCACCCGGCCGCCTGCCGCCCCGCCGCCACCGCGGCAGCGGCCGGGGTGCTGCTGCTGACCACTCTCGCCGGCATCCGCCCCGACGCCCCGGCCGGGACGGTCACCCTCCGGCCCGTGCGCGGCGCACCCCTCGGCGAGATCGGCTTCACCGGACTGCGAGTGGCCGGTGAGCCGTTCTCCGTGCGGGTCAGCCGACTGGGCCTCGCCATGGTCGAAGAGGCGGCCGACGGACTGCAACTGGGGGTGTGACCTGCCATGACCTGTCATTTGCGGACTGCCTGGCACAGACGTCGAGCCCATTCCGTAAGCAAGTGGATCAGTAAGCGAAGCGACCGGCGAAGGGAGTGTTTATCGTCAGGCAGACGACTATGATCGCGGCATGCCCTACGACCCGTCAGCGTTTCCGCCCTTCGCCGTCACCGTGGACCTGGTCGTGCTGACCGTGCGCCGCCATGCCCTGTGTGCGCTGGCGGTACGCAGGGGCGAACCGCCGTTCCAGGGCCGGTGGGCGCTCCCCGGCGGTTTCGTGCGGGCCGACGAGGACTTGGCGCAGGCGGCGGCACGCGAGCTCGCCGAGGAGACCGGGCTGCGTGTCCACGACCCGGCCGTCCCCGCCCAGGACAACGGTGCACATCTGGAGCAGCTCGCCACCTACGGCGACCCCAAGCGGGACCCCCGGATGCGGGTCGTCAGCGTCGCGCACCTCGCCCTGGCACCCGACCTGCCCGCACCGAGGGCAGGCGGTGATGCCAGCAACGCCCGCTGGGCGCCGGTCGAGGAACTGCTGCAGCAGGGCGGATACGGACGGGACGCCGAGCCGGTCGCGCCGCTGGCCTTCGACCACGCGCAGATCCTGGCGGACGGGGTCGAACGCGCCCGCTCCAAGATCGAGTACTCGTCGCTTGCCACGGCGTTCTGCCCGCCGGAGTTCACGGTGGGGGAGCTGCGCCGCGTCTATGAGGCGGTGTGGGGCGTGGCGCTCGACCCGCGCAACTTCCACCGCAAGGTGACGGGCACACCGGGCTTCCTCGTCCCCACCGGCGGGACGACCACCCGACAGGGCGGCCGCCCGGCGCAGCTGTTCCGCGCGGGTGGGGCGACTCTGCTCAATCCCCCGATGCTGCGCCCCGAGGTGTGATCGCGGGAGCGGACTCTCACGAACGGCATCAGGGTCACGAGCCTGCGACCGAGGGCCGTCCATGGCCCGCGCGGGGTCGCCCCGTCGTGCTGGGGCAGGCCGTGCGAAGGGCCGCCGGATGTCCGGAAAAACGGACATAGCGCGCTATCTTGCTGCGGGTGATCGAGGCCTTCGGACTGACCAGCAACCCCCGCAAAGAGCTGCCGCCCGCGGCCGACGACGTCTCCTTCCAGGCGCGAGCGGGCCGTGTCACCGCGCTGCTCGGTGCGCCGGGCGCCGGGAAGACGACGGTCCTCAGACTCATGCTGGAGCTACAACAGGGCCGTGGGATCACCTACTTCCGGGGCCGGCCCCTGCATCGCATCGCTCACCCCTCCCGTGAGGTCGGCGTCCTGCTCGGGGACGTACCGGGTCACCCGGCCCGGACGGTCCGCGGTCATCTGCGCATGCTGTGCGCAGCGGCGGGGGTGCCGGTCCGGCGTGCCGACGAAGTCCTCGAGGCGGTCGGGCTCGTGAGCCTGCGCGAGGAGCGTCTCGGCACCCTCTCCCGCGGTATGGACCGCCGACTCGGCCTGGCCTGCGTCCTCCTGGCCGACCCGCACACCCTCGTCCTCGACGACCCCGCCGACGGGCTCTCCACGCGGGAGGGCAACTGGCTGCACGGCATGCTGCGAGCCCACGCGGCACAGGGCGGCACGGTCCTGTTCACCACGGCCGACCCCAAGGAGGCCGCCCGCACAGCCGACCGCGTCGTCACCCTGGAGCAGGGCAGGGTCGTGGCCGACCAGGAGGCAGCGGAGTTCTCGCGGACCCGACTGCGTCCCCGGGTCGCCGTACGCAGCCCGCACGCGGCCCGTCTCGCAGCCCTCCTGACCAAGCAGGCCCGTGCCGCGCAGCGCTCCGTCGAAGTCGTACGCGAGGGCGGCAACCGCCTGTCCGTGTACGGCAGTACCTGCGCGGACGTCGGGGAGACCGCGTTCCGTCACGGCATCGTCGTCCATCAACTCGCCGACGAGATCGGCGACATGGGGCCTGGCGCGGGAGCCGCTCCGGCAGCGCCGAGTCCGGTCGCCACGCAGCCAGTCACCGTCACCAGCACCGTCATCGCCGAGCGGCGTCACACGCTGGACCCGCTCGCCACCACAGAGGTCCCGGAGTCAGGGGTCGGGGAGCCGCCGGCCTCCTCCGGGCCGGATCAGCACTCGGGCGAGCCTTCCGCGCACTCGGACGCCGCATCGGCCAACCATGCGGGGGACGGAGCCCAGGCGGCTCCGATGGCACCCTCATCGTCGAGTGCGCACGCGGACGTGGATGCGCCGACCGACGACCCCGGCGTTCCCTCACGGCCACTTGTCGGAGTGGAGGCCCTGGCCGGTGACGCCGGCCTTCCGTCGGCGCGAGTCGTCGGCAGGGATTCCTCGATCGGCGAGCCCGGCGCTGCGCCGCCCGTGCCTGTCGGCACGGAAGCCCCGCACGGCAGCCCCGGCCTCCGCCCGCCGAACCCCACCGGAGCCCGCACCACCCGTCCCCTCGATGCCTGCACGACCCGTACCCCCGATGCCTGCACCACCCGTCCCCTTGATGCCTACGCCACCCGTTCCCCGGATGCCCGCACAGCCCGCATCCCCGATGCCGGTACCACGCGCAATCTCGATGCCCGCGGCGCGCGCACCCTCGACGCGCTGCCCCCGCTGCCGCCTCCCATCTCCGTCCGTCCCGCGCCCAGCCCTCTACGCCCTCTCCGTTACGAGATCCGGCGGGCCGCCGGGATCGGTACCGGGTTCCTCACGGGGGCCGTCGTGCTCGTCGTGTCCGCCGTGACCGCCGTCGTGCTCGCCCGCATCGGGCACACCCCGCAGCCACGCCTGCTGGCCGCGTGGCCCCAGGAACTGCCCCTGCCGCCCGCTGCGCTCGGCGCGGGCCTGCTCGGCGCGCTGGCCTTCGGGGACGAGTTCCGCCACCCCGCCCTGGCGGCGGATCGCGGCACCGTGCCCCGCAGGCTGGGGCTGCTGGTCGCCAAACTGCTCGTCGCCTCGGCCACCGCGCTCACGCTGGCCGTCCTCACCGTCGGCTGCAACGCCGAAGTGCTCTATCTCGTCTACGGACGGGAACTCGCCCAGGTTCCCGCCGACTGGCTCCCGCTCAGTGCGAGTTGGATCGGGCTGGTGGCCGGCTGCGCCTGGGCCGGGGTGCTGGCCGCAGGAGTCTTCCGGTCCACCACGGCCGGTCTCGCCGCCGTTGCCGCCGTGCCCCTGCTCGTCGTCCCCGTCGTACACCAGCTCCTGAACGGACCGTCCGTGCGGACCGCGGCCGGGCTTCCGACGCGGCTGCGCGAGGCCCTGCTGCCGCGGTGGCCCTTCGGGGGAGAGCGGTATCTGGAGGCCGCGCTGCGGGTGATCTCCCAACCTGTGGGCGGCGCACTGACGTTGTCGCTGGCCGCGCTGCTCTGCGCCTACCTGCTCACCGGCCTGCGGAACAGGTTCCGGTGACGACTGTCCGTAACCCTTAGTTCGGCTATGCGCACAACTCCCCCCAGAACGCCCATTTCTTTCCGATAAGGCGTCAATTGCGACGGGGTGAGCGATCACCCTTTCGTGTGCTTTTCACCAAAGACCTCAAGGGAGTTGGAGAGGACGCCGACAAAGGATGCGTGAGTACCCTTGCGCACACCATGATGACCGCCGCCCGCTCTGCTGACACCGGCCTCGCGAGCCCGGGCGAACTCGACCGCTACCCCTACGCCGAGGCGCCCGCCGTCGACCGTGTCGGGGCCCCTGCCTGGGACGGCGGGGACCCGGAGCTTGGCCGTGTCGGCCGGCGCGCCACAGGCAGCCGCGGGCGCGGACTGCACGGCCAACTCGTTCAGCAGCTGGGTCAGATGATCGTCTCCGGCGACCTGGGCGCCGACCGCCCGCTGGTGCCCGAGGAGATCGGCCAGCGCTTCGAGGTCTCCCGCACCGTCGTCCGCGAGTCGCTCCGTGTCCTGGAGGCCAAGGGCCTGGTCAGCGCCCGGCCGAACGTCGGCACGCGCGTGCGCCCCGTCAGCGACTGGAACCTCCTCGACCCGGACATCATCGAGTGGCGGGCCTTCGGGCCACAGCGCGACAACCAGCGCCGTGAGCTGAGCGAGCTGCGCTGGACGATCGAGCCGCTCGCCGCCCGCCTCGCCGCGGGGCACGGCCGCGAGGACGTCCAGCAGCGCCTCGTGGACATGGTCGAGATCATGGGGCACGCGATGGCCCAGGGTGATGCGCTCACCTTCTCCCGCGCCGACGCCGAGTTCCACTCGCTGCTCATCCAGGTCGCGGGCAACCGCATGCTGGAGCACCTTTCCGGGATCGTCTCCGCGGCCCTCCAGGTCTCCGGCGGTCCGGTCACCGGCTGTGACCGGCCGAACGAGGCGTCGCTGGCTCACCACGGCCGCATCTGCGACGCCCTCGCCGCCGGCGACGGAGCCGGCGCCGAGGCGGCGATGCGGCAACTCCTCACGGTCCTTCCCGAGGTGGAACGCGTAGTGCCCGCCCCGCGCGAGCACTGACCGCGTTCCACGGGCGGCGCGGCGGGTGTGCCACCCCCCTCCTGTGGCAACGCCCGCTCGGTGACCCGCCTCCCGTCGGACCCCGTGGGATCCTTGGTGATCCCGCGGGGTCCGACGGCGCGAAGGGGTGGTGGACCGCCGGGGCGGCCGGGCCGATGTCAGAGGTGACCATCTCTGTCAGCGTATGACCGTTTTTGTTCGCTTACGGGGTGTGACTCGGGCCACGCAGATTGGGCGTAACGCTCGTGGGAAGAACGCGATGACCTAAGAGGTGACAGCCGCGGAGGGAATACGGACGCCGTTCACGGCGCTGTGCATCTTCCCGGCCCCCGCCCGCGCCGTCGGCCCATCCCCAAGCCGGCGGTCGGCTCCTGTCCCTGTGGACGGGGCCGGAAGCCGTTTTCCAACGTTCCGAGAGGTTGTTCGTGTCGGCCAGCACATCCCGTACGCTCCCGCCGGAGATCGCCGAGTCCGTCTCTGTCATGGCGCTCATTGAGCGGGGAAAGGCTGAGGGGCAGATCGCCGGCGATGACGTGCGTCGGGCCTTCGAAGCTGACCAGATTCCGGCCACTCAGTGGAAGAACGTACTGCGCAGCCTCAACCAGATCCTCGAGGAAGAGGGTGTGACGCTGATGGTCAGTGCCGCAGAGCCCAAGCGCACCCGAAAGAGCGTCGCAGCGAAGAGTCCCGCCAAGCGCACCGCCACCAAGACGGTCGCGGCCAAGGCGGTGACCACGAGGAAGGCCACCGCCGGCGCCACGCCGGCGGCGCCCACCTCCGAGCCCGCCGCCGAGGAGGAGGCGCCCGCCAAGAAGGCGGCCGCCAAGAAGACCACCGCCAAGAAGGCGACGGCGAAGAAGGCCCCCGCCAAGAAGACGGTGGCCAAGAAGACCAGCGCCAAGAAGGACGACGTCGAGATCCTCGAGGAGGAGGTGCTCGAGGAAGCAGCCCCCGGCAAGGCCGGCGAGGAGCCCGAGGGCACCGAGGCCGCGGGCTTCGTGCTGTCCGACGAGGACGAGGACGACGCGCCCGCCCAGCAGGTCGCGGCCGCCGGCGCCACCGCCGACCCGGTCAAGGACTACCTCAAGCAGATCGGCAAGGTCCCCCTGCTCAACGCCGAGCAGGAGGTCGAGCTCGCCAAGCGCATCGAGGCCGGTCTGTTCGCCGAGGACAAGCTGGCCAACGCCGACAAGCTGGCGCCCAAGCTCAAGCGCGAGCTGGAGATCATCGCCGAGGACGGCCGCCGCGCCAAGAATCACCTGCTGGAGGCCAACCTCCGCCTGGTGGTCTCCCTGGCCAAGCGTTACACCGGCCGCGGCATGCTCTTCCTGGACCTCATCCAGGAGGGCAACCTCGGTCTGATCCGCGCGGTCGAGAAGTTCGACTACACCAAGGGCTACAAGTTCTCCACGTACGCCACCTGGTGGATCCGTCAGGCGATCACCCGCGCGATGGCCGACCAGGCCCGCACCATCCGTATCCCGGTGCACATGGTCGAGGTCATCAACAAGCTCGCGCGCGTGCAGCGCCAGATGCTCCAGGACCTGGGCCGCGAGCCCACCCCGGAGGAGCTGGCCAAGGAGCTCGACATGACCCCGGAGAAGGTCATCGAGGTCCAGAAGTACGGCCGCGAGCCCATCTCGCTGCACACCCCGCTCGGCGAGGACGGCGACAGCGAGTTCGGTGACCTCATCGAGGACTCCGAGGCGGTCGTCCCGGCCGACGCCGTCAGCTTCACACTCCTCCAGGAGCAGCTGCACTCCGTGCTCGACACTCTGTCCGAGCGTGAGGCGGGCGTCGTCTCGATGCGCTTCGGTCTCACCGACGGTCAGCCGAAGACCCTCGACGAGATCGGCAAGGTCTACGGCGTCACGCGTGAGCGGATCCGCCAGATCGAGTCCAAGACGATGTCGAAGCTGCGCCACCCGTCCCGTTCCCAGGTGCTGCGCGACTACCTCGACTGATCGAGGTCGTACGACACGCGAGGCCCGGTTCCCCTCAGGGGGCCGGGCCTTTGCCGTGCCCCTCTCGCCGGTGTGCGCGAGAGGTGGCCTCCGCGCGGGTGCGGGGTGCTGTCGGTTGCATCACTCTGGGTGTCTCGCCGGCATCACGGAGTGAGGAGTGCGTATGCGTCGACGACTGGTCCGAGCCCTGGTCCGACCGCTGGCCCTGGCAGCCGCGGTCACCGCCCTGTCAGCGGGCTCCACGGCCTCTGTGGCCGCCGACCGGGCGGTCATAGGCGGGTTCCCGGTCGATGTGTCGCAGAGCCCTTGGACGGTGGCCCTGTCCAGTCGTGACCGGTTCGGAGGTACACGCGCAGGGCAGTTCTGCGGCGGCGTGGCGGTCGGACGCACCACGGTGCTCACCGCGGCGCACTGCATGGACCGGGCGGTCCTCGGCGGCCCTCCGGAGCGGGTGACGGACCTCAGGGTCATAGCCGGCCGCACGGACCTGCTGGCGGACCGCGGCGGCCAGGAGATCGCCGTGCGTTCGACCTGGGTGAACCCGGCCTACGACGACGTGAGCAACATCGGCGACTTCGCCGTGCTCGCGCTCGACCGGCCGCTGCCCGCCGAGTCGGTCATCGGCATGGCGGCCCACGGCGACCCGGCGTACGCGGCGGGGGAGGTCGCGACGGTGTACGGGTGGGGTGACATCTCGGGCACCGGGCAGTATCCCAGCGATCTTCGCGCGGCGCGCGTGCGCGTGCTCCCCGATGCTCTCTGCGAGGAGGCGTATCCGGGCGGAGCCAACGGGACCTACCACGCCGGGAGCATGCTGTGCGCCGGAGAGCCGGAAGGGGGCCGGGACGCCTGCCAGGGCGACAGCGGGGGCCCGCTGGTCGCTCGGGGGCGGCTGATCGGCCTCGTGTCCTGGGGGATCGGCTGCGGGCGGGCCGGCAGTCCCGGCGTGTACGTGCGGGTGTCCGACATCATGCGGACGCTCGGCTGGCAGTAGGGATCCGGGCAGCAGGGAGACCGGACCAGTGCCGGAGCGGGCCCGGGAAGGGGGCCCGCTCCGGCAGGAGGCCGGTGCGGCGGGAGTTCGGTGCGGCGAGGGGCCGGTGCGGAAGGGGACCTGCCGCGGATGGGTCCGGCCCCCCGCAGGAGGCCGACCCCGAAAGCAGAGCCGGACCCGGAACCGCATAGGACGCGGCGGGAAAGGCTGTGAGGCGTCCGACGCAGAGCCGGACCCGGAGCCGCACCGGACCCGGCCGGAAAGGCTGTGAGGCGTCCGACGGAGCGCGTGCGGCTCCATGGAGACGAGGACGGGCGGCTGCCTCTGGGAGAGGCAGCCGCCCGCTCTCCGGCCTGTGCCGGCTGGCTCGTCGTCGGACGCGAGGTGTCAGCGATCTTCCTCGGAGGCGGTCGCGGGAGCGGCCGTGAGTCGCTCCGTCTCGTCCTGTATCTCAGCGGCGATCTTCTTGAGTTCCGGCTCGAACTTGCGCCCGTGGTGGGCGCAGAAGAGCAGCTCTCCGCCGCTGAGCAGGACGACGCGCAGGTACGCCTGGGCGCCGCAGCGGTCGCAGCGATCAGCGGCCGTCAACTGGCTCGCAGGGGTCAGAACAGTAGTCACGTCGCCTCTTCTCTAGCTCGACGAGCTGTCGTACCAGGGTCAACATCCAACCAGCCCCAAAACGTTCCCGCTCGTGGCTTTTCCTCGAAAAATCTTCCGAGGCGGCTGTCTGCTGCCGGTTGGCGGCGAATGTGCCGTATTGCGTGTCTATGTGTCTTACGGGGCTTCGCGTCGTATCGGTGGTCGGTCCTCCCGGCTGGGTTGCCGGTTGTTCATGAGGACGTGCCCGGAGCCTAAATGGTTCATGCCTGGAAGGGAACGTGATGTGGACTTCACTCCATCGAGGGATCGAACAGGCATGCGAGTCTCGACTAGTCTGAGTTCCCGGCGAGGGTGGCGTTACAAGGGCTCTACCAGGCCTGGGTACCCTCTCACCGGTGACTGAAGCCGCGCCCTTACCCATGAGGGCCCCATCTGAAATTCAGCGAGGAGCGAACCGCGTGACCGCCGAGACGTCCGTGCCGTCCACAGCTCTGCTGGCAGGAGCAGACCGGGACGGTTCCAACTACACCGCGCGGCACCTGCTCGTCCTCGAGGGGCTCGAGGCCGTGCGCAAGCGCCCGGGTATGTACATCGGCTCGACCGACAGCCGCGGTCTGATGCACTGCCTCTGGGAGATCATCGACAACTCCGTCGACGAGGCCCTCGGTGGTTACTGCGACCACATCGAGGTCATCCTCCACGACGACGGCTCGGTAGAGGTCCGGGACAACGGCCGGGGCATCCCGGTCGACGTCGAGCCCAAGACCGGCCTCTCCGGCGTCGAGGTCGTCATGACCAAGCTGCACGCCGGCGGAAAGTTCGGCGGCGGCTCGTACGCCGCCTCCGGCGGTCTGCACGGCGTCGGCGCCTCCGTGGTGAACGCCCTGTCCGCCCGGCTGGACGTCGAGGTGGACCGCAGCGGGCACACCCACGCGATCAGCTTCCGCCGCGGTGTCCCCGGTGCCTTCGCCGGAAACGGCCAGGACGCCAGGTTCGAGGCGAAGAGCGGCCTGCGCAAGGCCAGGAAGATCCCGAAGAACCGCACCGGCACGCGCGTGCGGTACTGGGCCGACCGCCAGATCTTCCTCAAGGACGCCAAGCTCAATCTGGAGACGCTGCACCAGCGTGCCCGCCAGACCGCGTTCCTGGTGCCCGGCCTGACCATCGTCGTCCGCGACGAGTACGGGCTCGGCGAGGGCGGCAGCAAGGGCGAGGAGTCCTTCCGTTTCGACGGCGGCATCAGCGAGTTCTGCGAGTACCTGGCCACCGACAAGCCGGTCTGCGACGTCCTCCGGTTCTCCGGGCAGGGCACCTTCAGGGAGACCGTCCCGGTGCTGGACGAGCACGGCCAGATGACCCCGACCCAGGTCACCCGGGAGCTCGACGTCGACGTCGCCATGCGCTGGGGCACGGGATACGACACGACCCTGAAGTCGTTCGTGAACATCATCGCCACACCCAAGGGTGGCACTCACGTCGCCGGCTTCGAGCAGGCCGTGGCGGCCACGATGAACGAGGTGCTGCGCGCCAAGAAGCTGCTGCGCGTCGCCGAGGACGACATCGTCAAGGACGACGCCCTGGAGGGCCTGACCGCGGTCGTCACGGTGCGTCTGGCCGAGCCGCAGTTCGAGGGCCAGACCAAGGAGGTCCTGGGGACCTCGGCGGCCCGTCGCATCGTGAACAACGTGATCAGCAAGGAACTCAAGGCGTTCCTGACGTCCACGAAGCGCGACGCCGCCCAGCAGGCCCGGGTCGTCATGGAGAAGGCCGTCGCCGCGGCCCGTACGCGTATCGCGGCTCGGCAGCACAAGGACGCGCAGCGCCGCAAGACGGCCCTGGAGTCCTCCTCCCTGCCGGCGAAGCTCGCCGACTGCCGCAGCGACGGCGTCGACCGCAGCGAACTGTTCATCGTCGAGGGCGACTCGGCGCTCGGCACGGCGAAGCTAGCCCGGAACTCCGAGTTCCAGGCACTGCTGCCGATCCGGGGCAAGATCCTCAACGTCCAGAAGTCGTCCGTCACGGACATGCTGAAGAACGCCGAGTGCGGCGCGATCATCCAGGTCATAGGAGCCGGCTCCGGGCGGACCTTCGACATCGACGCGGCCCGCTACGGCAAGATCATCATGATGACCGACGCCGACGTCGACGGCTCCCACATCCGCACCCTGCTGCTGACGCTCTTCCACCGCTACATGCGGCCCATGGTCGAGGCCGGCCGGGTGTTCGCGGCGGTGCCGCCGCTGCACCGGATCGAGATCACCCAGCCCAAGAAGGGCCAGGACAAGTACGTGTACACGTACTCGGACCGGGAACTGCGCGACAAGCTCATGGAGTTCCAGAGCAAGGGCATCCGTTACAAGGACTCGATCCAGCGCTACAAGGGTCTGGGCGAGATGGACGCCGACCAGCTGGCCGAGACGACCATGGATCCGCGCCACCGCACGCTGCGCCGGATCAACCTCTCCGACCTGGAGGCGGCCGAGCAGGTCTTCGACCTGCTGATGGGCAACGACGTCGCGCCGCGCAAGGAGTTCATCTCCAACTCGGCGGCGACGCTGGACCGGTCGCGGATCGACGCATAGCGGCTTCACTGGGCTCACGCCCGCCGGGAGCGCGGAGGCTCCCGGCGGGCGTTCGGCGTTCCTGGCAGGGTGCCCGGTGCGGTCCCATGCGGGCCGCGTCACCTGATGGGGTGAAGAGCGGGGGGAAGAAGAGCCGGGAATCTTCCCGTTCTGTCCATCCTTGGGCATGCAGTCAAGCAAGGGGCGTCCCCGCGGAGTCGGGGCTGGTCAGGAGAGTTCCATCGAGCCGCTCGACGGTCATGACCCGGGTCCGGCCGAGGAGGCCGTACGGCTGAGGTACGACGACCCCTGGTACGACGCCCTCGCCTCCGGCTGGGGCGAGTCGGAGGGGGCCGGAGCGCCCGCGGCGGTGCCTCGGGCGTGTGAGGCGGGCGTCCGTGGCGTCGCGGCGGCCGACGTGTATCTGGAAGTGCAGCGCAGCGCGGCCTTCCAGGAGGTGCGGCGGCGGTACCGGAGGTTCGTGGTGCCGGCCTTCGCGGCCTTCTTCGCCTGGTACGTGGGGTACGTCGTGGCGGCCACGACCGCGCCGGAGCTCATGGCCCGGCCCGTGGCGGGCGCGGTGAACGTGGCGCTGCTGGCGGGGCTCGGCCAGTTCCTGACCACGTTCCTGCTCACCTGGGCGTACGCACGGCACGCGCGGCTGCGGCGGGACCGGGCGGCACTGGAACTGCGCTGGGACACCCAGGAACTGACGCGCGGCGTGAACGGCGGTGCCTCGTGACGGGCGAGCACCAGAGCCTGGCGCTGCTGCTGTTCAGCGGGTTCGTCGCGGTCACGCTGGGCATCACGGCGTGGGTGGGCCGCAACCGGCGTGGTTCGGCGGAGGAGTTCTACGCGGGCGGGCGGCTCTTCACCCCCATGGAAAATGGTTTTGCCATCGCGGGTGACTACATGTCGGCCGCGTCCTTCCTGGGCGTCACCGGCCTCATCGCGCTGTTCGGGTACGACGGGCTGCTGTACGTCGTCGGATTCCTGGTGGCCTGGCTGGTGGTGCTGTTCTTCGTCGCCGAACTGGTCCGCAACTGCGGTCGCTTCACGCTCGCCGACGTCGTGGCGGCGCGGATGAGGGAACGGCCGGTGCGGATCGCGGCGGGAACCTCCTCGGTCACCGTGTCCGTTCTGTATCTGGTGGCGCAGATGGTCGGCGCGGGCAGCCTGGTGGCGCTGCTGCTCGGGGGCACGAGCGGGGCGGCGCGGGCCTGGACGGTCATCGGTGTCGGGGCGCTCATGGTGATCTACGTGTCGTTGGGAGGGATGCGGGCGACCACCTGGATCCAGATCGTCAAGGCCGTCCTGCTGCTCGGCGGCACCATCGCGCTGACGACGCTCGTCCTCGTGCGCTTCCACGGTGACCTCAACCGGCTGCTGCTCACGGCGGCCGAGCGGAGCGGGCACGGCGAGGCGTTCCTGGCGCCCGGGCTGAAGTACGGCGGCGACTGGACCGCACGGTTCGACCTCATCAGCCTGGGACTGGCCCTCGTCCTGGGCACGGCGGGACTGCCGCACATCCTGTCCCGCTTCTACACCGTGCCCACCGCGAGGGCCGCGCGCCGGTCGGTCGTCTGGGCGGTCGGACTCATCGGCGGCTTCTACCTGATGACGATCGTGCTCGGGTTCGGCGCGGCCGCGATCGTGGGTCCGGACGCCGTGCGCGGGTCGAACGCGGCCGGGAACACGGCGGTTCCGCTGCTGGCGCTCGACCTGGGCGGCGGTGCCGGAAGCACGGGGGGAACGGTTCTGTTCGCCATCGTCGCCGCGGTCGCCTTCGCCACGATCCTCGCCGTGGTCGCCGGGATCACGCTCGCGTCCTCGGCGTCCGTGGCCCATGACCTGTACGCGTCCCTGCGACGCAAGGGCGGGAAGCCGCGCAGCGAGGTGGCCGTGGCCCGCGTCGCGGCCGTCGGGGTCGGCGTGGTCGCCATCGCCCTCGGTCTGCTGGCGCGGGACCTCAACGTCGCCTTCCTGGTGGGCCTCGCCTTCGCCGTCGCCGCGTCGGCGAACCTGCCCGTGCTGGTCTACTCCCTGTTCTGGCGCGGCTTCACCACCCGAGGCGCCGTATGGGCCGTCTACGGCGGTCTGATCCCGGCCGTGGTGCTGGTGGTGCTGTCCCCCGTCGTCTCGGGGAGCCCCGACTCTCTCTTCCCGGGCGTCGACCTGCAGTACTTCCCGTTGCAGAACCCGGGGTTGGTGTCGATCCCCCTGGGCTTCCTGGCGGGCTGGCTGGGCACGGTCACGTCGGCGGAGGTCCCGGACGACGCCCGGCACGCGGAGACCGAGGTGCGGTCGCTGACGGGGGCGGGAGCGGCCTAGCGGCCGGCCCCGCGCTGGGGAGCCGCTACGAGCGGGTCGCCGCACCCACTGCGGGACCGCTACGAGCGGGTCGCCGCACGCACTGCCGAGCCGCTACGAGCGGGTCGCCCACACGTAGCGGTGTTCCGGGCGGCCCGCGTCGCCGTACTTGAGGGTGAGGCGGGCCCGTCCCGTGCGCTCCAGGAGCTTGAGGTAGCGCTGGGCGGTCTGGCGGCTCACCCCGGTCCGTTCGGCGATCTCCTGGGCGGACAGGGGCCCGTCGGCGTTCATCAGGGACTGCCGGACCAGCTCCGCCGTCGTGGGGGAGTGCCCCTTGGGCAGGGCGGGCTCTGCCCCGGCGGACAGGGCGCCGAAGATGCGGTCCACCTCCGCCTGCTCCGCCTCCCCGCCCCCGTCGAGCGTGCGGCGCAGCTCCGCGTACGCCTCCAGCTTCGCGCGCAGACCCGCGAAGGCGAAGGGCTTGACCAGGTACTGCAGGGCTCCGTGCCGCATCGCCGCCTGCACGGTGGACACGTCCCGGGCCGCCGTCACCATGATCACGTCGGTCTGGTGGCCGCGCCGCCGCATCTCCTGGACGACCGCCAGCCCCGTGTCGTCGGGCAGGTAGTGGTCCAGCAGCACCAGGTCCAGCCGGGGCAGCGTCTCCAGCCGGTGCAGCGCGTCCGCGGCGCTGTGGGCCTCGCCGGCGACGTGGAAACCCGGCACCTTCTCGACGTAGGCGGCGTTGACCCGCGCAACCCTGGCGTCGTCGTCCACGACCAGGACCTCGATCATCACGACCCCTCCTCGGCGTTCTGCGCGACGGACGGCACGGTCAGGGCCGGTTTGGGGCCCGGCTCGGTCAGCGCCTCGGGCAGGACGACGGTGAACTCCGCGCCCCCGCCGTGCGCCTCGCCGACGGTCGCGCTGCCGCCCTGCCGTTCGGCGAGCCTGCGTACCAGGGACAGCCCGATGCCCCGCTCCCGGTGGGCCGGCGGCTTCTTCGTGGACCATCCCTCGGCGAAGATCAACTCCCGGTGCTCGGGCGGGATTCCCGGGCCCGTGTCCCGCACCCGAAGGGTCACCGCCCGCCCCTCGGCGCACAGTTCGACCTCCACGCGCGCGTGCGGCGTGCCCGCGACCGCGTCGAGGGCGTTGTCCACCAGGTTGCCGACGACCGTGACGAGCCCCTGCGGGTCGACCAGCCGGTCGGGCAGCCCGGTCCGGTCCGACACCCCCAGGGCGACGCCCCGCTCGGCCGCGACGGTCGCCTTGCCGACCAGCAGGGCGGCGAGCAGCGGGTCCTCGATCCGCTCGGTGATCTGCTCGGAGGTGGCACGGTGGTCGCCGACCACCTCGCCGACGAAGTCGACGGCGTCGTCGTACATCTCCAGTTCCAGCAGCCCCAGGAGCGTGTGCATCCGGTTGGCGTGTTCGTGGTCCTGGGCGCGCAGGGCGTCGATCAGGCCGCGGGTGGAGTCCAGTTCCCGGCCGAGTTGCTCCAGCTCCGTGCGGTCGCGCAGGGTGGCCACCGCGCCGCCGTCGTCGGTGGGCATCCGGTTGGCCACCAGCACGCGCTGGCCGCGCACGGTGAGCAGGTCCGTGCCGGTCACGCGTCCGGCCAGGACATCGGCCGTACGGCCCGCGCCCAGCGCCTCGTCGGGGGTGCGGCCCACCACCGTCTCCCCGAGGCCCAGCAGGCGCTGCGCCTCGTCGTTGACGAGCCGGATGCGGCCGGTGCGGTCCAGGGCGACGACGCCCTCCCGGATGCCGTGCAGCATCGCCTCCCGCTCCGACAGCAGCGCGGCGATGTCCGAGAAGGCCAGGTCCCTGGTCTGCCGGTGCACACGGCGGGAGACGAGCCAGGCCGCCAGCGCGCCCACGGCCAGGGCACCCCCGGCGTACGCGAGCAGCCCCGGGATCGCGTGGATGAGCCGGGCCCGGACGCTGTCGTAGGCGATGCCGACCGACACCGCGCCGACGACCCTGCCGTCGCTGTCGCGCAGCGGCACTTTGCCCCGGGCGGAACGGCCGAGGGTGCCGTTGTCGATCTCCATGACCTCGCGGCCGGCCAGGGCCTGGCCCGGGTCGGTGGAGACGATCCCGCCGATCTGCTCGGGGTCGGTGTGCGACCAGCGCACGCCCCGCCAGTCCATCACCACGATGTACTCGGCCTGGGTGGCCTTCCGGATGCGCTCCGCCTCCCGCTGCACCGGGCCATTCGGCGAGGGCGGTGTCTCCCGCAGGTCGTCCGCGAGCCCGGGCTGCTGCGCGGTGGTCTGCGCGATCGCCAGCGCGCGGCGCATGGCCTGGTCGTCCAGCTGGTCGCCGAGGGGCGCGAGGAACAGCCCGGTCGCGAGGACCGCGACGCCCGCGGCGATGGCCACCTGCATCAGCAGCACCTGCGAGAACACCCGCCGCGGCAGGCCGAGGCGCAGGCGACGTCCGGGGGGAGTGGGGCTCATACCGAAGACGGTACGTGCGGCCGCCCGGCTCCTGTAACGGGTGTGGCATGGATCTCTTGATCAATGGTGCAGCGGGGATCGGCGTCAGCCGGCGAGGGCCGTTGTCACCCTCAGCTCGCGCACCGCCACCACGTCCATCCGGGCGGGGGAGCCCAGGACCGACGCCCCGCAGCTCTCCGGACGGGGTGGCAGAGCCGCGCTCTGGGCCACCTCGACCAGCCAGCGGCGTCCGTCCACGTGCGCGACGGTCACCTCCCAGTGCGGGGCGGCACCGGCCGTCCGTACGACGCACAGCGCCTCCGCCGCGTACTCGCCGGTGCCGGTGCGTACGGCGAGTTCGGCGGCCTGGCCCGGCCGCTCCCAGGCCGACCTGCCCCGGCAGCCCTCCACGACGACCCGTCCGTCCCGCGCGCGCTGCAGGACCTCCTTGAGCAGGTGCGCCTCGGCCCGCCCGTAGGCGTAGCCGTACGGCAGGACCAGCACGGTCGGGGAGAAACGGTGACCACCCAGATGGGTGACCTCCCAGACGCCCTCGACCCCGGAGGTGGCGAGTTCGGCCGCGAGAGGACGGCCGAGAAGGGCGCAGCAGCGGTCGCGCTTGCCGTTGGTGCAGACGAGCGCCAGCGGGTCGCCCTCGTGCGGTACTCCGCCGAGCACCGCGTCGAAGGTGCCGTGGTCGCCCCGGCCGAGCGCGGCGAAGTCGAGGTCGAGCAGCCGCGCGGGATCCGAGGTCGTGGCGGTGCGCAGCCAGACGTTGCCCGGGACGGTGTGCGCCACGTACACCCGGCGGGTGGCGGGCATCCGGCGGTCCGCGTGGCGCCCGGGGCGGCGGATGAGCACGATCCGTACGCCCGTGTCCTGCGTGGCCGCCTCCAGGGCACGCCCCAGGTCGGGGTCCAGGTGGCTCGAGGTGAGCGCCTTGGCACCCCACGGACCGGGCTGCTCCAGCAGCAGCCAGGTCCTCGCGGTGGCCGCGGTTCCCGAAACGGGCTCGTCGGAGTCCCGGGAGACGCTTGAGCACGTACTCACAGAGGTGAGCCTAACCTGACTTGGCGCGGCTCTCCTCCCGGGGCCGCCGCTGCCTACTCCGGTAGTGGCTGCGGCGGCTTCGGACCCGCGTAGAGGCCGCTCGGACGCATCCGCAGCGGTCGTTCGCCGTACTCCTCCAGGGCATGGGCGATCCAGCCCGCCGTACGGGCCACCGCGAAGATCGTCTCTCCGGCGGTCGGGGGCATGCCGCAGGACGCGGTGAGCACGGCCAGCGCGAGGTCGACGTTGGCGTGCAGCGGGGCGTGGCGGGCGGCGGTGTCGACGACGTCGCGGGCCGCCAGCAGGGCCGGCTCGGCGCGCGGGATGCCTTCCAGCAGGGCGAACAAGGCACGCGCGCGGGGGTCCTCGCCCGGGTACAGCCGGTGCCCGAGGCCCGGGATGCGGCGCCCGGCGCGCAGTTCGTCCGCGATCACCGGCCCCGCGTCGCCCTGGTCGAGCACGTCCTGGAGCATCCGGTGGGCGAGCCCGCTGGCCGCGCCGTGCAGCGGGCCCTCGATCACGCCGAGACCGGCGGAGACGGCCGCGTAGGCGTGCGCACGGGCCGAGGCGGCGACCCGCACCGCGAGGGTGGAGGCGGCCAGGTCGTGGTCGACGAGGAGGGCGAGGGCTGTGTCCAGGGCCCGCAGGGACGCCTCGTCGGCGTCCCGCGGGGACAGCCGGGTCCACAGGCGGTGGGCCAGGGGGCCCTGGTCACGGCGGTCGTCGCGGCGGTCGTCGCGACGGTCACGCCCCGCCGGCGGCAGCGCGGCGACGAGCGTCGGGATGAGCGTGCGCGCCGTTCCCAGCACGGCGTCCTCGGACAGGTCGAAGCGCAGCGGGTCCACGGTCGCGGCGGCCGTCGTCGCGACGCGGAGCAGGTCGGCGGGGGCGGCGTGTTCGGGCAGGGCGTCGACGGCGCGGCGGGCGACGGCCACGGAGCCGGCGGGCGCGGTGAACGTCCTGCCCGGGTGCATCCGGCCCGTCCACAGCCATTCGGAGACCTCCTCGTAGCTGTGCCGTGTGGCCAGGTCGACCGCGTCGACGCCGCGGAAGTAGCACCGGTCGCTCTCGATGAGGGTGAGGCGGGTGCGCACGGACAGCTCGCCGCCGGTCCCCGAAGTGCCCGCGCTCTCGCGCCGGTTGCGCCGGGCGAGCGCCTCGACCTCCCGGGCGTCGAAGGTGCTGCCCCGGCCGCCGCTGCCCCGTCGGCTGCTGAGCTGGCCGCGGCTGACGTACGCGTAGACCGTCTCCGGCTTCACGCCGAGCAGCTCGGCGGCCTCCTTGGTGCTCAGCCGCCGCTCCGGGTCGAGGGGAGCGGGTTCTTGATCGCGCATGGGGGTCACCGTATCCGTCTCGCGGATCATTGATCGCAACATTGATTCAATCAATATTGACACAGGTTGAGTCAAGCGTGGACAGTCGAATCAAGTCCAGGGAGGAAGACATGTCCGTCAACAGGTCCGCAGCCACTCTTGTCGAGGTACCGCGGGGACTCGCCGGTGTCGTCGTGACCGACACCCGGATCGGCGACGTCCGCGGTCTCGAGGGCTTCTACCACTACCGCCAGTACTCGGCCGTCGATCTCGCGCGGACCCGCGGCTTCGAGGACGTCTGGCACCTGCTCGTGCACGGCGAACTGCCCGACGCCCGGCGGAGCGCGGCCTTCGCGCGGGAGACCGCCGCGCTGCGGCGACTGCCCGACGAGGTGCGTGCCGCGCTGCCCGCCGTCGCGGCGGCCGGCGGGCGTTCCGGCCCGCTCGCCGGGATGCGCACGGCACTTTCGCTGCTGGGCGCGGCGAGGGGTTTCCGCCCGGTGTACGACGTGGACGCCGAGCAGCGCCGACGCGACACCCTCGAAGCGGCGGCGGCCGTGCCCACGCTGCTCACGGCCCTGCACCGGCTGGGGCAGGGGCTCGATCCGGTGGAGCCGCGCGAGGACCTGTCCTGCGCGGCGAACTACCTCTACATGCTGACCGGCTCGGTACCGGACGACGGGCACGCCCGGGCCATCGAGCAATACCTCATCTCAACCATTGACCACGGATTCAATGCATCAACCTTCACGGCCCGGGTGATCGCCTCGACGGGCGCGGACGTGGCGGCATGCCTCGCCGGTGCCGTGGCGGCGCTGTCGGGGCCGTTGCACGGAGGCGCGCCCAGTCGCGCGCTGGACACGCTGGACGCGATCGGCACCCCGGACCGCATCGACTCCTGGGTACGGGAGCGGGTGCTGGCGGGCGAGCGGATCATGGGCTTCGGGCACGCGATCTACCGCACGGAGGACCCGCGGTCGCGGATGCTGCGCGAGGTCGCCCAGAAGTTCGGCGGACCTCGGGTGGACTTCGCGGTGGAGGTCGAGCGGCACGTCGAGGCGATCCTGGCCGAGCTGAAGCCCGGTCGTGAACTCCACACCAACGTCGAGTACTACGCGGGCGTGGTCATGGAACTGTGCGGCCTGCCGCGCGAGATGTTCACCCCGACCTTCGCCGCCGCGCGGGTGGTGGGCTGGAGCGCCAACATTCTGGAACAGGCGGAGGACACGAAGATCATCCGCCCGGTGGCCCGCTACGTGGGTCCAAAGGCACCGGCACCGGTGCCCGCCTGAGCCCTCCGAGCGACCATGAGGAGCCGCCGCCGTCCACCCGGCCCGGCCTGTCCATTCCACCCGGGCCTGTCCACCTGGCCCGGCCCGTCCATTCGGTCCGGCCCTCCCCACTAGCCTCAGCCCCGTCCTGCCCGGCCGGCCCGGTCCATCTGCCCTGGCCCCGTCCATTCGGCCGGGGCCTCTCCACTCGCCTCGGCCTCGGCCTCGTCCTGCCGGCCCGGCCTCGTCCTGCCGACTCGCGCCCGTCCACCCGGCCCGGCCCCCGCCCGCCCCGCGCCGGACCTCGTCGGCCGCGCCCGGCGGCGCCCGGCGGCGCCCCGGCGGGCGGACGCGCGGGCCACCGGCGGTCGTCGCCCGCGGCGTGATCCCCGGCTCGTATCCTGGGCCGCGTCCCCAGCTCGTGGGCGTGCCGGCCGCGCGAGCCGGTGCGCGCGTCGGTGTGAGAGAGGTCGTACGGTGCGTCAGCCGAGTTCGAAACCGCAGCAGATCCCGGTCGTCGTCCTGGCCGGATTCCTCGGCTCGGGTAAGACCACGCTGCTCAACCACCTCCTCCACCACAGCGGCGGAAGCCGCATCGGCGCCATCGTCAACGACTTCGGGGCCATCGAGATCGACGCGATGGCCGTGGCCGGTGCGCTCGGCGACTCGACGGTCTCCCTCGGCAACGGATGCCTGTGCTGCGCGGTCGACGCGAGCGAACTCGACCAGTACCTGGAGCGGCTCGCGGAACCCTCCCTCGGCATCGACGTGATCGTCATCGAGGCCAGCGGCCTCGCCGAACCGCAGGAGCTCGTGCGGATGGTGCTCGCCAGCGAGCACCCGGGCGTCGTGTACGGCGGACTCGTCGAGGTGGTCGACGCCGCCGAGTTTGACGCCACCCGGTCCCGGCATCCCGAGATCGACCGGCATCTCGCGCTGGCCGACCTGGCCGTCGTCAACAAGGTGGACCGGGCGGCGGACGGCGAGCGGGTCCTCGGGCTGGTCCGGTCCCTCGTCGACCGCGCCGCCGTCGTCCCGGCCTCCTACGGCCGGATCGACCCCGAGTTCCTCTTCGACTGCCGGCCGAGCGAGGAACGCATCGGGCAGCTGTCCTTCGACGACCTCCACGAGCACGGCGAGCCCGGCGCGCGGGACGATCACGCCGGGCATCTGCACGACGCCTACGACAGCCTGTCGTTCGTCTCGCCGCAGCCCCTCGACCCGCGCCGGCTGATGGAGTTCCTCGACAGCCGCCCCCAGGGGCTGTACCGGATCAAGGGGTACGTCGACTTCGGCCCGTACGACGTCCGCAACCGCTACGCCGTCCACGCCGTCGGGCGGTTCCTGCGCTTCTACCCGGAGCCCTGGCCGGCCGGCGAGGAGCGCCTCACGCAACTGGTCCTCATCGGCTCGGGCATCGACGCCCCCGCCCTGGGCAAGCAGCTCGACGCCTGCCGGAGCGACGCCCTCCACGCCGACGAGCACGGCATGTGGGGCGTCCTGCGGTACGTGCGCGACCCCGACGGGGACCTCGTGCGCGACCCGGACGGGGACTTCGGCCAGGACCCCGACCGGTTCGTGGACGACGGCGGGACCGCGGACGACGGCCCCGCCGATCCGGCCTAGACCGGCCCGGCCACCACCGCCACCGTCTTCGCCAGCGACACACCCGAGCCGTCCCGCCGGGGGTCGGTCTCCGGCAACTCGGCCGGGCTGCCGTTCTTCTGGGCGGCCAGCGCGGGGCTCGGACCCGCCCAGGCGAGGGACAGACAGTCCTCGCCCTTCAGGAACCGCTGGCAGCGGACGCCGCCGGTGGCCCGGCCCTTGCGCGGGTACTGGTCGAACGGCGTCAGCTTGGCCGTCGTCTGGACCGAGTCGTCCAGCGTGCCGCGCGAGCCCGCGACCGTGAAGACCACCGCGTCCGCGGCCGGGTCCACCGCCGTGAAGGAGATGACCTTCGCGCCCTCGGCGAGCTTGATGCCGGCCACGCCGCCGGCCGGGCGGCCCTGCGGGCGCACCTGGGCGGCCTGGAAGCGCAGCAGCTGGGCGTCGTCGGTGATGAAGACCAGGTCCTCCTCGCCCGTGCGCAGCTCGACCGCGCCGACGATCCGGTCACCCTCCTTGAGGGTGATCACCTCCAGCTCTTCCTTGTTGGCCGGATAGTCCGGCACCACGCGCTTCACGACGCCCTGTGCCGTGCCGAGCGCCAGGCCCGGCGACGACTCGTCGAGCGTCGTCAGGCAGATCACCGTCTCGTCGTCCTCCAGGGAGACGAACTCCGCCAGCGGGGCGCCCCCCGCGAGGTTCGGCGTCGGCATCGACTCGGGGAGCTGTGGCAGGTCGACCACGTTCAGCCGCAGCAGCCGGCCCGCCGAGGTGACCACGCCGACCTCGCCGCGCGCGGTGGCCGGCACCGCCGAGATGATCACGTCGTGCTTCACGCGCTTGGCGCCGGGGGCCTCCGGGAACGGCTCGCCGTTCGCCGTGCGGGCCAGCAGTCCCGTCGAGGACAGCAGCACCCGGCACGGGTCGTCGGCCACCTGCAGCGGCACGGCCGCGACCGGGGCACCGCCCGACTCCAGCAGGACCGTGCGCCGGTCGGTGCCGAACTTCTTGGCGACCGTGGCCAGTTCGGAGGAGACGAGCTTGCGCAGTTCCGCGTCCGAGTCGAGGATCCGGGTCAGCTCCTCGATCTCCCCGGTGAGCCGCTCCTTCTCCGTCTCCAGTTCGATGCGGTCGTACTTGGTCAGGCGGCGCAGCGGCGTGTCGAGGATGTACTGCGTCTGCACCTCGCTCAGTGAGAACTGCTCCATCAGGCGCTGCTTCGCCTGCGCGGAGTTCTCGCTGGAGCGGATCAGCCGGATGACCTCGTCGATGTCCAGCAGGGCCGTCAGCAGACCCTCGACCAGGTGCAGCCGGTCGCGCTTCTTGCCGCGGCGGAACTCCGAACGCCGCCGGACGACGTTGAACCGGTGGTCGAGGTAGACCTCCAGCAGCTCCTTCAGGCCCAGGGTGAGCGGCTGGCCGTCGACCAGGGCGACGTTGTTGATGCCGAAGGACTCCTCCATCGGCGTCAGCTTGTACAACTGCTCCAGCACCGCCTCCGGCACGAAGCCGTTCTTGATCTCGATGACCAGGCGCAGGCCGTGCTCGCGGTCGGTGAGGTCCTTGACGTCGGCGATGCCCTGGAGCTTCTTCGATCCGACCAGGTCCTTGATCTTGGCGATGACCTTCTCCGGGCCGACTGCGAAGGGCAGCTCGGTGACGATGAGGCCCTTGCGGCGGGTCGTCACCTGCTCCACGGAGACGGTCGCCCGGATCTTGAACGTGCCGCGGCCGGTCTCGTAGGCGTCCCGGATGCCGGAGAGGCCGACGATGCGGCCGCCGGTGGGCAGGTCGGGGCCGGGGACGTGCTTCATCAGGGCGTCGAGGTCCGCGTTCGGGTGCCTGATCAGGTGCCGGGCGGCGGCGATGACCTCGCGCAGGTTGTGCGGCGGCATGTTCGTGGCCATGCCGACCGCGATGCCCGAGGCGCCGTTGACCAGGAGGTTCGGGAAGGCGGCGGGCAGGGCGGCCGGTTCCTGCTCCTGGCCGTCGTAGTTGGGGTTGAAGTCGACGGTGTCCTCGTCGATCGACTCTGTCATCAGGCTCGTGGCCTCGGCCATCCGGCACTCGGTGTACCGCATGGCGGCCGGCGGGTCGTCGTTGCCCAGGGAGCCGAAGTTGCCGTGGCCGTCCACCAGCGGGACGCGCATCGAGAAGGGCTGCGCCATGCGCACGAGGGCGTCGTAGATCGACGCGTCGCCGTGCGGATGCAGCTTGCCCATCACCTCGCCGACGACGCGGGCGCACTTGACGTACCCGCGCTCGGGGCGCAGGCCCATCTCGTTCATCTGGTAGACGATGCGCCGGTGCACCGGCTTCAGGCCGTCGCGGGCGTCCGGCAGGGCCCGGGAGTAGATGACCGAGTACGCGTACTCGAGGAAGGAGCCCTGCATCTCGTCGACGACGTCGATGTCGAGGATCCGCTCCTCGTACGAGTCGTCGGGCGGCGGGGTCTTCGTGCTGCGGCGGGCCATCGCTGCCGGCTCCTTGCTGCTGCGATCCGTGTCTGACGCCGACCATTGTGGACCGCCGCACTGACAACCGGGACCAGGACCCTGTACCGAGGGCCTCCCGCGGTCCGAGAGCCGGGCCGGCGCCGGGAACTTCACCGGCGCTTGGCACGCTTGCATACAGTGGCAGGACCGGCAGGAATCCGCGGTTGTGAAGACCGCTCCGCGATCGAAGGGACGTACATGCCCATGGGTCACACGGCCACAGCCCAGGCAGGCTCCGGGGGCCTGACAGCGACCGAGCACCGCCTGGCCAACGGTCTGCGCGTGGTGCTCTCCGAGGACCACCTGACCCCCGTCGCGGCGGTGTGCCTCTGGTACGACGTCGGCTCGCGCCACGAAGTCAAGGGGCGTACCGGCCTGGCTCACCTTTTCGAGCACTTGATGTTCCAGGGTTCCGCCCAGGTCAAGGGCAACGGCCACTTCGAGCTCGTCCAGGGCGCGGGCGGCTCGCTGAACGGCACCACCAGCTTCGAGCGGACCAACTACTTCGAGACCATGCCCGCCCACCAGCTGGAGCTCGCCCTCTGGTTGGAGGCCGACCGCATGGGCTCCCTCCTCGCCGCCCTGGACGAGGAGTCGATGGAGAACCAGCGGGACGTCGTGAAGAACGAGCGCCGCCAGCGCTACGACAACGTCCCCTACGGCACCGCTTTCGAGAAGCTCACCGCCCTCGCCTACCCCGAGGGTCACCCGTACCACCACACCCCCATCGGCTCCATGGCCGACCTGGACGCGGCCACCCTGGAGGACGCCCGCGCGTTCTTCCGCACGTACTACGCGCCGAACAACGCCGTGCTCTCCGTGGTCGGCGACATCGACCCGGAGCAGACCCTGGCCTGGATCGAGAAGTACTTCGGCTCCATCCCCGGTCACGACGGCAAGCCCGTACCGCGGGACGGCTCGCTGCCCGAGATCATCGGCGAGGAGCTGCGCGAGGTCGTCGAGGAGGACATCCCGGCACGCGCCCTGATGGCCGCCTACCGCCTGCCCGAGGACGGCACGCGCGCGTGCGACGCGGCCGACCTGGCGCTGACGGTCCTCGGCGGCGGCGAGTCCTCCCGCCTGTACAACCGCCTGGTGCGGCGCGACCGCACGGCCGTAGCGGCGGGCTTCGGCCTGCTGCGGCTGGCCGGGGCGCCCTCGCTGGGCTGGCTGGACGTGAAGACGTCCGGTGACGTGGAGGTGCCGGTCATCGAGGCCGCCATCGACGAGGAGCTCGCCCGGTTCGCCGAGGAGGGCCCCACGGCCGAGGAGATGGAGCGCGCCCATGCCCAGCTGGAGCGCGAGTGGCTGGACCGGCTCGGCACGGTCGCCGGCCGCGCCGACGAACTGTGCCGGTACGCCGTGCTGTTCGGCGACCCGCAGCTGGCGCTGACCGCCGTGCAGCGCGTCCTGGAGGTCACGGCGGAGGAGGTCCAGGAGGTCGCCAAGGCCCGGCTGCGCCCCGACAACCGCGCGGTGCTCGTCTACGAGCCCGTCGCCGACCAGACCGACGAGACCGACGAGGCCGACACCGCCGGGGACGCCGCAGCCGCGGCCGGCGACGAGAACGAGGAGGCGGCCAAGTGACCGAGCTGGCCACGATGGACTTCCACCCCCGGCCGCAGGCGGGCGAGGCCCGGCCCTGGGCTTTCCCGGCCCCCGAGCGCGGCACGCTCGACAACGGCCTGACGGTGCTGCGCTGCCACCGCCCCGGCCAGCAGGTCGTCGCCGTGGAGGTGCTGCTGGACGCGCCCCTGGAGGCCGAGCCGGCCGGTCTCGACGGCGTGGCCACGATCATGGCGCGGGCCTTCTCGGAGGGCACCGACAAGCACTCCGCCGAGGAGTTCGCCGCCGAGCTGGAGCGGGCCGGCGCCACCCTCGACGCGCACGCCGACCACCCCGGCGTCCGGATCAGCCTGGAGGTGCCGGCCTCCCGGCTCGCCAAGGGGCTCGGTCTGATCGCCGACGCCCTCCGGGCGCCCGCGTTCGCGGACAGCGAGGTCGAACGGCTGGTCCGCAACCGCCTCGACGAGATCCCGCACGAGTTGGCCAACCCCTCCCGCCGCGCCGCCAAGGAGCTCTCCAAGGAGCTGTTCCCGGCGGGCTCGCGCATGTCGCGGCCCCGGCAGGGCACCGAGGAGACGGTCACCGCGATCGACTCCGCGGCCGTCCGCGCCTTCTACGAGAAGCACGTCCGTCCCGCCACGGCCACGGCCGTGGTGGTCGGCGACTACACGGGCATCGACCTGGACGCCCTGCTCGGCGACACCCTGGGCTCCTGGACCGGTTCCCCGGCCGAGCCGCGCCCGGTGCCGCCGGTGACCGCCGACGACACGGGCCGGGTCGTCATCGTGGACCGCCCGGGCGCCGTCCAGACGCAGCTGCTGATCGGCCGGATCGGCCCGGACCGGCACGACCGCGTCTGGCCCGCGCAGGTGCTCGGCACGTACTGCCTAGGCGGCACCCTCACCTCCCGCCTGGACCGCGTCCTGCGCGAGGAGAAGGGCTACACCTACGGCGTGCGTTCCTTCGCCCAGGTGTTGCGGTCCGCGCCGGACGGGACCGGTGCCTCGATGCTCGCCATCAGCGGATCCGTCGACACGCCCAACACCGGTCCGGCCCTGCAGGACTTGTGGACGGTGCTGCGCACCCTCGCCGCCGAGGGCCTGACCGACGCGGAGCGGGACGTCGCCGTGCAGAACCTGGTCGGGGTGGCTCCGCTGAAGTACGAGACCGCCGCGGCCGTCGCGAGCACGCTGGCCGACCAGGTCGAGCAGCATCTGCCCGACGACTACCAGGCCACCCTGTACCGCGAGTTGGCGGCGACCGGCACGGTGGAGGCCACGGCGGCGGTCGTCAGCGCCTTCCCCGTGGACCGTCTGGTGACCGTCCTCGTGGGCGACGCGGCGCAGATCAAGGCCCCGGTGGAGGCCCTGGGCATCGGCGCGGTCACCGTCGTGGCCGCCGAGTAGCGGCCCGCGCGAGGAGGGGCCCTGGTCGTCTTCCAAGGCACCAGGGCCCCTTTATGTCCGAATTGGGGCGGGAGTTGCCTGTCTGCCCTGTGGGATGCGCTACAAAAGGCCGGATCCGTTTGGGAATTGAAAGTGGCCCCGTTTAGCTTCTTCCGGGCTGTTCGTCAGGCAGTGCGCCGCACCCGCGGCACCGGACAGCCATCGCCGAGTCCCCGTACGGCGCGAGCCAGGGGAGCCGGGGACCCAACCGCAGTCCCTGGGGTGAATCGGACGCCCGCGCGAGTCGCGAGGGGGTCCGTAGGAGACCTTCCTGCTCCGAACCCGTCAGCTAACCCGGTAGGCGAGAGGGAAGGAAAGGACCAGCCACTTCATGGCGTTCACACGCGCCACCGGCAAGCATCGCCGTCCCAGCAGGATCCAGCGCGGCACGGCCCGCGCGGCGGGCGTCGCGGCTCTCGCCACCACCGGTGTGATCGGCACCGTGGCCGCCCCGGCCTTCGCCGCCTCCGAGCCGGCCGTCGAGCAGACCGGCCTCACCCCGGTCGTCACCATGGGTGACACCGTGGCCCAGCAGATCGATGCCCAGGCCGTCGCGCAGAAGCAGGCGGCCGAAGAGGCCGCCGCCAAGGAGAAGGCCGAACAGGCCGCGCGCGAGCGCGCCGCCGAGGCGGCGAAGAAGGCCAAGGAGGCCGCCGAGAAGGCCCGCGAGGCCGAGGAGCGCGCCGCCCGCGAGGCCGAGCGCAAGCGCCTCAACAGCTACGTGTCCCCGATCCCGGGCTCCTACGTCTCCACCGGCTACAAGGCAGGCGGCGCCGTCTGGTCCTCCGGCAGCCACACCGGCATCGACTTCCACGCCGCCACCGGCACCTCCGTCCACGCGGTCGGCGCGGGCACGGTCGTCGAGGCCGGCTGGGGCGGCGCCTACGGCAACCAGGTCCTGATCAAGATGAACGACGGGACGTACACCCAGTACGGCCACCTGTCCTCCGTCGGCGTCTCGGTGGGCCAGCAGGTCACCCCCGGCCAGCAGATCGGCCTGTCCGGCGCGACCGGCAACGTGACCGGACCGCACCTGCACTTCGAGGCGCGCACGAGCCCCGAGTACGGCTCGGACATAGACCCCCTCGCCTACCTCCGCTCGCACGGCGTGAACCTCTGACGCACCCGCTCCGCATCCGAAAGGCCCCGGCTCACCGAGCCGGGGCCTTTCGGCATTCCCGGAGCCCGTGTCCAAAAAATATGCATGGATTCCGGGCTGCCGTCGGAAATTCGGGCTGATTGCAATAGAGTCACGGAACACACGTCACTCGTCGACGTTTCACGGGGATTAAGCGGAGGTCGGGTCATGCGTATTCCCGCGCACTCGGTGTGCACGGCTATCCGGGACGACATCGTCGCGGGGGTCCACGAGCGCGGCAGCCGGCTCACCGAGGAACTCCTCGCGCGCCGCTACGGCGTCTCGCGCGTCCCCGTCCGGGAGGCCCTGCGCACGCTGGAGGCCGAGGGCTTCGTGGTGACCCGGCGGCACGCGGGCGCGTGCGTGGCCGAACCCACCGAGCAGGAGGCGGCCGACCTGCTGGAGATGCGCGCGCTGCTGGAGCCGCTCGGCGCCGCCCGAGCCGCCCAGCGCCGAACCGAGGCCCATCTGAAGGTCCTGCGCGGCCTGGTCCGGCTGGGCCAGGAGCGCGCCCGCCGGGGCACCAGCGACGACCTGCGCTCCCTGGGCGGCTGGTTCCACGAGACGCTGGCCCAGGCCTCGGGCAGCCCCGCCCTGATCGCGGTGCTCTCCCAGCTGCGCCACAAGATCGCCTGGATGTACGCGGTGGAGGCGCCGGCCGATCCGGCGGGGTCCTGGGCCGAGCACGGCGCGATCGTGGACGCGGTGGCGCGTGGTGACAGCGAGCGCGCGCGGGCGGTCACGGCGCTGCACACCGAGCGCGCGACGTCCGCGCACCGCCTGCGCCTGGGCGCCCCGCGGGATCGCGGTGAGCGTGTGAGGAACCCGCAACATCCCGTAAACACGGTGAGCCCGCGGCATTAACACGGAAGCCGTATACAAAGAGTGGAGTTCCGCGGGGGATTTATTGTGCTGCCCTTTTCCCGGTAATCCGGTGCGCCGTCGTGAATTCAAGGCGCTCGGGTCCCCGGAAATGAGTGAAGCCGCGCCAGCCGTGAAGGCCGGCGCGGCTTCACCCCTGGAAAACCGCTGGTACGACTCAGACGGTTTCGGGAAGCTCCTCGAGACCCTCGGAGACCAGCTTCGCCAGCCGGTCCAGGGCGGCGTCCGCGCCCTCGGCGTCGGAGGCGAGGACGATCTCCTCGCCCCCCTGGGCGCCGAGGCCCAGGACGGCGAGCATGGAGGCCGCGTTGACGGGGTTGCCGTCTGCCTTGGCGATCGTCACCGGGACGCCTGCGGCCGTGGCGGCTCGGACGAAGATGGAGGCGGGGCGGGCGTGGAGGCCCTCGGCCCAGCCGACGTTGACGCGGCGCTCAGCCATGTGTTGCTGCCCTTCGCTGTTCAGGGTTGTCTAGACCAGTTTCCCATACGTGGAACCCGGAGCGGACCTGTCGTTCCGCCCCGCTGGTGCCGTCGGATCGCGGCCTCGACCCGACTGACGCCCTCCACAGACTGCCTCGCGCCGTTGTCAGGCGCTAGCCGTACTCTGGGGCCCATGCAGACCTCGCCGGACCGGCACGAGTATCCCGCCCACTGGGAAGCCGACGTGGTGCTGCGCGACGGGGGTACCGCGCGCGTCCGGCCCATCACCGTCGATGACGCCGAGCGTCTGGTCAGCTTCTACGAGCAGGTCTCCGACGAGTCGAAGTACTACCGCTTCTTCGCGCCGTACCCTCGCCTGTCCGCCAAGGACGTCCACCGCTTCACGCACCACGACTTTGTGGACCGGGTGGGACTCGCGGCCACGGTCGGCGGCGAGTTCATCGCCACCGTACGCTACGACCGGATCGGCCCGGACGGAACGCCCGCGTCGGCCCCCGCCGACGAGGCCGAGGTCGCCTTCCTGGTGCAGGACGCCCACCAGGGCCGCGGCGTCGCCTCCGCCCTGCTCGAACACATCGCCGCCGTCGCCCGGGAGCGCGGCATCCGCCGCTTCGCCGCCGAGGTGCTGCCCGCCAACTCCAAGATGATCAAGGTGTTCACGGACGCCGGGTACACCCAGAAGCGCAGCTTCGAGGACGGCGTGGTCCGTCTGGAGTTCGACCTGGAGCCCACCGACCGCTCCCTCGCTGTGCAGTACGCGCGCGAACACCGCGCCGAGGCCCGGTCCGTGCAGCGGCTGCTCGCCCCCGGCTCGGTCGCCGTCATCGGCGCCGGACGCACCCCGGGCGGGGTGGGTCGCAGTGTCCTCGGCAACATCCGGGACGCCGGTTTCACCGGCCGGCTGTACGCCGTGAACAGGGCCCTGCCCGGGGAGTGGAAGGAGCTCGACGGGGTGCCCGCCCACCGCTCCGTGCGGGACGTCGACGGACCCGTGGACCTCGCGGTCGTCGCCGTACCGGCCGAGCAGGTCCCCGAGGTCGTCACCGAGTGCGGCGAACACGGCGTGCAGGGACTCGTCGTCGTCTCCGCCGGCTACGCCGAGAGCGGCCCCGAGGGGCGCGAACGCCAGCGCGCCCTCGTGCGGCAGGCCCGCACGTACGGCATGCGGATCATCGGCCCGAACGCTTTCGGCATCATCAACACCTCCCCCCGGGTACGGCTCAACGCCTCCCTCGCCCCCGAGGTGCCGCGCCCGGGCCGGATCGGCCTGTTCGCCCAGTCCGGCGCCATCGGCATCGCGCTGCTGTCCCGGCTGCACCGGCGCGGCGGCGGCGTCACGGGCGTGACCGGCGTCTCCACGTTCGTCTCCTCCGGCAACCGCGCCGACGTCTCCGGCAACGACGTCCTGCAGTACTGGTACGAGGACCCCGACACCGACGTCGTCCTCATGTACCTGGAGTCCATCGGCAATCCCCGCAAGTTCACCCGCCTCGCCCGCCGCACCGCCGCGGCGAAGCCGCTGGTCGTGGTCCAGGGCGCCCGGCACGGAGCGGCTCCCCAGGGGCACGCCGTACGGGCGACGCGGCTGCCGCACGCGACCGTCTCGGCCCTGCTGCGGCAGGCCGGCGTGATCCGGGTCGACACGATCACCGAGCTGGTGGACGCCGGCCTGCTCCTCGCCCGCCAGCCCCTGCCCGCCGGACCCCGGGTGGCGATCCTCGGCAACTCCGAGTCGCTCGGCCTGCTCACGTACGACGCCTGCCTCGCCGAGGGACTGCGGCCGCACCCACCGCAGGATCTGACCACGGCCGCCTCCGCCGCGGACTTCCACGCCGCCCTGGCCCGCGCCCTGGCCGACGACCGGTGCGACGCGGTGGTCGTCACCGCCATACCGGCGGTGGGGGAGGGCTCGGTCGCGGACGCGGCCCTCGCCGAGGCCCTGCGCTCGGCCACGGCCGCCGCACCGGCCAAGCCGGTCCTGGTCGTCCACGTGGAGCTCGGCGGCCTCGCGGAGGCCCTGTCGGCCGCGGCGAGCACGGCACCCCAGTCCGAGGCGGACAGGCCCCCGCGGCCTGCCCCCGGCCCGGACTCCGCCACGACACCGCCCCCCGCCGCCCGGGCCCCCGAAGGCGCCCACCTGATCCCCGCCTACCCCGCCGCCGAACGCGCGGTCCGCGCCCTCGGCCAGGCCTTCAGGTACGCCCAGTGGCGACGCGACGCCGCCGACCCCGGCAAGGTACCCGAGTACGACGACATCGACGTCAAGGGCGCCGCCGCCCTGATCGGCGGGCTGCTCGCGCGCGGGCAGGGACTCACGCTCGGCCCGGACACGACCTGCGACCTGCTCGGCCACTACGGCATCCACGTCCACCGCGCTCTGCCGGCCCCGACCGCGGACGCCGCCGCGGAAGCCGCCCGCGCCCTCGGCTACCCGGTGGCCCTGAAGGCCACCGCCCCGCACCTCAGGCACCGCGCCGACCTGGGCGGCGTCCGCCTCGACCTCGCCGACGAGGAGCAACTGCGCCGGGCCTACGCCGAGTTGACCGAGCTGTTCGGCGCGCCGGACGAGCTGCGTCCCGTCGTGCAGCGCATGGCACCGCGCGGCGTGGACGTCGTCGTCCGGGCCGTCATCGACCCGGCGGCCGGCGCGGTGCTCTCCTTCGGGCTGGCCGGGGCCGCCTCACAGCTGCTCGGGGACACGGCACACCGGCTGATCCCCGTCACCGACCGCGAGGCGAGCACCCTGGTGCGCTCCATCCGCACGGCACCCCTGCTGTTCGGCTGGCGCGGCTCGGCACCGGCCGACACCGCTGCTCTGGAGGAGCTGCTGCTGCGCGTCTCGCGGCTGGTCGACGACCATCCCGAGGTCGTGGCGGTCACCCTGGAGCCGGTCGTCGTCGCCGCGCACGGCCTGAGCGTCCTGGGCGCCTCCGTCCGCCTCGCGCCGCCGCCCGCCCGCGACGACCTCGGTCCGCGGACGCTCCCCGCCTACTGAGCGGGCGGACCTCCCCCCGTGCACCGAGCGGGCCCACCGAGCCCTCTCGCGCACTGACAGGGGGCGAGCGGTGCCTCGCAGTCAGTGGTCCCCCGTAGGATGGGCGTCATGGCCAAGACCAGTACGACGACCCAGGGGCTGCGGGCGGCGATCGAGCGCAGCGGCTACTACCCGGCCCTCGTGGCCGAGGCGGTGGAGGCCGCCGTGGGCGGCGAGCCCATACGGTCGTACCTGGTCCACCAGGAGACGACGTTCGACCAGAACGAGGTGCGCCGGCACGTGACGGTGCTCGTCCTCACGGACAACCGCTTCATCGTCAGCCACACCGACGAACAGGCCGCCGACAGCACCTCCCCCACGCCGTACGCCACGACGTCCACGGAGTCCGTGAAGATCGGCCGGATCTCGTCGATCGTGGTCAGCCGCGTGGTCGCCAACCCGGAGTCGTACAAGCCGGGCACCCTGCCCCGCGAGGTGGTGCTCACCATCGGCTGGGGTGCCGTCTCCCGCATCGACCTGGAGCCGGCCGCCTGCGGCGACCCCAACTGCGAGGCCGACCACGGCTACACCGGCAACTCCACCGCGGACGACCTCAGCCTGCGCGTCAGCGAGGCCGGGGACGGACCGGAGACCGTGCGCCAGGCCCTGGCCTTCGCGCAGGCCCTCTCCGAGGCGACCGCGGACAGCGCCCGCTGATGGCACAGCCGAAGACGGCCTGGGACCACCACCCCGAACCGCTCACCGTGGCCTCCGCACCGACCCCCGAGTACGGCAGCGGCTCCCTCGCCGACCTGCTGCCCACCCTGGCCGCCGGGATGGGCGTGCCGGGCATGACCGCCGCGATCCCCGAGCTGACCCCCGCCGACCGGAACTGCGTGTTCCTGATCGACGGCCTCGGCTGGGAGCAGCTGAAGGCGCATCCAGAGGACGCCCCGTTCATGACGTCCCTGCTCGCCACCTCGCGCGGCGGCACCGGGCGTCCGCTCACCGCCGGCTACCCGGCGACCACGGCGACCTCCCTGGCCTCCGTCGGGACGGGCCTGCCGCCCGGCGCGCACGGCCTGCCCGGCTACACCGTGCGCAACCCCGACACCGGCGAGCTGATGAACCAGCTGCGCTGGCAGCCCTGGACCGCGCCGGGCCCCTGGCAGCCGTACCCCACGGTCTTCCGGCTGGCCCACGAGGCGGGCGTGCACGCCGCGCAGGTGTCCTCCCCGACCTTCGAGAACACCCCGCTCACCCGGGTGGCGCTCAGCGGCGGAACGTTCCTCGGACGGCTGACCGGCGAGGACCGCATGGACCTGGCGGCCGAGCAACTGGCCGCGGGCGACCGCTCCCTGGTCTACACGTACTTCGCCGAGGTCGACGGCGCCGGCCACCGCTTCGGCGTCGACTCCGACGCCTGGCGCGGCCAGCTCATGTACGCCGACCGCCTGGTCCAGCGCCTCGCGGAGCAACTGCCCCCGCGCAGCGCCCTCTACGTCACCGCCGACCACGGCATGATCGACGTGCCCTTCGACGAGCAGCACCGCATCGACTTCGACGAGGACTGGGAGCTCAGCGCCGGAGTGGCCCTGCTGGGCGGCGAGGGCCGCGCCCGGCACGTCTACGCGGTGCCGGGCGCCGCGAACGACGTGCTGACCTGCTGGCGCGAGGTGCTCGGCGAGCAGTTCTGGGTCGCCTCCCGCGACCAGGCCATCGAGGCGGGCTGGTTCGGCCCGCGGGTCGACGCACGTGTCTACGACCGGATCGGCGACGTGGTGGCCGCCGCGCGGGACGACGTCCTGCTCATCGCCTCCGAGCGGGAGCCCAAGGAGTCGGCGATGGTCGGCAACCACGGTTCGATGACCCCCGCCGAGCAGCTGGTCCCCCTGCTCGAAGTACGCTCCTGAGACCGCACGCCGCCCCCTTCCACCGAAAGGCGCTCAACCCTCCATGCCCGAGCTGGTGTTCTTCTCCGGAACGATGGACTGCGGGAAGTCGACGCTGGCTCTCCAGATCGAGCACAACCGCTCCGCGCGCGGGCTCCAGGGAATGATCTTCTCCCGCGACGACCGCGCCGGCCACGGCAAGCTGTCCTCACGCCTCGGCCTGGTCACGGACGCCGTGGAGGTCGAGGACGGGCAGGACCTCTACGCCTACCTCGTCGACCACCTCTCGCGGGGCGGCCGCGCCGACTACGTGATCGCCGACGAGGCGCAGTTCCTCGCACCGGAGCAGATCGACCAACTCGCGCGTGTCGTGGACGACCTGGGGCTCGACGTCTACGCCTTCGGCATCACCACCGACTTCCGCTCCAAGCTGTTCCCCGGCTCCCAGCGGCTGGTGGAACTGGCCGACCGGGTCGAGGTGCTCCAGGTCGAGGCCCTGTGCTGGTGCGGGGCGCGCGCCACGCACAACGCCCGCACGATAGGCGGTGTCATGGTCGTCGAGGGCGCCCAGGTGGTCGTCGGCGACGTCACCCACTCCGCCGACGAGGTCGGTTACGAGGTGCTGTGCCGCCGCCACCACCGCCGCCGCATGACGGCCGCGACGGCCCGCGCGGCGGCCCTGTCCCCGGACGTCCTGCCGGTGACGTCCGCCTGAACCCTGGTGCCGGGCAGGGGCACGCGGCCGGTCAGCCCGGCCGCTGGAGGAGCGCGAACCGCGCTCCCTCCGGATCCGCCACCGCCGCCACCCGTCCCTGCGGGGTGTCCCGCACCGGCTGCAGGACGGTCCCGCCCAGGTGGACGAGGTGGTCCAGGGCGTCCGCGACGTCGTCGACCTGGAAGTACGTCACCCAGTGCGGTCCCCGGTCGCGGGGCAGCGACTGCCCCAGGCCGTGGACACCGGCGACGGGCCGGCCGCCGAGGTGCAGGGTGACGTAGTCGAAGTCGGCGGAGACCACCGGCTCCTCCTCGTAGCCGAACACCGTCCGGTAGAACTTGGCGACGGTCGCCGACTCGAAGGTGAGCAGCTCGTTCCAGGCGGGTGTGCCGGGGAGGTCCGAGACGGCCGTACCGAGGTGCGCGGCGGCCTGCCAGACGCCGAAGACCGCCCCCGACGGGTCGGAGCCGATCGCCAGCCGGCCGGCGTCGGCGGCGTCCAGCGGGCCCACGCCGATCGTGCCGCCGCAGCTGCGCACCGTCTCGGCCGTCAGATCAACGTCGCGCGAGGCGAAGTAGGGGGTCCACGCGATGGGCAGGTGCCGGTCCGGCGGCAGTTGCCCGATGCCGGCCACCTCCCGCCCGTCGAGCAGCGCGCGCACGTACGGGCCGAGCTGCTGGGGGCCGGGCCGGAACACCCAGCCGAACAGCGCTCCGTAGAACTCCTCGGTCGTGGCCAGGCCGTGCACCCTCAGGCTCACCCAGCAGGGCGTACCGGGCGCGTGCCGAGCGGGTGTCGCGCCGTTCGGGCCGGCGGACGCCGGTGCGTCGCTCATCGTCACTCTCTTCTCGGCCTGGTGGCCGGTGCTCTCCGCAGCCCTCGTGGGGCTCGCTGTGCGGGACGACCCATGTCCGGGAGGATGCCCGATGTGCGGGGCGCTGTCCCTTGCGGCGCGCTTGTCGACAGGTGTCGTTCAGCTGTACACCTTGTGCTTGTTCCCGTACGCCGCGTGATCGACCCGGTTCGGCGGAGCAGAGTAGCCGGACGGCGACGGCTCGGCCACCCGGTGCGCGAGGATGGGACCATGAACGCCATCATTTCCGCATCCGACCTCGCGAGCGGTCTGACGGGCCCCACCCCGCCGGTCCTGCTCGACGTCCGCTGGCAGCTCACCGCCGCCAAGGCGTCCGGTGAGCCGCCGTTCGACGGGCGGGCCGCGTACGAGGCAGGTCACCTGCCGGGGGCCGTCTACGTCGACCTGGACCGCGAGTTGGCCTCGGCTCCGGGTGCGGGCGGCCGGCATCCGCTGCCCGACCTCGGGCGTTTCGGCGCGGCGATGCGCCGGGCGGGCGTGTCGTCCCGCAGGCCGGTGGTCGTCTACGACGGCGGCCAGGGCTGGGCGGCGGCCCGGGCGTGGTGGCTGCTGCGCTGGACGGGTCACCCGGACGTGCGAGTCCTCGACGGCGGGTTGCCGGCGTGGGAGGGGCCGTTGGAGAAGACCGTGCCGGCCCCGGCGGAGGGGGACTTCATTCCCGAGCCGGGGGCCGCGGGGCTGCTCGACGCGGATGCCGCGGGGGCGCTGGCACGGTCCGGGGTGCTGCTGGACGCGCGGGCGGGGGAGCGGTACCGGGGTGAGGTGGAGCCGATCGATCCGGTGGCCGGGCACATTCCGGGCGCGGTGTCGGCGCCCACGACCCAGAACGTGGGTGCGGACGGCCGTTTCCTGCCCGCCGAGGAGCTCCGGGAGCGCTTCAAGGGCCTCGGCGTGTCGGAGGGTGCGCGGGTCGGCGTGTACTGCGGGTCGGGCGTGTCGGCGGCGCACCAGGTGCTGGCGCTCGCGATCGCGGGCCTTCCGGCGGAGCTGTACGTGGGCTCGTGGTCGGAGTGGTCCTCGGACCCGGACCGCCCGGTCGCGGTGGGGCCCGACCCGCAGTGAGCGCACGCGTGTGAGGGCCGCGCCCGCAAGGCGCGGCCCTCACACGTACTACGACCGGCCCGGCTACTCCTGCTTCTTGCGCCGGGTACCGAACACGATCTCGTCCCAGCTCGGCACGGCCGCCCTGCGGCCCGGGCGGACGCCGTCGGCCTCCGCCTGTCGGTCGGTGGCGCCGATGAGCCGGTCACGGTGGCTGCCGACGGAGCGCGGCATGAGGACGTCCGCGTACGCGGAGCCGGCCGAGGCGGCGGGAGCCGGGGGCTCCTCCTCCTCGGGTTCGACGGCGGGCTCGTCCTCGGGCTCCGGCGCGGGACGCTCCGGGACCACCAGGTCGCCGCGGAAGCTCGGCACCGCCTCCAGCAGGCTGGTCAGCGAGTCCCGTTCGCTGGAGGCCGTGATGGCCAGGGCCTCCTCGTCGGGCTCGGAGGCCTGCGCGGGCAGGCTCGGCCGCTCGCGGTCGCCGGGGCGGTCCAGCGGCCTGTCGCGCGGCAGCCGTGCGATCCGCGGCACGAACGGGAAGCTGGGCTCGGGCGCGGCCAGGTCGTCGGACTCGCCGATCAGCGAGCGGGCTTCGTCGTCGACGGCCTGGACGAGCCGCCGGGGCGGGTCGTACGTCCAGCTCGCCGAGTGCGGCTCGCCCGCGACGCGGTAGACCAGCAGCACTTCCCACGTGCCGTCGTCACGACGCCACGAGTCCCATTGGACGGTGTCCTTGTCGGCCCCGCGCAGCAGCAGTCGCTCCTGCACGGCCTCGCCCAGCGGCGGACCGGAGTTCTCGCCGGGGCGGCGGACCGGGGTCTTGCGCGCCCGCTCGGCCATGAAGGCCCGCTCGGCGAGCACCGGGCCCTCGAAGCGGCGGACCCGGTCGACGGGGATGCCGGCCATCTGCGCGACCTCTTCCGCGGTCGCGCCGGCACGTATACGCGCCTGGATGTCGCGGGGGCGGAGGTGGCTCTCCACCTCGATCTCGATCTGGCCGAGGCGGGGACGGTCGCCGCGCACGGCGGCGCGGAGCCGTTCGTCGATCGGAAGCGTGTACTCCGTGCTGTCCGCAGCCTTCAGCACCAGCCGTGTGCCGTCATTCGAGACGGCCACGACACGCAGTTCGGGCATGGGGACCTCCCGGGTGGTGCCTGCCGACGTCACGTGCGTCGCTGCTTCCGCTAGTCGAGTGTGGCCTGCCCGGGTGCAGCCTGCCACAACCTTGCCGAGTTGCCCGGCGTGTCGGGCGCGGGCCCTGGATCGCCGTTATGGCACGGTTACCTATTCGCAACGCTAAGTGACGAACTCCGTCACCCTGTGCAACTAGCCCCCTCCCGGCGGTCCTTAAAGGCCCCGTGCACCCTGACGGGAGACCGGGCCCAGGGCTCGCCACAGTACTCCATTTGGGCCAGGTGCGTGGATTGGCACGCCGCCCAACTTCTGGCAAGAGCGAGGACTTGGCCGCCTCATGCCCCCGTTCCGCGATCTTGAACGTGGGGAACTTCACGCAATCGCCAGAACCGGAAATGCGAGTTTCGGCAACTCGTTCCGTTCTTGTGCAGTTGATCGATCGTGTACGGGAAAGGCAGACAAGGTCCCAGGATGTGCGAAAAGCCCGATGGTGTCGGTGAGATGAGCGGAGCCGCGGCGGAGAACCCCAGGTGGTTCGCTCGTCCAGCACTTCTTCAGCCGCACTGGGAACAGCTCCGCGGCGCGAGGTCGCGCCCTCGGGTCGGTGGCCGTAATGGCGGGACCATCACCTCCGCCACCCGGCGAGTTCACCCCGTCCACCGCGCCCGGGCCAGGGGCTGGAAACGGCTGTTGCTCGCCGCGGCCCTCGTTTCGGCGTCGCGATGGCCGGAATCATCACCTACGAGCTGGTGTCCGGCCACAACCTCGGCGGCGGTCGCAGCACCACCGTCGGCGACGCCTTCTCCGGCGGCGGCTCCTCGCCGGACTCGGGGGACTCGGAGAGGACGGGGACCTCCGGGGACTCCGGGACCTCCGAAGATTCCGACGCGGGTTCGGAAGGTGACGGCGGCGCCACGGACGTTCCGTCCACCGGATCCGCACCGGACGGGAAGGGCTCACCTTCCCCCCGGTGACTCCGGCAGCACCGCATCCTCCCCGGCCCCGACGCCGAGCAGCACCGGGAGCGAGGACGCGGGGCGCACCACCCCCAGCCCGTCGCCTACGCCCCCAGAACCCTCCGCAAGTAGTCGTTCCGGAACAGCCGTTCAGGGTCCAGACGGTCCCGCAGCGCCGTGAACTCGCCGAAGCGCGGATACACCCTGGAGAAGTACTCCGCGTCCCGGGTGTGGATCTTGCCCCAGTGCGGACGGCCCTCGTGGGCGGTGAAGATGCGCTCGGCCGCGGTGAAGTACCGGTGGTAGGGCGTGCCCCGGAACATGTGCACGGCGATGTAGGCGCTGTCCCGGCCGGAGGCGGTGGAGAGTGTGATGTCGTCGGCCGGGGCGGTGCGCACCTCCACGGGGAAGCTGACCTTGAGACCGGAGCGGTCCACCATGGCCTTCAGCTCGCGCAGCGTCTCGACGACGGCCGCGCGCGGAACGGCGTACTCCATCTCCACGAAGCGCACCCGGCGCGGGGACGTGAACACCTTGTAGGGGATGTCGGTGTACGTCCGCGCGGACAGGGCCCTGCTGGAGATCCGGGCGATCGTGGGGATCGTCGCGGGCACCGCCCGGCCCACCCAGTTGGCCACCTGGAAGACCCCGTTGGAGAGGAACTCGTCCTCGATCCAGCCCTTGAGCTGCGGCACGGGCTGCTCCGGGCCCGCGCTGCGGTTGTTGCGCTTGGTGTTGGTGCTGCCGGTGTGCGGGAACCAGTAGAACTCGAAGTGCTCGTTCTCGGCCCAGAGTTCCTCGAAGTCCGCGAGGACCTTCTCGAACGGCATCGGTTCCTCACGGGCCGTGAGCAGGAAGACCGGCTCGACGGCGAAGGTGATCGCGGTGACGATGCCCAGAGCGCCCAGGCCGATGCGGGCGGCCGCGAAGACCTCCGGGTTCTCCTTCTCGGAGCAGGTGAGGACGGAGCCGTCCGCCGTGACCAGCTCCAGGCCCCTGATCTGGGCGGCGATCGAACCGGAGTCGCGGCCCGTGCCGTGGGTGCCCGTGCCGGTGGCGCCGGAGACGGTCTGCTCCATGATGTCGCCCATGTTCGTCAGCGACAGGCCCTCGCGCGCCAGGGCCACATTGAGTCGCCTGAGCGGGGTGCCGGCCTCCACCGTGACCGTCATGTTCTCCCGGTCGATCCTGCGGATGCCGGTCAACAGTTGAGGGCGGATCAACACACCGTCCGTCGCGGCTATGGACGTGAAGGAGTGCCCCGAGCCGACGGCCTTCACCGTCAGGCCGTCCTCGGCGGCCTGCCGCACGGCGTCGGCCAGCTCGTCGACGGACGCCGGGGTGACCTCCCGCGCGGGGCGCATGGAGACGTTGCCGCCCCAGTTACGCCACGTGCCGTTCTTTCCGTTCGCTGTGCTGCTCAACGGAGCCTCCCCGACCCGGAGCCGGCCGCTTGAGCCGACGGTAACCGAGGAAACCCACCGCGACCGCGACGGCCCCGGACACCGCCGGAACCCCGTACGCGGCGCGCGCCCCGGCGGCGTCGATGACCCAGCCGGCCGCGGAGGAGCCGAGCGCGACCCCCACCGCGAGCCCGGTGCTCACCCAGGTCATGCCCTCGGTGAGCTGCGCGCGTGGTACGTGCTCTTCGATGAGGGACATCGTCGTGATCATCGTCGGCGCGATGGACAGACCCGCAACGAACAGCGCCACGGCCAGGAACGGCAAGTTTCCGACCAGTAGGAGTGGGATCATACTCACGGCCATGGCGCACACGCCCAGCAACCACCGGCGTTCCGGGGCCCCGGCGAAGTGCAGCAGCCCGAAGACCATGCCCGCCACGCAGGAACCCGCCGCGTACAGCGCGAGGACGACGCTCGCGGCCGCCTTGTGGCCCTCCTCGTCGGCGAAGGCCACGGTCACCACGTCGACGGCGCCGAAGATCGCGCCGGTGGCGACGAAGGTGGCCACCAGGACCTGCAGCCCCGGCGCGCGCAGCGCGCTGCCCCCGCCCTTGCGCTCGCGCGGATGCGGCTCGGGCTCGGTGGCGCGCTGCGCGGTCAGCCAGAAGACGCCCACCGCCAGGAAGCACGCGGCGAGCAGCGGACCGGCCTCCGGGAACCATGCCGTGGACAGGCCGATGGAGAGGATCGGCCCGAAGATGAAGCACACCTCGTCCACCACGGACTCGAAGGAGTACGCGGTGTGCAGCTGCGGTGTGCCCCGGTACAGGGTCGCCCAGCGGGCCCGGATCATCGCGCCGACGCTCGGCACGCAGCCGATGCCGACACAGGCCACGAACAGGACCCAGTCCGGCCACGCGTAGTGCGCGGCGAGCAGCAGGAGGGCCGCCGCCGCGAGCGAGACCAGCGTTGCCGGGCGCAGCACCCGCCGCTGCCCGTACTGGTCCACCAGCCGCGAGACCTGCGGTCCGGCCGCCGCGGCGGCCAGCGCGATCGTCGCCGACAGGGCGCCGGCCAGGCCGTAGCGTCCGGTGAGCTGGGAGACCATGGTGACCACGCCGATGCCCATCATCGACAGCGGCATCCGGCCGAGGAGGCCCGCGGCGGAGAAGCCCTTGGTGCCGGGGGCGGCGAACAGGGCGCGGTAGGGGCTGGGCAACGGGGTCTCCGGAAAGGCTCAGTAAGCTGCGAACGCAGTCGACACAGCTTACGGCTCCGCACGTCCCTTGTGCACCTGTTCGACCGATCCCGGACGGGCCCGCGGCACGGCGCCGCGCGGGTACCACCCCGCCGTTTCCCGGCTGTCAGTGCAGGGTGGCAGGATCGGAGTCATGCCAGACGCGCGCGATGTCACCCCCTACGACGCCCTGCTCCTGCTCTCCTTCGGCGGCCCGGAAGGCCCGGACGACGTGGTCCCGTTCCTGGAGAACGTGACGCGCGGGCGCGGCATCCCCAAGGAGCGCCTCAAGGAGGTCGGGCAGCACTACTTCCTGTTCGGCGGGGTCAGCCCGATCAACGACCAGAACCGCGCCCTGCTGGACGCGCTGCGCAAGGACTTCGCCGAGCACGGCCTGGATCTTCCCGTCTACTGGGGCAACCGCAACTGGGCGCCGTACCTGACCGACACCCTGCGCGAGATGGTTCGCGACGGCCGCCGCCGCGTCCTGGTGCTCGCCACCAGCGCCTACGCCTCGTACTCGGGCTGCCGCCAGTACCGCGAGAACCTCGCCGACGCGCTCGCCGCCCTGGAGAGCGAGGGCCTGGAGCTGCCGAGGATCGACAAGCTGCGGCACTACTTCAACCACCCGGGCTTCCTCGAGCCCGTGATCGACGGCGTGCTCCGCTCCCTCCAGGAACTGCCCGAGGACGTCCGCGACGGGGCGCACCTGGCCTTCTCGACGCACTCCATCCCGACGGCCGCCGCCGACACCTCCGGGCCCCTGGAGGGACACGGCGACGGCGGCGCGTACGTGCGGCAGCACCTGGACGTGGCGCGGTTCATCGCCGAGGCGGTCCGGGAGCGCACCGGCGTCGACCACCCCTGGCAGCTCGTCTACCAGTCCCGCTCGGGCGCCCCGCACATCCCGTGGCTGGAGCCCGACATCTGCGACCACCTCCAGGAGCGGCACGCGGCCGGGGTCCCGGCCGTGGTGATCGCCCCCATCGGCTTCGTCTCCGACCACATGGAGGTCCTCTACGACCTCGACACGGAGGCCAAGGCCAAGGCGGAGGAACTGGGGCTGCCGATGCGCCGCTCGGCCACCGTCGGGGACGACCCGAGGTTCGCCGCCGCGGTCCGCGAGCTCGTCGTGGAGCGCGCCGCCGCCGAGCGCGGCGAGGCGGTCACGCCGTGCGCCCTGGGCTCCCTGGGCGCGAGCCACAACCTCTGCCCGGTCGGCTGCTGCCCGGCCCGTGCCCCCCGGCCCGCCGCGGCGGGCGCCGACAGCCCCTACGCGTGAGGAGCCCCGTGACCGACCCCCTGCACTCGGATCTGCTCGAACTCGCCCAGGAGGCCGCCCGCCGCGCCGGCGCGCTGCTGCGGGACGGCCGCCCGGCCGACCTGGCGGTCGCCGCGACCAAGTCCAGCCCCATCGACGTCGTCACGGAGATGGACATCGCGGCGGAGAAGCTGATCACCGGCCTGATCGCCGAGCGCCGCCCGGACGACGGCATCCTCGGCGAGGAGGGCGCCGCCACCGAAGGCACGAGCGGTGTCCGCTGGGTGATCGACCCGCTCGACGGCACGGTCAACTACCTCTACGGGCTGCCCACCTGGTCCGTCTCCGTCGCCGCCGAGCAGGACGGCGAGACCGTGGTCGGAGTCGTCACGGCCCCGATGCGCGGCGAGACGTTCCACGCGGTGCGCGGCCACGGCGCCTGGGCCACCGGCGCCTGGGAAGGCGAACGCCGGCTGGCCTGCCGCCCCGCGCCGCCCCTGGACCAGGCCCTGGTCTCCACCGGTTTCAACTACGTGGCCGAGGTCCGCGCCCACCAGGCCGAGGTCGCCCGGCGGCTGATCCCGCTGCTGCGCGACATCCGGCGCGGCGGCTCGGCCGCGGTCGACCTGTGCGACCTGGCCGCGGGACGCCTCGACGGCTACTACGAGCGCGGCCTGCACGCCTGGGACGTCGCGGCGGGCGACCTGATCGCCCGGGAGGCGGGCGCGCTGACCGGTGGACGCCCCGGAGAGCGCCCCTCGGGGGAGCTGACGGTCGCCGGGACCCCCGGCGTCTTCGAGCCCCTCCAGCGCCTCCTGGAGGACTTCGGCGCCTGGCACGACTGAGGACGGCCCGCGTCGGTCGGCGGCAGCTCCGCGCCGCCCGGCGGACAACGGCCGGCGGCACTGCGAACACCGCGTGAACATGCCGTAGGACAACGCAGTGGGCCCCGGCGCTGGAATCGCCGGGGCCCGCCGCACAGTCCTTGATCAGACGCTCGTCGCGCCGACCTCCACACCGTGCTCGGCGGCGAGACGGCGCAGGTCGTCGAGCTCACCCTGCTCCACCTCGACGAGGAAGTCGTCGCCCTCGTCGCGAGCCCGGGACAGATCGGACTCGGTCGCCCTTATGCGCTGCAGAAGTCCTGCGGTGAATGCGTCCATGCTGCGCCCCCTCGTCCTGGGTCGTGGGTAGATGGCACGGGGGTGTGCCGTTCGGAAGGGACGATCACGTCTCCTGCGGATGCCCAGCGCCGCTCGGCCGGGCGGCGACGGTGCCGGACACCCACGCCCGCCCTGCGGAAAGCGGACGGTGCGCACCGCATGGTGGTGCGGTACCTGCAGAGGGTGATCGTGGGATGTAAAGCCGTCCTCCCCAAGCTCCCTTCCGTGGAAACCTAACCGGGGGAGAAAATCTCTTATTCCCCTGCCGCTCGCGCCCCCGCCCCCGAGCCCCCGGCACCCGCCTTACCTCCGACTTATGGCCGAAAAGGGCAGGATGGAGGGCAACACACCGACACCGTCGAAGACCCTGCCCCCGTGCGTCCCAAGAGCGCTACGCGGGTGGACATCAGGAAGGACAAGGGACGTGCGCGTACTCGTCGTCGAGGACGAGCAACTGCTCGCCGATGCGGTGGCCACCGGACTGCGCCGGGAGGCCATGGCCGTCGACGTCGTCTACGACGGTGCGGCCGCCCTGGAGCGCATCGGCGTCAACGACTACGACGTGGTCGTCCTCGACCGCGACCTCCCGCTCGTGCACGGCGACGACGTCTGCCGCAAGATCGTCGAACTCGGCATGCCCACACGCGTGCTGATGCTCACGGCCTCGGGCGACGTCAGCGACCGTGTGGAGGGCCTGGAGATCGGCGCGGACGACTATCTGCCCAAGCCGTTCGCCTTCAGCGAGCTCATCGCCCGCGTGCGCGCCCTCGGCCGGCGCACCAGCGTGCCCCTGCCGCCCGTGCTGGAGCGCGCCGGGATCAAGCTCGACCCCAACCGCCGCGAGGTCTTCCGCGACGGCAAGGAGGTTCAGCTCGCGCCGAAGGAGTTCGCCGTCCTGGAGGTGCTCATGCGCAGCGAGGGCGCGGTCGTCTCGGCGGAACAACTCCTGGAGAAGGCCTGGGACGAGAACACCGACCCGTTCACCAACGTCGTGCGCGTGACGGTCATGACCCTGCGCCGCAAGCTCGGCGAGCCGCCCGTCATCGTCACCGTCCCCGGCTCCGGCTACCGGATCTGATCCCCGGTGGCAGCTACCCCCGCGCCTCCGCAGGCGCCCCCGAAACCCACCTGGGACCCCAGAAGGCCCGTACCGCCCTTCCCGTGGCTGCGCCCGACCATCCGCATACGGCTCACGCTGCTGTACGGCGGCATGTTCCTGATCGCCGGCATCCTGCTGCTGTCGATCATCTACCTGCTCGCGGCGCAGGCGCTGAACGTGGGCAGCGACCTGCCGTTCAAGATCGTCGAGGGCAAGGTCACCAGCGACATCTGCAACCTGCCCGACCAGGCCTCGCCCAGTGAGTTCAACAACGCCATGAACCACTGCGTCAACGAGCAGCGCCAGAACGCCCTGGACAACCTGCTCAGCCGCTCGCTGCTGGCGCTGCTGGGCCTCGCGGTCATCGCCTTCGCCTTCGGCTACGCCATGGCCGGGCGCGTCCTGTCGCCGCTGGGCCGGATCACCCGCACCGCCCGCGCGGTGGCGGGCTCGGACCTGTCCCGCCGGATCGAGCTGGACGGCCCGGACGACGAGCTGAAGGAGCTGGCCGACACCTTCGACGACATGCTGGAGCGGCTCCAGCGCGCGTTCACCGCCCAGCAGCGCTTCGTCGGCAACGCCTCGCACGAACTGAGAACGCCCCTGGCGATCAACCGCACCCTGCTGGAGGTGCACCTGTCCGACCCGGGCGCCCCGGTGGAGCTGCAGCAGCTCGGCAAGACGCTGCTGGCCACCAACGAGCGCAGCGAGCAGCTGGTGGAGGGCCTGCTGCTGCTCGCCCGCAGCGACAACCAGATCATCGAGCGGGGCCCGGTGGACCTGGCCGAGGTCGCCGGGCAGGCCATCGACCAGGTGCACGGCGAGGCCGAGAGCAAGGGCGTCACCATCCGCGGCGAGCAGAAGCCCGCGGTCGTCCAGGGCAACGGCGTGCTGCTGGAGCGGATCGCGCTCAACCTGCTGCAGAACGCCGTGCGCTACAACGTGCCCGAGGGCGGCTGGGTCGAGGTCACCACCGACGTCCAGCACGGCCAGGCGGTCCTGGTCGTGTCCAACACGGGCCCGGTGGTGCCGGCGTACGAGATCGACAACCTCTTCGAGCCGTTCCGGCGGCTGCGCACGGAGCGCACGGGCAGCGACAAGGGTGTGGGGCTCGGTCTGTCCATCGTCCGCTCCGTGGCCCGGGCGCACGGCGGGCACATCTTTGCCCAGCCTCGCGAGGGAGGGGGGCTCGTGATGCGAGTCACGCTGCCCGTCTGAGATCATGGCGCCGATCAACTCGGCGACACACGGGGATGTTCGCTTTGCGCGGAATTTCGCGACGTTCACCGCATCGACTCCGTGTGTGATCGATCACAGGGGCGCCTTTCCGGCCTTCTACTCTCCGTGATCATGCACCCTGTCGGAAAGCCGGGAAAATCCCGGTTTTCGAGGGTCTTGATCACGGGAAGTACCCGGTGAGACGCCTTTGAAGTGCGGCATTCGGACCGTGTACGGTCCCCATCGCCATCCAAGCCGATCACTCGTGAGGAGTCCGGTTGGGTGTCGATTGAGTAACAGACCTTGATGTGAGGCAAAATCTCCGCCTCAGGTCGGGCACAAGTCCGGCCTCTCACGCGTTACGTGCGCTGGAGACACCGCAGACACCCAGAGGGGGAGAGCGACATGGCAACCGATTACGACACTCCACGCAAGACCGACGACGACGTCGACTCGGACAGTCTCGAGGAACTGAAGGCCCGGAGGAACGACAAGTCGGCCTCCGCCGTGGACGTCGACGAATTCGAGGCCGCCGAAGGTCTCGAACTGCCCGGGGCGGACCTCTCGAACGAGGAGCTGGCCGTCCGGGTGCTCCCGAAGCAGCAGGACGAGTTCACGTGCATGAGCTGCTTCCTGGTGCACCACCGCAGCCAGCTGGCCCGGGAGAAGAACGGTCAGCCGATCTGCCGCGACTGCGACTGAGGGCGGGTCGGCCGTGACTGGCTCGACCCCTCCCTGGAAGCGCCGCTTCTCCAAGCGGAAGGCGGACGAAGGGCCGATCGACGAAGGCCCGCAGTACGGCGCGCGTGACGACGAGCGAGGCTCCGCCGGTACGGGGGCGGCCTCGCTCGAACCGGCAGCGGACCGGGGTGACCTCCCGGCATCCGTGGACGTCCCCGCACCCGTCGCCCGACGGCGGGCGGGGGCGATCCGGGAGCGGGCCAGACAGAGCGCCCGCAAGGGCGGCGAGAGGGCCCGGGCGGGGCTCGCGTTCCTCGCTGACCGGATCATCGAACTGGCCCCGCGGGTCCCCGTGCGGGACCTGGCGACGCTGCGCAGGCAGTTCCCGGGCCTCGGGCCCGAGGAGCTGGCGGACAAGCTCGTCGCGGGCGCGGCGAAGGCGACGGCGACGGTCGGGGCCGGCGTCGGAGCGGCGGCCATGCTGCCCGTGCCGCCCGCGATGCCGACGGAACTGGCCGCCGAGGTCACCGGCGTCGCCGCGATCGAGCTGAAGCTGATCGCCGAACTCCACGAGGTCTACGGCGTACGGCCGCCCGGCAGCCTCAAGCAGCGCAGCACCGCCTACCTCGACTCGTGGTCGGGGGAACGCGGCATCGACACGACCAAGCCGTCGACCTACAGCACGGCGCTGAACAGCCGCATGAAGCGCGAGCTGCGCCAGCGGATCATGAAGCGGATGGTCCGCAACATGCCGAACCTGATGCCGTTCCTGGTGGGTGCCGCCGTGGGCGCGGCCATGAACCGCAGTGAGACGAGAAAGCTCGCCGCGCGGATCCGTCAGGACCTGCGCAGGATCCAGGTGCCCTGGGACGCCCTGGACGCGCTGCCCGCCCTGGAACAGCCGGCGGACGCCCTGAGGATGGGCGCGATCACCCACGACCCCCTGGGCCACCACGACGACGAGCGCGAGGGCGGCGCGGACGATAAGCGCGACGGCGGAGCCGACGGCGGGCGCGACGGCGGGCGCTGAGGCCCGCCGTCCGTCTCCGGAGGGAAGCCCGCCGACCGGACAGGTCACCAGCTGCCGGGCGAGGCCCATAGCTGCCGGGCGAGGCCCAGAGCTGCCGGGTGAGGAACCGAGCGGCTGTGCTACTGCGGCTTCGCCGCGCGCAGCGCCTGCGCCAGCCGCTCCGGCTCGCGCGTGGACAGGTACAGGTAGGGCGTCGGGTCCTGCGGGTCAGTGACCTCCACGCGCAGGGCCGTGGGGATGTAGGCGCGCAGCAGCAGGAAGGCGCGCGGGTCGGCCTTGTGGGTGCGCCAGGCGCGGGCCTCCTCCGCGTCCAGCACCTCCGCCTCGCCCAGTGCCGCCAGCGGGATCCGCGCCTCCCCGGCGATCAGGGAATCGCCCACGACACGGATGCGGACCGAACCGTACGAACTCGCGGCGACGGCCGCGACCGCGGTGCCCCCGGCCAGCCCGCCGAGCATCGGCAGCGTGCCGAACGGGAGGAGGACCAGGGCCATGGAGACGCCCACGAGGAACGAGATCAGCCACCAGGTCCGCGGGGCGGTGAGGCGTTCTTCGTAGGGGGCGGCGGAGAGCTGCATGGAGCCAAGCTTGGCACGGTGTCCGGAAGGGGCCGACGCGCGGGTAAGGTCTGCGCCTGTGAGTGGTACTTCCGCAGCCCTTCAGCCCCCGGCCGACGCCGTCCGACCGGTGCGGCATCCGGACGCCCCGGCGCCCGGTGAGCTCCTCGGCGCGCACTACGGCCAGTGTTTCGGCTGTGGCGGGGATCAGCCGCACGGGCTGCACCTTCAGGCCCGGGCCGGCGAGGGCGTCTCCCTCACCGCCGAGTTCACCGTGCAGCCCGCCCACCAGGGGGCGCCGGGACTGGCGCACGGCGGTGTGCTCGCCAGTGCCCTGGACGAGACCCTCGGCTCGCTGAACTGGCTGCTGCGCACGATCGCCGTGACCGGACGGCTGGAGACCGACTTCGTACGGCCGGTGCCGGTCGGCACCACGCTGCACCTGGAGGCGGAGGTGACGGCCGTGGCCGGGCGGAAGATCTACTCGACCGCGACCGGCCGGGTCGGCGGCCCCGACGGTCCCGTCGCCGTGCGCGCCGACGCGCTGTTCATCGAGGTGAAGGTCGACCACTTCGTCGACCACGGCCGCCAGGAGGAGATCCAGGCGGCCTTGAACGACCCGGACCAGGTCCGGCGCGCGCGTGCCTTCGAGGTGAACCCGTGAGCCGCCGGCCCATGGACGTGCTGATCCGGCGCGTCGATCCGGACGTACCGCTCCCGTCGTACGCGCACCCCGGTGACGCGGGAGCCGATCTGCGCACCACCGAGGCGTGTGAACTGGCGCCCGGGGAGCGGGCCGTGCTGCCCACGGGGGTGTCTGTGGCGCTGCCCGAGGGGTACGCGGCCTTCGTGCACCCGCGATCCGGCCTGGCCGCGCGCTGCGGCGTCGCCCTGGTGAATGCCCCGGGGACGGTTGATGCCGGGTACCGTGGGGAGATCAAGGTGATCGTGGTGAATCTCGACCCGCGCGAGGCCGTGCGGTTCGAGCGCTTCGACCGGATTGCCCAACTGGTCGTCCAGCAGGTCGAGAGGGTCCGCTTCCAGGAGGTGGCGGAGCTTCCCGGCTCCGCGCGGGCCGAGGGGGGCTTCGGGTCCACCGGAGGCCATGCGGCGGTGGACGGCAGCGGCACAAGCGGTCAGGCCGCCCTGGGCGGTCAGGCGGGTGGGAATCGATACGCTTCGGTCGTATCCGACCGGGAAGGACAGTGACGTGTTCGGACGTCGCAAGAAGAGGGATGCCGCCGAGGACGCGGCCGGCGAGGCCGAGCAGGTCGTCGACGGTGTCGACACCGAGGCGGACGAAGAGGGCGGGCGCCTGAGGCTCGAACCGGCGCCGCGCCCCGACGGACCCTGGGACAGCTCCGAGGTGCGCGACCCGGCCGAGGGCCGGGTGGACCTGGGGGGCCTGTTCGTGCCGGGCGTCGACGGCATGGAGCTCAGGGTCGAGGTCGCGGGCGACGCGATCGTCGCGGCGACGGTCGTGCTGCGCGACAGCGCCATCCAGCTGCAGGCCTTCGCCGCGCCCAAGCGCGAGGGCATCTGGGGCGAGGTGCGCGAGGAGATCGGCACCGGCATCACCCAGCAGGGCGGCATCGTCGACGAGGTCGAGGGTCCGCTGGGCTGGGAGCTGCGTGCCCAAGTGCCCGTCCAGCTGCCGGACGGCACCGGCGGCTTCCAGGTCGTGCGGTTCGTCGGCGTGGACGGCCCCCGCTGGTTCCTGCGCGGGGTCATCTCCGGCCAGGGCGCGGTGCAGCCGCAGGCCGCCGGGCTGCTGGAGCAGATCTTCCGGGACACGGTCGTGGTCCGCGGCGAGGGCCCGATGGCGCCCCGCGACCCGATCGTCCTGAAGCTGCCGAACGACGCCCAGATGGTCCCCGAGGGCGTGCAGCAGGAGGAGGGCTCCCGTTTCGCCGGCGGAATGGGCCAGCTCCAGCGCGGACCGGAGATCACCGAGGTCCGCTGACGCGCGGAGACACACCAGGGCCGCACCCCACCGGGGCGCGGCCCTTCGTCGTGCGCGGAACCTTGACGGCGCATTGGTCTGTACCTACCGTCTCCGACCACGCGCCCGTTCATAAAGGCGCTTTGCGTTCACATACGAGAACAGAAGGCCCCCACGCATGCGCAGAACCGCTCTCTTCGCGGCCGCGGCCGCCCTCGTCGCCGGAGTCCTCGCCTGGCCCGCCGGAGCCGCCCCCAGCGCCCCCGCCGCCCCCGCGGCCTTCGTCCACCCCGGCGTCACCGTCTCCAAGGGCCAGTTGGACTTCGCCCGGTCCAAGGTCACCGCCGGCGCCCAGCCCTGGAAGGGCGCCTTCGACCAGATGATGGCGAGCAGGTACGCCGACCTGAACCGCACACCCAAGCCCCGGGCGGTCGTCGAGTGCGGCTCGTACTCCAACCCCAACTACGGTTGCACCGACGAACGCGAGGACGCGATCGCCGCGTACACCCACGCCCTGGCCTGGTACATCACGCGCGACGAACGGCACGCGCGCAAGGCCATCGAGCTGATGGACGCCTGGTCCGCCGTGATCCGCGACCACACCAACAGCAACGCGCCCCTGCAGACCGGCTGGGCGGGCTCCTCCTGGCCCAGGGCCGCCGAGATCATCAAGTACACGTACACCGGGACCTGGGCCGGCTCCGGGCGCTTCGCCACCATGCTCCGCACCGTCTACCTGCCCGAGATCATCAACGGCTCCAACTCCAACGGGAACTGGGAGCTGTCGATGATGGAGGCCGCCGTCGGCATCTCCGTCTTCCTGGAGGACAAGGCGTCCTACGACAAGGCCATGGCGAAGTTCCGCACCCGGACGGCCGCCTACGTCTACCTGGAGTCCGACGGCGCGCTGCCGAAGACCGTCCCCAGCCAGAACCTCGACACCCGGGACAAGATCGTCAAGTACTGGCAGGGGCAGTCGACCTTCGTCAACGGGCTCAGCCAGGAGACCTGCCGCGACTTCACGCACACCGGCTACGGCCTCTCGGCCATCTCGCACGTCGCCGAGACCAGCCGGATCCAGGGCCAGGACCTCTACGGCACGGACGTGGGGGAGCGGCTGCGGCACGGGCTCGGCTTCCACGCCAAGTACGAGCTCGGCGGCGCCGTCCCGAGCTGGCTGTGCGGCGGCTCGCTCAAGCCCGGACTCGGCCCGATACCCGAGGTCGGCCACAACGCCCTCGCCAACCGCCTCGGGCACGCCATGACCAATACCGAGACGCTGACCCTGCGCGGCCGCCCGGCCGGCAGCAACAACCTCTTCGTCGCCTGGGAGACCCTCACCCACGGCGACAACCCCGCCTGAGGCCTCCGCCCGGCCGGGCGCGTCAGGGTTCCGTCAAAGACGGTCCCGCGGACCCGTCCGGCACCGGCACGCCGCCGCGGCCGGCCGTAAGGTCGACGCTGCGCAGGCAGCGGAGCTCGACGCTGCGCGGGCAGCGGACCGGAAGACAATGGGGCCATGGCACGCGGCAAGCTACGGATCTACCTCGGTGCGGCACCGGGCGTCGGCAAGACGTACGCGATGCTGTCCGAGGCGCACCGCCGCGTCGAGCGGGGCACCGACTGCGTGGTCGCCTTCGCCGAGCACCACGGCCGGCCCCGCACCGAGGTGATGCTGCACGGCCTCGAGCAGGTGCCGCGCCGGGAGCTGGAGTACCGCGGGGGCGTCTTCCCCGAGATGGACCTCGACGCCGTGCTCGCCCGCGGGCCCCAGGTCGCCCTGGTGGACGAACTCGCCCACACCAACGTCCCCGGCTCCCGCAACGCCAAGCGCTGGCAGGACGTGGAGGAACTGCTGGCGGCCGGCATCGATGTCGTCTCGACCGTCAACATCCAGCACCTGGAGTCCCTCGGCGACGTCGTCGAGTCGATCACCGGCGTGCGGCAGCAGGAGACCGTGCCGGACGAGGTGGTGCGGCGGGCCGACCAGGTCGAGCTGGTCGACATGTCGCCCGAGGCGCTGCGGCGGAGGATGGCGCACGGCAACATCTACCAGCCCGACAAGGTCGACGCGGCCTTGTCGAACTACTTCCGCCCCGGCAACCTCACCGCCCTGCGCGAGCTGGCCCTGCTGTGGGTGGCCGACCGGGTCGACGCCCACCTCACCCAGTACCGCAGCGAACACCGGGTCTCGCGGATATGGGGCTCGCGGGAGCGGATCGTGGTCGGCCTGACCGGCGGCCCCGAGGGCCGTACGCTCATCCGACGCGCCGCCCGGCTGGCCGAGAAGGGCGCCGGCGGCGAGGTGCTCGCCGTGTACATAGCGCGCAGCGACGGGCTGGCCTCCGCCTCGCCCAAGGAACTGGCCCTCCAGCGAACGCTGGCCGAGGACCTCGGCGGCACCTTCCACCACGTGGTCGGCGACGACATACCGGCCGCTCTGCTCTCCTTCGCCCGCGGTGTGAACGCCACCCAGATCGTCCTCGGCTCCTCCCGCCGCAAGACCTGGCAGTACGTCTTCGGGCCCGGCGTCGGCGCCACCGTCGCGCGGGAGTCCGGGCCCGACCTCGACGTGCACATCGTCACCCATGACGAGGTCGCCAAGGGCCGCGGCCTGCCGGTGGCCCGGGGCGTGCGCCTCGGGCGGTCCCGGCGGGTGTGGGGCTGGATCGCCGGTGTCGCCGGGCCGCCGGTCCTGACGGCACTGCTGAGCACCGTCGAACTCGGCCTCGCCAACGACATGCTGCTGTTCCTGGCGCTGACGGTGGCGGCGGCCCTGCTCGGCGGGCTGGCGCCGGCCCTGGCCTCGGCGGCCGTCGGGTCGCTGCTGCTGAACTACTTCTACACACCGCCGCTGCACCGGTGGACCATCGCCGACCCGAAGAACATCGTCGCCATCGTGATCTTCGTGGCCGTCGGCGCGGCGGTGGCCTCCGTGGTCGACCTCGCCGCCCGCCGCACCCACCAGGCGGCCCGGCTGCGGGCCGAGTCGGAGATCCTGTCGTTCCTCGCGGGCAACGTGCTGCGCGGCGAGACCGGCCTGGAGGAGCTGCTGGAACGGGTCCGGGAGACCTTCGGCATGGAGTCCGCCGCCCTGCTGGAACGGGCCGGCGACGTCGAGCCGTGGACCTGCGCAGGCCGCGTCGGCCAGGGGCGTGCCGTCGAGCGGCCCGACCAGGCGGACGTGGACATGCCGGTCGGGGACCACATGGCCCTCGCGCTGACCGGCCGGGTCCTGCCCGCCGAGGACCGCCGGGTGCTGGCCGCCTTCGCCGCCCAGGCCGCCGTCGTGCTGGACCGGCGCCGGCTCCGCGAGGAGGCCGACCGGGCCCGGGGGCTCGCCGAGGGCAACCGCATCCGCACGGCGCTGCTGGCCGCCGTCAGCCACGACCTGCGCACACCGCTGGCCGGGATCAAGGCGGCGGTGTCCTCGCTGCGGTCCGAGGACGTCGAGTGGTCCGAGGAGGACCGGGCCGAGCTGCTGGAGGGCATCGAGGAGGGTGCCGACCGGCTCGACCACCTCGTCGGGAACCTGCTCGACATGTCCCGCCTGCAGACCGGCACCGTCACCCCGCTCATCCGGGAGATCGACCTCGACGAGGTGGCGCCGATGGCGCTCGGCGGCGTGCCCGAGGGCAGTGTCGACCTGGACGTGCCGGAGAGCCTGCCCATGGTCGAGGTCGACCCGGGTCTGCTGGAGCGGGCGATGGCCAACCTCGTCGAGAACGCCGTCAAGTACGGTCCGCCCGGCGTGCCCGTGCTGGTCGCCGCCAGCGCGCTCGCCGACCGGGTCGAGGTGCGGGTGGCCGACCGGGGACCGGGCGTCCCGGACACGGCGAAGGAACGTATCTTCGAACCCTTCCAGCGCTACGGCGACGCCCCGCGCGGCGCCGGGGTGGGTCTGGGGCTCGCGGTGGCGCGCGGCTTCGCCGAGGCCATGGGCGGCACCCTGAACGCCGAGGACACCCCCGGCGGCGGACTCACCATGGTCCTCACCCTCCGCGCGGCGGGAACGCGCCCGGAGCCGGTCCTCCCGGCGGACCCCGCGGCACCTCTGGCAGAACCGGAAAGGCAGGCCTCATGACCCGCGTCCTGGTGGTCGACGACGAGCCGCAGATCGTCCGCGCCCTCGTGATCAACCTCAAGGCACGCACGTACGAGGTCGACGCGGCCCACGACGGCGCCACGGCCCTCCAGCTCGCCGCGGCCCGCCACCCCGACGTGGTCGTCCTCGACCTCGGGCTGCCCGACATGGACGGCGTCGAGGTGATCAGGGGCCTGCGCGGCTGGACGCGGGTGCCGATCCTGGTGCTGTCCGCCCGGCACTCCTCCGACGAGAAGGTCGAGGCGCTGGACGCGGGCGCCGACGACTACGTCACCAAGCCGTTCGGCATGGACGAGCTGCTGGCGCGGCTGCGGGCCGCCGTGCGCCGGGCCGAGCCGGCCGGGGGCGGTGAGGGCGACGTGATCGTGGAGACCGGGGAGTTCACCGTCGACCTGGCCGCGAAGAAGGTCCACCGTGCCGGGAAGGACGTCCGGCTGACCCCCACCGAGTGGCACCTGCTGGAAGTACTGGTGCGCAACAGCGGCCGCCTGGTCGGGCAGAAGCAGCTGCTGCAGGAGGTGTGGGGGCCGTCGTACGGGACGGAGACCAACTATCTGCGCGTGTACATGGCACAGCTGCGGAGGAAACTGGAGGCGGATCCGTCCCGTCCCAGGCACTTCATCACGGAGCCGGGGATGGGGTACCGGTTCGAGAAGTGAGCCGTGCCCGCTCGACGGGGTCCTCGCCGCCGCGGGGCTACGGAGATGTCGGCACGCCCCGGTACGCTTCAGATATGAGTGCTGTTCCTCGTTCCGAAAAGCCGGCGGGCCGGTTCCGGCGCATGCTCGACCGGCTCTCCTCGTCGCAGGAGGACCTGGAGTCCGAGGAACTGCGGGAGGACACCGAGACGGCCGGCTGTACCCGGATCGGAGACTGCCAGGACCGCCAGATAGTGACGGTTACTGGTACCTTGCGCACGGTCACCCTGCGCCCCCGCGCCGGAGTCCCGGCCCTGGAGGCCGAGCTGTTCGACGGCTCGGCCGCACTGGACGTGGTGTGGCTCGGCCGGCGGTCCATCGTGGGCATAGAGCCGGGCCGCAAGCTGATCGCATCGGGCCGGATCTCGATGAGCCGGGGCCGCCGGGTGCTGTTCAATCCCAAGTACGAACTGAGACCCCTCGGACGGGAGTAGCCGGTGACGTCGCTCGACAAGCCGACCGAAGAGAATTCTGCGGACGACGCCCGGGCGGTGACCGAGGCCGCCCTGTTCGAGGCGTTCGGCGGCGTGCGGGGCATGGTCGAGACGGTGGTGCCCGGCCTGCTCTTCGTCACCATCTACACGATCAACAAGGACCTGCACCTGTCGGCGATCGCGGCGCTGGCCGTGTCGCTGGTGCTGGTCGTGGTCCGGCTGGTGATGAAGGACACCGTCAAGCACGCCTTCAGCGGTGTCTTCGGTGTGGCCTTCGGTGTCGTCTTCGCGATGATGACCGGCAACGCCAAGGACTTCTACCTGCCCGGCATGCTCTACACGCTGGGCCTCGGGCTCGCGTACGTGATCACGGCCGTGTGCGGGGTGCCGCTGATCGGGCTGATCCTCGGCCCGGTCTTCAAGGAGAACCTCTCCTGGCGCACCCGGAACCCGGGGCGCAAGAAGGCCTACACGAAGGCCAGTTACGCCTGGGGCGCGATCCTGCTCGCCAAGTGCGCGATCCTCTTCCCGCTGTACTGGTGGGCCGACACGACGCAGCTCGGCTGGGTCCTGGTCGCCCTGAAGATCCCGCCCTTCCTGCTCGCGGTGTGGCTGACCTGGGTCTTCCTGGCCAAGGCGCCCGCGCCGATCGACGTGTTCGCGGAGATGGAGGCGGAGGAGAAGGCCGCCGAGGAGAGGGAACGGCAGGCCGCGGCCCGCTCCGCCGAGCAGTGATCCCGCCGAGCTGGTGACGGGGCAGGGACGCCGCCGAGCTGGTGACGGGCAGTGATCCCGCAGAACTGAGTGAAGGGGCGTCCCGCGTGGTGCGGGACGCCCCTTCCGTGTGCCTGCCCGGCCCGTCAGCTCGCCGCGCTGTCCCGGCGTACCGACAGCAGGTCCTCCAGCTGCTCCTCACGGGCCTGCGCGGCCACGAAGAGGAGTTCGTCGCCCGCCTCCAGGGAGTCCTCCCGGGAGGGGGTCAGGACGCGCGTGCCGCGGATGATCGTGACCAGGGACGTGTCCTCGGGCCACTCGACGTCGCCCACCTGCGTGCCGGCCAGGGCCGACTCCTCCGGCAGGGTCAGCTCGACGAGGTTGGCGTCGCCGTGGCTGAAGCGGAGCAGGCGGACCAGGTCGCCCACGCTCACCGCCTCCTCGACCAGGGCCGACATCAGACGCGGCGTGGAGACGGCGACGTCCACGCCCCAGGACTCGTTGAACAGCCACTCGTTCTTCGGGTTGTTCACCCGGGCGACGACGCGCGGGACGCCGTACTCCGTCTTGGCCAGCAGGGACACGACCAGGTTGACCTTGTCGTCGCCCGTCGCGGCGATCACGACGTTGCAGCGCTGGAGCGCCGCCTCGTCCAGGGACGTGATCTCGCACGCGTCGGCCAGCAGCCACTCGGCCTGCGGGACGCGCTCGACCGAGATGGCGGTCGGCGCCTTGTCGATCAGCAGGACCTCGTGGCCGTTCTCCAGCAGTTCGCCCGCGATCGAGCGGCCGACCGCGCCGGCTCCGGCAATGGCGACCCTCATCAGTGACCGCCCTCCTCTTCGGGACCCTTGGCGAACGCCGCCTCGACCTTGTCGACCTCGTCGGTGCGCATCATCACGTGCACCAGGTCGCCCTCCTGCAGCACCGTCTGCGAGGTGGGCAGGACCGCCTCGCCGAGCCGGGTCAGGAACGCCACGCGCACGCCGGTCTCCTCCTGGATCCGGCTGATCTTGTGGCCTACCCAGGCGGTGGAGGTGTGCACCTCGGCGAGCTGGACACCGCCGGTCGGGTCGCGCCACAGCGGCTCGGCGCCGGAGGGGAGCAGCCGGCGCAGCATCTGGTCGGCCGTCCAGCGGACGGTCGCGACGGTGGGGATGCCCAGCCGCTGGTAGACCTCGGCGCGGCGCGGGTCGTAGATGCGGGCGGCGACGTTCTCGATGCCGAACATCTCACGGGCCACGCGGGCGGCGATGATGTTGGAGTTGTCACCGCTGGAGACGGCGGCGAAGGCGCCGGCCTCCTCGATGCCCGCCTCGCGCAGGGTGTCCTGGTCGAAGCCGACGCCCGTGACGCGGCGGCCGCCGAACCCCGAGCCCAGCCGGCGGAAGGCGGTGGGGTCCTGGTCGACCACGGCGACCGTGTGCCCCTGTTGCTCGAGGTTCTGGGCCAGAGCGGAACCCACCCTTCCGCAACCCATGATGACAATATGCATCGCGTCACACCGTGCTTCCTGCAGGCTCTCTGGCCTTCATGAATGTCGTGCTCATGTCTCTCTTTCGGCTCGCCAGGCAACACGTCGCGGCCTGAGTGCGGGCCGCCAGGCAACATCATGCCGGTGGAATCAGGCCATGATGCCCTCCGGGGGCGGTGCCGCGTCCGGCTGCCCGACTCCAACGTATCGGCAAAGCCGGGGGCGTTGCCCGGGCCCTGCCAGGGTCTCGGCGCGATCCCGGGTGAAGGAGGAATCTGCCATGACCATCGAGATCGACGTCCTGGTGCTGGGCGGCGCGGGCGTGGACACGATCGTGCACGTGCCCGAACTGCCCGTCCCTTACGCGGACAGCCACATGATCCGGCCCGGGATCGTGACGCGCGCGGGCCAGAGCGGGGACTTCGTCGCACTGGCGCTGAGCGGGCTGGGGCTGCGCACGCACCACCTCGACATGCTCGGCGAGGACCCCGAGGGCGAGCTCGTCCGGGCGCTCCACCGCGACCGGGGCGTCCCGCTCACCGCCGTCCCTCAGCCGCTCGGCACCAAGCGCGCGGTCAACCTCGTCGACCCCGACGGGCGGCGGCTGTCCCTGTACGACGCCACGCGCTCGGCGGAGACGGACCGGCTGCCCGAGGCGACGGTGCGGGAACTGGCGTCCGTGAGCAGGCACGCCCACGTCGTCATCACCCAGCCGTGCGTCCACGCGCTGCCGGTGCTGCGCGCGGCGGGCGTCACGATCTCCACCGACCTGCACGACTGGGACGGGGTGAACCCGTACCACGAGCCGTTCGCCCACGAGGCCGACCTCGTCTTCCTCTCCAGCGCGGCCCTCGCCGACCCGGAGGCGGTCATGCGGCGGATCGCCCAACGGGGCCGCGCCCGGGCCGTCGTCGCCACCGCCGGGGCCGACGGGGCGTACCTGCTGGCCGGCGGCGCGCTGACCCGCGTACCCGCCGCCAGGCCCCCGGCCCCGGTCGTCGACTCCAACGGCGCGGGCGACGCCTTCGCGGCCGCGTTCCTCCGCGCCTGGCTCGCCGACGAACCACCCCACCGATGCGCCCTGCACGGCACGGTGGCCGGCGCCTACGCCTGCACGGTTCCGTCGACCCGCACGGACAGCATCGGACCCGAGGAGCTGGAGGCCGGGGTGGCGCAGCTGCTCATCGGCGGCTGATGCTGCGCACGCTCGCCACAGTGAGGATTCCGAGGACGACGAGTGTGGCTGCGGCGCCGATCAGTTCCGCGGCGGTGTGCATGAGGGCCTCCTGGGGTGGTGACGGCCAGGTCGGGGACGGGCTTAGTCATATAGGCATGGAAGTGGCGTGACCTGCGGAATCCGCAGCCGCACGAGCCGGTGAATTCACTCGGAGAGCAGAGGGAACGCCGATGAGGGGTGGCGGGTGGGCGACCTCGCGTTCGAACGCTTACGATCCTCTGTTGTGTCCAAACTGACCGACGTGCCCAAACGGATCCTGATCGGGCGCGCACTGCGCAGTGACCGGCTCGGGGAAACGCTCCTGCCGAAGCGCATCGCACTCCCCGTCTTCGCCTCCGACCCGCTGTCCTCCGTGGCGTACGCGCCCGGCGAGGTGCTGCTCGTCCTGTCGATCGCGGGTGTGACGGCGTACCACTTCAGTCCGTGGATCGCGGTCGCGGTCGTCGTCCTGATGTTCACCGTCGTGGCCTCGTACCGTCAGAACGTGCACGCCTACCCCAGTGGCGGCGGCGACTACGAGGTGGCCAACACCAACCTCGGCCCCAAGGCGGGTCTGACGGTCGCCAGCGCGCTGCTCGTGGACTACGTCCTCACCGTCGCCGTCTCGATCTCCTCCGGCATCGAGAACCTCGGCTCCGCGATCCCCTTCGTCGTCGAGCACAAGGTCGCCTGCGCGCTCGGCGTGATCGTGCTGCTGACCCTGATGAACCTGCGCGGTGTGCGCGAGTCGGGCACCCTCTTCGCGATCCCGACGTACGTCTTCGTCGCCGGTGTCTTCACCATGCTCGCGTGGGGCGCCTTCCGCGGACTCGTCCTGGACGACAGCATGCGGGCACCGACCGCGGACTACGTCATCAAGCCCGAGCACCCGGGCCTGGCCGGCTTCGCCCTGGTCTTCCTGCTGCTGCGCGCCTTCTCCTCCGGCTGCGCCGCCCTCACCGGCGTCGAGGCGATCTCCAACGGCGTGCCGGCCTTCCGCAAGCCCAAGTCGAGGAACGCCGCGACCACGCTGGCGATGATGGGCCTGCTGGCCGTCACCATGTTCTGCGGCATCATCGCGCTGGCCGCGGCGACCGACGTGCGCATGGCCGAGAACCCGGCCAAGGACCTCGTCCACAACGGCGTCCCGCTCGGCCCCGACTACGTGCAGAACCCGGTGATCTCCCAGGTCGCCGAGGCCGTCTTCGGCAAGGGCAGCTTCCTGTTCGTCGTCCTGGCGGCGGCCACCGCGCTGGTGCTGTTCCTCGCCGCCAACACCGCCTACAACGGCTTCCCGCTGCTCGGCTCGATCCTCGCCCAGGACCGCTACCTGCCGCGCCAGCTGCACACCCGCGGCGACCGCCTGGCCTTCTCCAACGGCATCGTGCTCCTCGCGGGCGCCGCCGCCCTGCTGGTCGGGGTCTACGGCGCCGACTCCACCCGCCTGATCCAGCTGTACATCGTCGGCGTCTTCGTGTCCTTCACGCTCAGCCAGACCGGCATGGTCCGGCACTGGAACCGCCACCTGGCCACCGAGAAGGACCAGGCAAAGCGCCGCCACATGATCCGCTCGCGCGCCATCAACGCCTTCGGCGCGTTCTTCACCGGCCTGGTGCTGGTGGTGGTCCTCGTCACCAAGTTCACGCACGGCGCCTGGGTCGCCCTGCTCGGCATGGTGATCTTCTACGCGACGATGACGGCCATCCGTAAGCACTACGACCGGGTCGCCGCCGAGATCGCCGCCCCCGACGGCCCGAGCGACGACAGCGTCCGGCCCTCCCGGGTCCACTCGGTCGTGCTGATCTCCAAGATCCACCGCCCGACGCTGCGCGCCCTGGCCTACGCCAAGCTGATGCGCTCGGACACCCTGGAAGCCCTCAGCGTCAACGTCGACCCGGCCGAGACCAAGGCGCTGCAGGAGGAGTGGAACCGGCGCGGCATCGACGTACCGCTGAAGGTCCTGGACTCGCCCTACCGCGAGATCACGCGGCCGGTCATCGAGTACGTCAAGAGTCTGCGCAAGGAGTCGCCGCGCGACGCGGTCTCCGTGATCATCCCCGAGTACGTCGTCGGCCACTGGTACGAGCACCTGCTGCACAACCAGAGCGCCCTGCGGCTGAAGGGCCGGCTGCTGTTCACGCCGGGAATCATGGTGACCTCCGTGCCGTACCAGCTGCAGTCCTCCGAGGTGGCCAAGCGGCGGGCCCGCAGGCAGCAGGAGTGGAACGCGCCGGGGTCGGTGCGCCGGGGCCCCGCGCAGGTGCGGTCGAAGGAGACCACCGAGCACAAACCGTGAGCCGACGGAGGGTGTGAATCGGCCGGGCCGCAGCCACGTAGACTGGTGGGCTGTTGTCCGGCCGTTTCCGTACGGCACTTGTCCCTCACGCGTTATGGAGTCACCCCGCCATGCAGGCAGAACCGAGGAAGTCGCTGGTGGGGGAGGAGTACGAGGTCGAGGTCGGCCCCGTCGCCCACGGCGGCCACTGCATCGCCCGTACGTCCGAGGGCCAGGTGCTGTTCGTCCGGCACGCCCTGCCCGGTGAGCGGGTGGTGGCCCGGGTCACCGAGGGCGAGGAGGGCGCGCGGTTCCTGCGGGCCGACGCGGTGCGCGTGCTCGACGCCTCCAAGGACCGCATCGACGAGCCCTGCCCGTACGCCGGCCCGGGCCGCTGCGGCGGCTGCGACTGGCAGCACGCAAAGCCCGGGGCGCAGCGGCGGCTCAAGGCCGACGTGATCGCCGAGCAGCTCCAGCGGCTGGCCGGGCTCACCCCGGAGGAGGCCGGCTGGGACGGCACGGTGGTGCCCGCCGAGGGCGACAAGGTGCCCGCAGGCCAGGTCCCGGCCTGGCGCACGCGCGTGCAGTACGCCGTCACGGCCGACGGCCGGGCCGGTCTGCGCCGGCACCGTTCGCACGAGGTCGAGCCGATCGACCACTGCATGATCGCCGCCGAGGGCGTCAGCGAGCTGGGCGTCGAGAAGCGCGACTGGACCGGCATGGACTCCGTCGAGGCGATCGCGGCGACGGGTTCGCAGGACCGGCAGGTGATCCTCACGCCGAAGCCGGGCGCGCGCCTGCCGCTGGTAGAGCTGGACCGCCCGGTGTCCGTCCTGCGCGTCGACGAGCGCTCCGGCGGTGTCCACCGCGTCCACGGCCGCCCGTTCGTCCGCGAGCGCGCGGACGGCCGCACCCACCGCGTGGCCAACGGCGGCTTCTGGCAGGTCCACCCGATGGCGGCGGACACCCTGGTGACGGCCGTCATGCAGGGCCTGCTGCCGCGCAAGGGCGACATGGCGCTCGACCTCTACTGCGGCGTCGGCCTCTTCGCCGGCGCCCTCGCCGACCGGGTCGGCGACCAGGGTGCGGTGCTCGGCATCGAGTCCGGCAAGCGCGCGGTGGAGGACGCCCGCCACAACCTCGCCGACTTCGACCGTGTGCGGATCGAGCAGGGCAAGGTCGAGAGCGTGCTGCCGCGCACGGGCATCACGGAGGTCGACCTGATCGTCCTGGACCCGCCGCGGGCCGGGGCGGGGCGCAAGACGGTGGAGCACCTGTCGTCGCTGAGCGCACGGCGGATCGCGTACGTGGCGTGCGATCCGGCGGCGCTGGCACGGGACCTCGGGTACTTCCGGGAGGGCGGGTACCGGGTGCGGACGCTGCGGGCGTTCGATCTGTTCCCGATGACCCACCACGTTGAGTGTGTCGCGATCCTTGAACCGGCCGCGAAGGGCTCCTGACCTGCGGTTTTGTGTGTGCGCATTATGTGCGGTGTGGGCGTTACGGGCGATATCTTGACGCTGAAATGACGCTCGTGACGCTCATTTGACGCTCGTTCTGATGGTGTGTCACCTAACTGATCGTGCAGATCCTGCTGGGTGGAAGCGGTGCTTCCGAAGGCTGGCTTTGCGGGAACTTGAACGAAAATCAACCGAGTTCCGGACGGCCGTACTTCGGCGGGCTGGACGTTTCGCGGAGCGGGCGCTCAGTAGGTGGGCCCGTAGGGGTTCCAGTGCCCGAGGAAGGGCTTCAGATCGTCGGCTCGTGGTTCGGGGATGTCGGGCAGTCGGGGCGGTGTGCTCTGTGGGTCGAGGCGCTCGATGGTGGCCGCTGCCCAACTGATCCATGATTCGGCTTCGATCCTGGCCTGGCCCGGAGGCATGGCGTCGACACGCGTGCGTACGGCGCTTACGTACTCCGTCAGTCGGGTGGCGTGGCGCCATGCCGCTTCCTGCGCCTCGAAGTGCCTGACGCGGTACGCCTCGGCGTAGCGGATGCGGGCTTCTTCCATGGCGGCTTCCCAGCGGATGCGCTTCTGGCGCGCTGCTTCGATCTCGTCGAGGCGTCTGCGTTCGGCGGCTTCGCCACGGAGCGTGACCTCTTGGGCGATTTCGGCGAGCTGGTCTTCGAGAGGATGGTTGGGGGCGTCGGCCCATTCGCTCGACCGGTGCGGCTGGCCGCCGCTGAGGACGAAGCGGAGTCGTTCGGACGGGGTGTAGTCGTAGCGGGGGATCCTGATCCAGGAGTTCTTCGGGGCGGCGGCGAGTTCCTTCTCGGTGGCGACGTGCTCGGTCCGGTCCTGCTCCTGTAGGACGAGAAACCCCACGGTCTGGCCCTGTGCGGTGATGGTGAAATGGGGAGACGCGCTGCGGCGGCGATGAGATGGCGGCGCGAAGTCGGTCTGTCCGGCTGAGCTGGAGTGCCCATTGGCCTCGACGGCGGTGACCAGTGCATGAATGAGCCGGAGGGCACGTCCTTGGACGGGCTTGGTCAGGCCCAGCGGCTGGGATTCGGCTTGCATGGCCCGGACCACGGTGTGTGGCCGCGCGAGCCGGGAGGGGACGGGGACGGGTTCGAGGACGGCGAGGCGCCAGGAGGGGATGTCGACGAGCTTGATCTCGTACCCGCCAGGGCACCAGCCCCCGTACAACTCCTTCGTCTCCGGGACCCTTCCGGACCTGCGTGCCGCGGCGACGCGGGACGGCCACTTCTCCAACTCCGGCCCGTTACCGCTCTTGACGATCCGCCCGCCGGCGTCCGCGAGCTCCTGCAACAGCTGCTCCGTGAACGTCACACGAGGTTGTGCGGGAGGGCCTGGCTTACGTGCGGCGGCCGGAGTCTCCTGCGCCCGGGTGGACTGGGGTCGTGGAGCGGCGGCTTGGGCCTTCCTCGGGCGAAACTCACGGGGAGGGTAGGTGCCGTGCGCCAGATAGTGTCGGCCTGCACTCGTAAGGGCTGCGCTCCACTGCCCTCCCTTCCGGGAGACCGTGACCAGGCCCCGGTTCTGCAGTGCCTGACAGGTGGTCTTGTAGGAGCTGGTCTCCCAGACGCCCGCAGGGCACCCGTCTTCCACCCACTGCAGCACCGACAGTTGCCGTTCATTGACCTGCCGTTCCAATGGCCCGCCTTCAACTCGAGGTTGACGAACGACGGCGGCATGTTGTCAGTTTCGTTCCTCAGCGACGGTTGGTTCGAAAAAGTCGCTCGAACGAGCGGGAGTGACGTGGACCGTGTCTAAGACGGTGTCCTATGTGGTGAGGCGGACGTACCGCTTGTAGCAGCAGAGGGCTGCGGCGAGGCCGAGAAAGGCCAGGTAGTTGCGTGGATTGCGT